>NZ_CP038469.1:4537972-4840504 GCF_004684345.1 Citrobacter tructae
ATGTCAGAATCACCTGAATCCATAGCGAATTATTTTTATTTTTTTTCAGTCAACCGTTAATAATTCTGATGTGGATCGCAACCGCCAGTCAAATAGGTTGGATTCTTGAGGTGTCATCTCCATTATGTGCATTTTTCTTAACAAGGATTACGTTTTATGAACATTCGGCCTCTCCTCGCCTTCACTTTTATCGGATTATTATGGGGCGCGGGAACATCACAAGGATACACAAAAGAGTGGAACAAAGAGCCGATTGCTGTTTTACAGCAAGGGGCTGAGGCGGGGGATGCAAATGCGCAGTTCTACCTCGGAGTCCAGTACTGTGAAGGTAAAGGGGTTGCGCGTGATGACAAGAAAGCCGTCGAGTGGCTGACCCGTGCGGCTGAACAGGGAAATCTTGATGCACGTTACTTTCTTGCCATAGTTTATTTCGAGGGTGAAGGAGCGTACTTAAGCGACGACAAGGTTATTGAGAGATTTAGCCGTGAAGCCGAACAAGGCAATAAGCAAGCGGTCGAGTGGCTCAGCATCGCTGCTGAACACGGAAACTATCTGGCGATAGAGTGGCTACATCAGGCTGTTGATAAAGGAAATCCTGATGCGCAGCATGTACTCAACAGTAAAAAGTCGCTGTCTGAGGGCTACAACACCATTAAGGCTTTGAGTAAAGCGGCTGAACAAGGAGATGCCAAAGCGCAGGGCCTGCTGGGTAGGCGGTACTTTGAGGGGCATGGCGTCGGTATGGATCGTAACAAAGCCCTTGCGCTGTTGAGCAAGGGAGCCAGCCAGGGCGATGCGCTGTCTCAGGGCGTGCTGGGCGTGATGTATTACCTGGGGGAGAGTGTCGGCGTCACCCAGGACTACAAGAAAGCATTTGAGTTGTTTCATCAGGCGGCAACCCAGGGGGATATGCTGGCTCAGGGGATGCTCGGCATGATGTATTCAAAGGGTGAAGGAACCGCGCAGAACGATAAAAAAGCGTTTGAATGGAACCAGAAGGCTGCCGCACAGGGTGATGCCGGGTCTCACAAGGAACTTGGATTGATGTACCTGGAGGGGAAAGGCGTCGCCCAGGATGACAAGAAAGCCGCCGAACATGTTGAGCTCGCAGCCAAAAAGGGAAGCGCGGAGGCTCAGGGGCTATTGGGCAGGATGTACCTGGAAGGGAAAGGGGTCGCTCAGGACTATGCGCAAGCCTATATCTGGAATGCTGTGGCCGTTGCCAACGGGAATTTTGATGCCCAGGCCGGGCTTGATGCTTCGCGGCAAAATCTTTCCCCCGCAGCCTTAGAAGAAGCTGATAGCAGAGCGCAGAAATCTTTTGAACAGTATCGCTATAAGCCGGAAATCTAATGCAAACAGAAGCCCGCGTTATGCGGGCTTCTGTTTTAGCGATGCCAAAGCCAGTCGGGATGGCGACTTACATCCCATACAGCTTAATTTTTCGGTATAGCGTGGCGATACTGATCCCCAGTTCTGTCGCCGCCTGTTTCTTACCCTCTACGCTTGAGCCAAAGCGCTGTAAGACATTTTCAATGGCAGCTCTTTCGGCTTGTTTTCCCTGGCTGGCCAGTTGGCGAGGTTGTGCCGATATCGCGGGTTTTCTGCTGTCTGCCGCCGTGAGCAGGTATGGAGGCAGGTGGCTGGCGTTGATCCCGGCGGCTTCTCCGCGCATGACAAAAATATATTCAATGACGTTACGCAGTTCGCGGACGTTACCGGGCCAGTGCCAGGCATACAGGCGGTTGATCACATCATCGGGCAGTTTTTGCGGTGGGCGCTGGTAGCTTGCTGAGAACTCGTCTGCAAAATATTGTGCGAGGACTGCGATATCCGCACGTCGTTCCCGCAGGGAAGGGAGTACCAGCGGGACCACATTCAGACGATAAAAAAGATCTTCGCGGAACTGATTATTCTCGACCATCGCGTTAATGTTTTTGTTGGTCGCCGCAATAATGCGTACATCAATTTCGATGGTGTTGTTCGAGCCCACCCGGGTAATCGCTTTTTCCTGCAGGACCCTGAGTAACTTAGCCTGCAGGTGCAGCGGCATGTCGCCTATTTCATCGAGGAACAGGCTGCCGCCGTTGGCCAGTTCAAATTTGCCCATCCGTCCTTTGGGGTCCGCGCCGCTGAACGCACCGCGCACGTAGCCGAACAACTCGCTTTCCAGCAACTGTTCGGGGATGGCCGCGCAGTTGATCGTCACGAAAGGTGCGGTTTTACGTGGACTGCTCTGATGAATGGCAAATGCCACCACCTCTTTGCCCGATCCGCTCTCCCCGGTTACCAGCACGCTGGCATAGCTGTTCGCAATTTTTCCCACGGTACTTCTGAGCTGCTCCATAGAGGGGGAATGACCAATTAAACGCACCTGGGTATCGGACTCATAAGGCGGCATCGTCATGCTGCTCAGGTAGTCATGGGCGTCGCGGAAGATGATCATGGTTAACCGATCGTTATCTTGCGACGAGAGTGAAATTTGCTTGCACAATACATGATGTTTCTGACCTTCGAGCGTCAGCCACGCTTCTTCATCGCCATACAAGCTGTCGCCAGTGGTTTCGATGGTGAGGGGTAATCCCTGAACTTCCCGGTTGAGGATGCGATCGGCGGAGTGGTTGGCATGCCAGATGCGGCCATGACCATCAATCGCCACGACGCCGCGATCCATGGCATCGATCAGACGGCGGAATGCGCCCAGCGTCTCCTGTGCGCGTAAGCGCTCCAGGCATTCAAAGACTTTGCTCGAGATCATGACCGCGATTTGCTCAATGAAGGTGATGAATTTATCAATCTGACTGAGCAGCGTTTCACGCTGGGCCTGGGTCGAACAAATAATCCCGATCACCCCAATGACGCGATTATTGAGAAAAATGGGCGCATTCAAATCCAGCATTTCTGAACAATAGCGATGTTTTTCACAGCGCTGGCACAGTGGATGTTCGCCGGGATTTTTGATCAGTACCGTTTCGCGCACCTGCAGAACATGACGATAGATATAACCATTTTTGGCCACATTCTCATTGAGCATGTGCCGGTATTTCCCCGTACCCGCAATACGCATTAAAGATTCATCAATGATTTCAACATCCGTCCCGGTAATACCAGAAATAGCGTCAGCATAATTACAGATATCGTCCTGAATATTACTGAGTACTGAAATCATGATATCTCTCCGGCGGGCAACGAATTTCTCAAGGGTAATGATAAATATGCGAATTAAGGCCAGGTTGGTTTGCGCGGAATCAATCTATTGCACTGTTTTTATATATATTTTTTGTTTTATCTTCCGCGATCACACAATTTATCATTTGTGAGAATTTATCAAAGTAACTCGATAAACTCAGTAACTCTTTTTTACTGCATTTGCTGGCGTACTATTTTTTAATTCGTTGAACTTAAAGCTGTTATTAAAAATATTCTCATCATTTCGTCGTTTTATAAAAAACTGGTAAGCATTTTGCTATTAGGAAATACCGCTCGCTTAACGCTCTCTGTATGACACCGATTACAGGGAATGAAATACCAGGACAATGAGGTTCTATGATGCAGGAAAACGTATCGTTTTTTATCAACCAGACGCCGTTTACCGAACGCCCCGACGCGCCGCTGGCGCCGTTTAGTCGCCAGGAATTGGTAAAAGCGCTGAATTTTCATCGCTCCATTCCAGGCTATGCGCCAACGCCGCTGTATTCGCTGCCGGCCCTTTCGCAAAAATTGGGCGTTAAAAATATTTATCTGAAGGATGAATCTCAGCGTTTTGGTCTCAAAGCTTTTAAGGCGTTGGGGGGAGCCTACGCAATGGCATGCCACATCGCGGAATTAGTGGGTAAGGATATCAGCGAATTACCCTTCGACGTGATGACCAGTGACGAGGTGCGTCACGACCTGAAAACCGTGACGTTTGCTACGACTACCGACGGCAATCACGGTCGCGGGGTGGCGTGGATGGCGCGACAGCTCAAGCAAAATGCCGTGGTTTACATGCCGAAAGGCTCATCTGAGCAGCGTCTGACCGCTATTCGCAATGAAGGCGCGACGGCTGAAATTGTCGATATGAACTACGACGATGCTGTACGTATGACCGCAGAGCAGGCTGAAAAACATGGCTGGATCGTGGTGCAGGATACGGCCTGGGAAGGGTACGAAAAGATCCCGCAGTGGATTATGCAAGGCTACGGCACCCTGATGCTGGAAGCGATGGACCAACTTCATCAGGTTGCACCGACGCACGTCTTCGTTCAGGCAGGTGTGGGTTCATTTGCCGGGATGGTGCAGGGAATGGTGACGGCAGCCTGGGGTGACAATCGCCCGAAAGTGATTGTCGCCGAGGCGTTAATCGCCGATTGCCTCTATCGCTCAGCGCTTGCCAAAGAAGGCGATGCGGTGGCTGTAGGCGGGGATTTACAGACCGTTATGGCCGGGCTTGCCTGCGGTGAAGCCAACAGCATCGGCTGGAAACTGCTGCGTGATTATGCCGCCGCATTTGCCTCTTGTCCTGATGAAGTCGCCGCACTGGGGATGCGCATGCTAGGTAACCCGTTAGCGGGCGATCCACAAATTACTTCCGGTGAATCAGGTGCCGTGACCACTGGTCTGCTGGCACTGCTGATGACCTCACCTGCATTGGCGCAAACGCGTGAACAACTGGGGCTGGATGTGCATTCGCGCGTGCTGTTGATAAGCACGGAAGGTGATACCGATCCGCAACAATATCTGGATATTGTCTGGGGCGGTCAGTACCCCGGCGTTAACTCATCCATTCCTGATTGAAAGTCATAACGGAGAAAACCATGTTATCTGCAAACCGTATTGAAGAAGTCATTAAGAATTGCCAGGCACTGATCCAGCAGAAAAGTTATTCCGGTCAGGAAGGGGAAGTGGTTAATGCAATAAAAATAATGATGGAGCATTACCAGTTTGATGACATCCATGTAGATAAGTACGGCAACATTGTTGGCGGCATTGTCGGCAACAAGCCGGGGAAAACGCTGGTGCTGGATGGCCATATTGATACTGTGCCTGTGAACCCGGAAAAGTGGATCCACAATCCGTATGGCGGCGACATTGAAGATGGCAAAATTTATGGCCGTGGCACAACGGACATGAAAGGCGCCGTGGCGGCGATGATCTCTGCCGTTGGATTTTTCGGCCAGGATAATCAGCGTGATTTTGCCGGTAAAATTTACGTGGCCTGCATCGTACATGAAGAGTGCTTTGAAGGAATTGCCGCCCGCCTGGTCAGCGAACGTTATAAACCCGATTATGTGATTATCGGTGAAGCGTCAGAATTGAATCTGAAAATTGGCCAGCGTGGCCGCGCTGAAATTGTTGTTGAAACGTTTGGCAAACCGGCGCACTCCGCTAACCCGCAGGCAGGTATTAACGCGGTGTATAAAATGGCGCAGCTGATCGACAAAATTCGTACCATTACCCCGCCAACGCATCCGGTGTTAGGGCCTGGCATTCTGGAACTGACAGACATTAAATCGTCGCCGTATCCGGGGGCTTCTGTGGTGCCAGATTATTGCCGCGCGACCTATGATCGTCGCCTGCTGGTGGGCGAAACCAAAGAAAGCGTTATTGCACCACTGGAAAGCGCGCTTGCCGAACTGGTTGCTCAGGACCCACAGTTTAAGGCCTGCGTCTCCTACGCTGTGGGCCAGGAGTCTTGCTATACCGGCGCTACCATTGAGGGCGAGCGTTTCTTCCCTGGGTGGGTTTACGAAGAGTCCGACGAATTTGTGCAGGCCGCGTTGACCGGCGTTCGTGCGGCAGGGTTTGAACCCACCATCACCCAGTACTCTTTTTGCACGAACGGTAGCCACTATGCGGGCGAAGTGGGCATCAAAACCATCGGTTTTGGCCCTTCGCGTGAAAATCTGGCGCACACCATCGATGAGTTTATTGAAATCGATCAACTTACCGGTTCGGCCAGCGGATATTACAGCATCATCCAGACGCTCTATCGTCATTCATAAATAACGATAAAAACCTCTTACCCTACAGGCGGTGCCGTTTATCGGCACCGCAATGGAGAATAACGATGAAAACCATTTTCAAAAACGGAAATGTGATCGATGGGACGGGCAGCGAAGGCAGGATTGCCGATGTAATGATTGATGAAGGTCGTATTGTGGCTATCGGCCAAATAGATGTCGGTGTAAATGAACAGATTATTGATGCAACAGGAAAAGTAATTTGTCCGGGTTTTATTGATACCCACACGCATTCTGATTTATCAGCGATTATTAATCCCGCGCTGTCGGCGAAAATTCGTCAGGGTATTACCACGGAATTATTAGGACAGGATGGTGTGGCGTTAGCGCCGTTACCTGAAGAATATATTCCGGCCTGGCGTAAAAATATTGCCGGACTTGATGGCGACACTGACAAAATTGACTGGAAATATAAAGATACGGACGGTTATCTCAATTTGTTGGCTTCCCGTCACCCGGCCACCAACCTCGCGTATCTGGTTCCGCACGGCAATGTGCGCATGGAAGCGATGGGACTGGACGGGCGTCCTTCTACCCGTGAAGACGTGGCGAAGATGTGCGACGTTCTCGAGCGGGAGTTAAAAGCCGGGGCGTTTGGTCTGTCCACTGGGCTTATCTATATGCCGTGCGCCTTTGGCGATACCGCTGAAATGATTGAGCTGTGCAAGGTTACGGCGAAATACAACGGGATCTTCGTAGTACACCAGCGCAGTGAAGCTGACGATATCATCAACTCCACCCAGGAACTGATTGATATCGCCACAGCAACTGGCGTCTGGCTGCACATTTCGCATATGAAAGTCTGTGGCAAGAAAAACTGGGCGCTGATTGATCGGATGCTGAGCATGTTGGAGCAGGCGCAGGAGGAAGGCATTCGGATCTCTTACGATCAGTATCCGTACGTCGCGGGCAGCACTATGCTCGGCGTGATCCTGCCACCGTGGGTACACTCCGGCGGAACCGACAAATTGCTTGAGCGTCTGGCCTCGCCTGAGTTGCGGGAAAAAATGATCGCTGATATTCAACAGGGCATTCCGGGCTGGGATAACTTTATTGACTTCGCCGGTCTGGATCAGATTTTTGTCACCAGCGTTAAGACAGAAAAAAATCAGGATGCCGTCGGCCTGAACCTCGTCCAGTTGGGTGAACTGCGCGGTAAAGATCCCTACAACGCTACGTTTGATCTGCTGTTTGAAGAAGAAAATGCCGTTGGGATGGTCGATTTCTACGGTACGGAAGAACACGTGATTAAGTTCCTTTGCAGGCCGGAACAGAACGTTTGTACTGATGGCCTGATGGGCGCAGGTAAGCCGCACCCGCGCGTGTTTGGCGCTTTCCCTCGCGTGCTCGGTAAATATGTGCGGGAAGAGGGATGTCTGAGCTGGGAAGCGGCGATCCGTAAAATGACCGGAAAACCTGCTGAGGTATTGGGCTTGCAGGATCGCGGGCTGATTAAGGTCGGTTATGCTGCAGATATTGTGATGTTTGATCCGCACACTATTGCGGATAAAGGCACGTTTGTTGAACCTAATCAGTATCCTGAAGGAATTGAACTGGTCATGGTCAATGGGCGCATTGCTTTAATTAATGGCATAGAGAGCTATGCCTGTAGCGGTACTGTTATCAGAAAACAATATTAATAAATAACGCTCAACACGCGTTGATCCCTCGCGACCATTATTGGCCGCGAGAGATCACTACACCCCAAGGACATCACAATGAACCTACAAACATCTTTACCTTCAGGTAAGCCAAAGACCTGGAAAGCAAGATATACCGTTCTGTCATTGATCTGGATGGCGTGGCTGCTTTCCTTTCTCGACCGTATGGTTATGAGTGTTTCATTACCTTATATCGGTAAAGACTTAAATCTTGATACCACGCAACAAGGTTTAATTATTAGCGCCTTCTTTATTGGTTACGCGGCATTTCAAATTCCCGGCGGTTTACTGGCGGATAAATTTGGTTCGCGTAAAATTATGGCAATTGGCATTGCCTGGTGGTCAATTTTCACCAGCTTAACCGGTGCGGTACTGACGCTTCCTCTGATGCTGGCCGTTCGCTTTTTATTTGGCGTCGGCGAAGGGTGCTTTCCGTCAGCTTCCTGGAAGATGATCTCGACCTATTTCCCGTCGAAAGAGCGTGGTCGTGCGACGGCGATTCAGTCGACGGTGAACACCTTAGGCCCGGCACTGGCGGTGGTTGTCGCTGCAAGTATCATTGGGGCATTTGGCTGGCATATGGTCTTTATTGTGCTCGGTATTCCCGGCCTGTTTGTTGCGGCGGGCATCTACTTCTTTACGCGAGACAATCCGAAAGATCACCCAGCCATTACTCAGCAAGATCTGGCAGAACTGGCGGCTGACGATCAGGGAGGCCTGCAAAACACCAGCGCTGTTGCCTTCAAAGACGTGCTGAAAATGCCGGTGCTCTGGCAGATGGCAGGTATCTGGTTCTTGTTTGACATTACCTTCTGGGGCTTCTCAACCTGGCTGCCAAGTTACCTGATCACCGTCCGTGAATTCTCACTGGCGAAGACTGGCGTGATGGCGGCAATTCCTTTCCTGTTTGGCGCATGCGGAACACTGATCGGTGGATATTGCTCCGACAAATACAAGTCGCTGCGTAAGATGTTCTATGTTGTGACGTCTGTTATTGCTGCTGGCTTCCTGTACCTGACCTTCAGCGTGAGCAGTGCGGATATGGCGGTGGTTTACCAGTGCATTTCAGCACTGTTCATGTTCTTCGCCATGGCGACGTTCTGGGGGATTTTGATGGACACCATCCCCAGCAAAATCATGGGCCGCGCATCGGGTATCGTTAACTTTGGTGGGCAGATGGCAGGGGTCGTTTCCGCACCAGTTATCGGCTGGTTAATTCAAAGCAGCGGGGGTAGCTACAACAGCGCATTTATCTTTATGATTGCGGCGCTGATTTGTTCAGCGGTGGTGACGCTGACTGTGAAAAACTCGCATGCTATTACTGCGTTACCCAGTCAAGCCTGATTAGCGTTTATCCCCTGTGGCTCTGGTGTGCCAGAGTCGCAGGGGTCAGGCCGCGTTCCGTGCTGATGAGTCTTTATAGTTTACGCATGACGTTAATGTGATCTGGTGTACTAAATTAATTTCTTAATTGAATTCTCTAATGAAAATAACACAGGGTGTTTTAAACCACAAAAATAAGAAGTTTTATTGTTGATTGTATCCAGATCTGGATAGGTAAGAGCATATCTCTTCTTAGAGAAGCATTCAGTATAGAAATCCATATGGTTTAATACTTCGGTGTTTAATGGTTTGGCTTTGGTGTATATCTCTTTAGCGAAAGCACTGCATTTACTACAGTTGCAATGGCAAGTGGAATAATCAGTAGCGATGATAAAATCATCATTATCCATGGCAAAGCCTAGTTTTTCTCGCCGGGTATAGGCATCCATTATCCCGTTGGCCTCATGCTTCAATAGTATGCTTGTCCATTCGCTTCTTTTTAAATATGGGGATAGTATATAACTCAGCAATAAGATGGTTCTTTCATTTACCGTAGGGTAGACGTTTAACGTGTTTATTTGTTTTGCTTTGATGATAAAATATGATGCTATTATAAAACCAAGGCACCGGGCGGTACTGATCTCCAGTTCCCCATTTCGTTTGTGCGAAGCATCATCTCCGGCTAAAGGCATTAGTGTATTTTCGAAAGCTAAAAAATCGGCAATAAACTCCATAGTCCTGATGTAGGGCAGTTGATTTCCATTACTCTTAATAAATTCATGATGGTGACATATTAGATGAACCAGTTCATGGAAAAAAACAAAGTTCATGAAAGATTTTGCTGTGTTAAGTGATACCTCTACTGATTTAGTATCAACTCTATTTGCAATCATACAAAGAGCAGTATCGGCTGAGGGCGAGTGCTTAAATATTGTGGATAAATCGAGGCTGATGTTTAAGTTGTAAGTTCCTGCAACGATAATCACCCAAGAATAGAATCTTCGATTTATTGCAATAAATGCAGTATCATCTTTAATATTTATCTGGACTAAGGGCTCATTTTCATAAACAAAACCCCAAATGGATTTCCTGACAGGGATTAATGCGTTATGTCCCAGCCAAACGTTGAGAGTTAAATCAAGCTCAGTAAAAGAATACCAAGTTATATCGGTGTCAATGTCTGCCGGGGAACACCAGGACTGATAGGGCCATGAGTCGGGAGTTATATCAGGGAAATCAACATTATTTAATGATTCTCGTATCTGATTCATTTTACTTTACGCCATTAATCAATTGCTTCGTTGACGACCAGAAAGGTAGCGTAAGTTGCTATTCTGGCTCCTTATTTTCTCCTTTCATGATGAAAATGATGCTTTAAAGTTGGCTGGGTTTTCTTCACACCAGGTTATGCAGTCGTGAAATTTCTGCGGATCTGATTTTTTCTAAAGATAAAATTGTCGAAGTTGTTATCACCCGAAAGTATGAGAAAGAATGTTGCTGATATGTTTTTGAACAACGAACTAATGTGTCCAGGCGGTTCGTTCATGGGAAGTTCCTGATAAATAAATGCGTAAAAACAAGTGTAGAATATTTTTGCGAAGAAATAAAATTCACAAAAACAAATTTTGTCAACACATTGAAAAATAATATTTGTTTGATTTATAAATCTTATAGTAGACAGGCATATATTGATTTCCAACGGTGACAGGGCGCTTAACGGCTCAGGACATCCGACGAAGCGGAGGCCTCGCGTCCTGCGGCCCTGTGAAACAGAGTCGCAGATGGCATTATGCACGGCTTATTCTACATCTGATATTCGATCATCCCACTTTTTCTGGCAACCCAGTCATAAAGGCGCTGTCCACGGAGGTTAGTTTCATGGGTATGCCAGTATAATCTTGAAGCATGGCGCTTATGGGCGCATTTCTGAACATACTCAATGAGCTGCTTGCCGATGTGTTTGCCTCGGGCATCCTCGTTAACAAACAAGTCTTCCAAATAGCAATATTCTGTCTCAGACCATGTTGAGCGATGGAAGAGATAATGCACCAGGCCAACAATTTTACCGTCATACTTCGCGACAGCACAAAAAACTGGCTCCGCGGGATTGTGAAAACGCCCCCAGGTTAACTGCGTTACCTTGTCTGAAATGTCAGTGCGGTAAAAAATCTGGTAGTTTAGCCATAGAGGAAGCCAGCCAGCGTAGTCTTGTTGTGAGGCGGGTTCGATAGTAATCGGTGCATCTGTGTTTTGGTTATTCATAGGTCTCCTGATATTTTTAGTTAGTGTGGTATTGTTTGTGGTTATCCTAATTAGTGTTTGAACCACCGCAAAGAGACACTTTGTATATATTGATAGGATCCACTTTTTCCGGAAGAGCTAAAGCAATGAAAAAAAACAACGCCCCTTTATTTCAGGAGCTTTTTTTAGAACAAGGTGTTATTAAGGAACAGGTCTACCATGCTTTGCGTAACGCCATTGTAGAGGGGCGCTTGCCGTCAGGCACGAAGATACCCTCAACCCGGGCGTTGTCTGAGATGATGTCAATTTCACGGAACTCGGTTATTGCCGGTTATGACCGTTTATTAGATGAAGGGTATATTCTGACGCGGAAAGGTGCCGGAACATTTGTCACACAAAATATTCCTGACCGAAGTATTAGCAATAACTATCCCAAAATGATGCAGGAGAATGAGCAGCCGTCTGATGGGCAGTTAAATGCTGATATCACTGCTGTTCATGAATTGTGGTCAGGGGATTATGAAGGGCGTGAACTGAATCGGCTCTTTGCTGTTGGCGTTGGTTGTACCGATCTCTTCCCACATACATTATGGGGAAAGTTATTGGGACGAGTCTGGAGACAATCCCGGCATCAGTTGGGTTCTCACACCAGTCCCTGTGGTTTTTATCCCCTAAGGAAAGCAGTTTGCCATTATATTAAAACGACACGGGGTGTTAACTGTAGCGAAGATCAGATTATCATCGTAAACGGTATTCAGCAGGCATTAAATATTACTGCGCGGGCGCTGCTTTCAAAAGGAAATGAAGTTTGGCTGGATGACCCCGGTTATAAAGGCGCTCGGGGGGTATTTATGTCAACCGGGGCAATAGTGAGACCCGTGCAAGTGGATAGCGAGGGGATGAATGTTCAATATGGTATTAATCATTTCCCCCACGCGAAACTGGCTTATGTCGTTCCTTCAGACCAATACCCATTAAGTGGGGCGCTGAGTTTATCTCGGCGACTTGAGCTACTGGAATGGGCGAAGTCAAATCGGGCATGGATATTTGAAGATGATTATAATAGTGAATTTCGCTATGCCGAGCGTTCTTTGCAAGCATTGCAGGGATTAGACCAGCATCAGCGGGTAATCTATTCCGGGACATTCTCCAAAATGATGTACCCAGAGTTTCGCTTAGGATTTTTAGTTGTTCCTCCTGGTTTAAAAGAACAGTTTATCGTGACGAAATATTTTTCAGATATTGGGACCAGCTATCTTGAACAGGCCGTGCTGGCGAGTTTTATTGAAGATGGGCACTATGCCAGTCATGTGCGTCGAATCCGTAAGGCGTGTTATGAGAGAAGGGCGGTGTTGGTTAATGCGATTCAATACTATCTTGCCGATAAAATGACTATCCAGCCTTCTGATTCAGGGATTCATATTGTGTGCTGGCTGCATGATGGGGTGACTGGAAATGAAGTCGAGGAAAAAGCCAGAATGCTTGGTATGGGAATACAGTCATTGAGTCATTATTATCATGGGGATGCATCTCGACAGGGGGTTATGATCGGTTTTGCAAATCATCCACCAGAGGCTATTGTTGACGGTATCCGCCGCCTTGCGCATGTTATTTAGAGGTGGTCTGGTGGCTGATGTAACGCAAAAGTGTGGATCTATAAAAAACACCGATTGTGGCTCTTTTTACATACTCATTCATCCCTTATTCTGGCGTCGTTTGGCGCTAATATAAGAGGTAAAATATGTCATCCACCTTTAATGAATTCCAACAGCCGATCGGTGTGGGATTACCTAACTGGCAAAGTGCGCAGTTTCCTGCGGCTCAACAAATTACAGGACGCTATTGTAAGCTCGAGCGGATAAATGCCGAGCGCCATGCGCAAGATCTCTATGAAGCCTATCGCGATGCCCCTGATTCTCGCGACTGGACCTATCTCGCCGCCGGGCCATTCACAACGTTTGATTCAATGTTTGCTTATTTAACAAAGATTGAGGCACAGTCCGATCCTATGCATTACGCCGTGATCGATTTGGCCAGTATGAAGGCTGTTGGAACGCTGGCGCTGATGCGCATTGATACGTCGAATGGCGTGATAGAAGTTGGCTGGGTTACCTATTCGCGACGTATGCAACGCTCGCGGCTGTCAACGGAAGTCATGTCGCTGTTGTTGAAGTATGTTTTTGAGGTGCTGGGTTATCGCCGTTTCGAATGGAAATGCGATGCGCTTAATGCGCCTTCTCGTGAGGCTGCGAATCGCTTTGGTTTCAGCTTCGAAGGGATATTTCGTCAGGCAGTTGTCGTGCATCAGCGTAATCGGGATACCGCCTGGTATTCAATCATTGACAGTGAATACCCAGCGCTACAAGCAGCTTACAAGATCTGGCTCGATGAGAGTAATTTCGATGCCAGCGGACAGCAGATTCAGCGCCTGGCGGATGTGATCAGCAAGGAACAAAGCAAGCGCTCAATGTGATTGAGCTCGCGACGTGTCAGATACCTGTTTTTTGTACAATATGACGTCTGGCATTCGTCGCGATTGTCGTTTACTTTCAACAGGTTCTTACCCAACCGAACGGCTTTTTTCATTTCCCCCATCGCCTAATCTGTAAGCCAGCGCCACCACTAACGATTGCACCAGGCACAGCGTTGCAGATTGTGATCGAAATGCGTCGACCTGCGCCTCTTTTACCACAAAGCAAAGATCGCTGAACGTTGCCAGCGGACTGATCTGGCTGTCGGTGATCACAATCTGGCGGGCACCCGCATTCGCCGCCGTTTCGCTGACCATCACCGTCTCTTCTGCGTAAGGCGAGAAGCTGATCGACACCACGATATCGTTCGCTTTAATACGGTTTATCTGCTCGCGCAGCATTCCCCCCATCCCGTCGAGCAGAATCGGGCGGCACTCAAGATGGCTCAGGGCGTAGGTGAGATAGGCTGCCACGCTAAAGGAGCGACGTAAACCGGCGATGTAAATCGTGTCGGCTTCTTTCAACAGCTGTACGGCGCGTTCCAGCATTTCTGGTTCGGCGCGGGCCGCCAGTTGCTGTAAGGCCTGAGCATTCGAACGGGCAAATTCCTGCAGGATGTCCAGCGGGGTCTCCGGTACAGCTTCGCTTTCCATTTCGCGAAACAATCGCGCGCGGTCGCTGTAGCTGGCGGTTTCTTCAACCAGGTTCATACGAAACAGTTGTTTCATTTCGTTGAAACCGGAGAAGTCAAAGGCATTAGCAAAGCGGATCAGCGTTGATGGCGGGACCCCGGCACGTTCGGCAATGACGGCAACCGTATCGAAGGCCACGCTGTTGGTATTATCCAGCACATAGCGGGACACCTGCTGCAGCCTCTTGCTCAGGCTATCGTAGCGATCGCGGATTTGCTGCTGCAGCTCGTTCAGGCTGGTTGCTGTCGTCATTTTACCTCCTGTTGCATAGTTTTATGATTCTAAACGCAAAGCCGCGTCTTTTAAATGTTGCTCATTCAATTGCTATAAAAAATGAAACAAAAACTTCAATACTCTCTTCGCTTGAAATGCGCGAATAGCCAGATGAATCTGGTGATGTCGCTCGTTAACATAAAAACCCATCCTTGATCACATTAATCATTATTTGTTTTATTTCAACTTAAAATGGAATATTTGTTTCATATATAGTGTGTAGATAACGATAGTGTTCAGGTAACAGTCACGTATCAACAGCGAGAGGTTAAGGATGGAGACGGTAGCGAATTTTATTCACGGCGAATGTGTCACCGGTTCAGGCCAGCGTGTGCAGGCAATCTTCAACCCAGCCACCGGCGAACAAATCCGCCAGGTGGTGATGAGTTCGGTACAAGAAACCGAACAAGCCGTTGCGGCGGCGCATGACGCTTTTCTAGGATGGGCGCGGCATTCTCCACTAAAACGTGCGCGAGTGATGTTTCGCTTTAAGGCCTTACTGGAAGAGAATATGGCGCGGCTTGCCCGGTTGATCAGCGAAGAACATGGCAAAGTGTACTCTGATGCCGTCGGTGAAATCACTCGTGGCCTGGAAGTGGTGGAATTTGCCTGCGGTATCCCGCATCTGCAAAAAGGCGAGCACTCCGCCAACGTGGGGACCGGCGTTGACAGCCACTCGCTGATGCAACCGCTCGGCGTGTGCGTCGGGATTACGCCGTTTAACTTTCCGGCGATGGTGCCGATGTGGATGTTCCCCATCGCGCTGGCGACCGGCAACACCTTCGTGCTGAAGCCGTCGGAAAAAGATCCTTCTCTCGTGCTCGAACTGGCAAAACTGCTGCAACAGGCGGGGCTGCCGGACGGCGTGTTCAACGTGGTACAGGGGGATAAGGAGTCGGTAGACGTGCTGCTGACCGACCCGCGCGTGCAGGCCGTGAGCTTTGTCGGCTCCACACCGATTGCCGAATACATTTATCAGACCGCATCCGCCCACGGCAAGCGCTGCCAGGCGCTGGGCGGGGCAAAAAACCACTGTATTTTAATGCCGGATGCCGACATGGAGATGGCGACCAGCGCCATTATGGGGGCCGCTTACGGCGCGGCGGGAGAACGCTGCATGGCACTTTCCGTGGTGCTTGCGGTGGGTGATGAAACGGCGGATGAACTCTGTGCCCGACTGGAAAAACAGATTGCGACACTGCGCGTCGGACCCGGTCTGGACCAGTCGCCGGAAAATGAAATGGGACCGCTTATCTCCTCGACGCACCGCAGCAAAGTGCTGGGCTATATCGATAGCGGGGAATCTCAAGGAGCCAGTCTGCGCGTAGATGGCCGGCGTTTTAGCGTCAAAGGTCATGAGCAAGGCTATTTTGTCGGGCCGACGTTGTTCGATAAGGTCACGCCAGAGATGACCATTTATAAAGAAGAGATTTTTGGACCCGTGCTTTCTGTGGTGCGGGTAGCAGATTACGCCAGTGCGGTAGAACTGATTAACCGCCATGAATATGGTAACGGTACGGCTATTTTTACGCGTGACGGCGGCTGCTCGCGTCGCTTCTGTGAAGAGGTTCAGGCTGGGATGGTTGGGGTGAACGTCCCGATCCCGGTCCCGATGGCGTTCCACAGCTTTGGCGGTTGGAAGCGTTCCATCTTTGGTGCGCTTAACGTTCACGGTAACGACGGTGTGCGTTTCTACACTCGAATGAAAACCGTCACCGCACGCTGGCCGGAAATGCAGCAGGACACGGGCGCTGCGTTCTCCATGCCGACGCTGGGTTGACAGGAGGTGCTATGCAAACCGAACGTATGACCATGGCCCAGGCGCTGGTCAAATTTCTCAACCAACAATATGTCTGCATTGATGGACATGAAACGCCCTTCGTGGAGGGCGTGGCGACCATCTTTGGTCACGGTAATGTGCTCGGAATAGGCCAGGCGCTGGAGCAGGATGCCGGGCATCTGAAGATGATGCAGGGCTGTAATGAGCAGGGTATTGCGCATATGGCGACCGGATTCGCCAAACAACATTGCCGACAGCGTATCTGGGCCGTGACATCGTCGGTAGGCCCAGGCGCGGCCAATATGCTGACGGCGGCGGCAACCGCGACGGCGAACCGCATTCCTCTGCTGCTGTTGCCGGGGGACGTTTACGCCAGCCGCCAGCCGGATCCGGTATTACAGCAAATTGAGCAGTACCACGATCTCAGTATCAGCACCAACGATTGCTTCCGCCCGGTCTCCCGTTATTGGGATCGCATTAACCGTCCGGAGCAGTTAATGAGTGCGATGTTAAGTGCGATGCGAACGCTTACTGACCCCGCAGACACCGGCGCGGTGACGATTTGTCTGCCGCAGGATGTACAGGGCGAGGTCTGGGAGTATCCGCTTAGCTTCTTCGCGCGCCGTATCCACCACATTGAACGCCGACCGCCTGACACGCAGCGCCTGGAGATGGCCCGGGCGCTGATTGCCCGTAAACAGCGCCCGCTGGTGGTGTGTGGTGGTGGCGTGCGTTACTCCGGCGCGCATGAAGCGTTTCGCGTGTTTGTTGAGACGCTGTCGCTGCCTTTTGCTGAAACCCAAGCCGGAAAAGGCGCGCTGGTAAGTGACCACCCACTTAACCTGGGCGGTATCGGCGTGACGGGAGGAATGGCGGCGAATCAGCTCGCGCCGCAGGCCGATCTGGTCATTGGCATCGGCACGCGCCTCACCGACTTTACCACCGGTTCAAAGGCGTTGTTCTCGCACCCGGACGTGGAGTTTCTGTTGCTGAACGTGGCGGAATTTGACGCGCTGAAGCTGGATGCCACTGCGCTGATTGCCGATGCCCAAACCGGGCTGATGGCATTAACCGGGGCGTTGAAAGATTACCGCAGCGAATGGGGGGCGGAGGTCGCGCAGGCACAATCGGCCTGGCGCGAAGAGTGTCGTCGTTTATGGGCGCGCGAATGGCATCCTGATGATGCACCAGAAGTGGCGGGACACCTTGATGCTCAACTGGCGGAATATGGCGACACGCTCAACACCCGGCTGACCCAGACGCGGGTGCTGGGACTGATCAACCAGCATATTGAAGATAACGCCATCGTGGTGGGCGCGGCCGGATCGTTACCGGGGGATTTACAGCGACTCTGGCAGGTTAAAACGCCGGACAGCTATCACCTGGAATACGGCTATTCCTGTATGGGTTATGAGATTGCTGCCGCTATAGGCGCGAAGCTGGCAAAGCCACAGCAACCGGTGTACGCCATGGTAGGGGATGGTTCGTACATGATGTTGCACTCGGAGCTACAAACCGCCGTGCAGGAGGGAATAAAAGTCACCATCCTGCTGTTTGATAATGCCAGTTTCGGCTGTATTAACAATCTACAGATGGGCCACGGAATGGGGAGTTTTGGCACAGAGAACCGCCATCGCAACCCGCAAACCGGGCGGTTGGACGGGCCGCTGGTGAAGGTTGATTTTGCCCAAAATGCCGAAAGCTATGGCTGTCGTGCATGGCGGGTTCATGACGAGCAAAGCCTGCTGGCGGCGCTGGAAGCCTCACGCGCCGAACTCGGCCCAACGCTGCTGGATATTAAAGTGCTGCCGAAAACCATGACCCATGATTACGCATCGTGGTGGCGAACTGGCGATGCACAGGCTGCAGAATCACCAGCGGTGCGCAAAGCTGCAGAGCAGACCCTGGCGCAGGTGAAAAACGCGCGCCAGTATTAGTTTTTTCCGCCATAACGAAATTTTCATTTCATTTTTCCTGTTGTTTCACACATTGCCCTCTTCCTGACCGGGAGAGGGCGAATCATCGTATCTGACACCCGGTAATGTTGTGATATTGATAACAGATTTTATCTCATTCATCTCAAAACTGTTAACTTGCACTCAAAAACATAATTTTCACTATTTATAAAAATGAAATAAATGTTTTATTTATAGTGTCGTTAGTTCATCGCATTCACCAACACCGGGAGCCGTTATGTTTAACATTGCTTTACTGGGCGCTGGCCGAATTGGTCAGGTACATGCAGCTAACATTGCCAGTCACAGTGCCACCACACTCTGGTCCGTTGTCGACCCGAATCAGGAGTTTGCCACCCGTCTTGCCACGCAGTATCAGGCTCGCTTGCAGAGCCTGGATGAGGCGATGACTGACCCGAACGTTCACGCCGTGCTGATCGCCTCTGCCACGGATACCCACGCAGATCTGATTGAACTGGCCGCTCGTCACGGCAAAGCCATTTTCTGCGAAAAGCCGGTACACCTTGATCTTGCCCGCGTTCGCGATTGCCTGAAAGTGGTCAAAGAGTACGACGTACCGCTGTTTATCGGTTTTAACCGCCGCTTCGATCCGCAGTTCCGTCGCGTGAAAACAGATGCGCTGGCCGGGCGTATCGGTAAGCCTGAATCCCTGCTGATCATTTCCCGCGACCCGTCACCGCCACCGGCTGAATATGTTCGCGTGTCCGGTGGGATGTTCCGCGATATGACCATCCACGATTTTGATATGGCGCGTTTTATCATGGGTGAAGAGCCGGTGTCTGTGTATGCCCAGGGCAGCAATCTGGTGGATCCGGCGATTGGTGAAGCGGGGGATATCGATACCGCGTTCATCGTTCTGAAATATGCCTCCGGCGCGATGGCGACCATCGTCAACAGCCGCCGCTCCTCTTACGGTTATGACCAGCGTCTGGAGCTGCACGGTTCTGAAGGGCTGCTGTGCGCGGGCAACATTCTGGAAAATCAGGTGCAGCACTACGCTAAGAACGGCTGCACCAGCGCATTGCCAGAACATTTCTTCCTGCAACGTTACAAATCCGCTTACGCCGCGGAATGGGAACATTTTGTTGCCGTACTGCGCGGTGAGGCGGTCCCGGATTGCAACGGCGACGACGGTGAGCGCGCGCTGTATCTGGCTGATAAAGCGCTGGAATCACTGCGTAGTCAGCGTGAAGTTCTCCTCTGATTGTTATACCCAACCCCCCTACACAGAGAGACATAATAATGAAAAAACTGATCTTAGCTGTCCTCATCGCCATGACCTCCGGGGCAGCAATGGCTGAAAACGAACAAATTGTTTTCAGCACGCCAAACCTGGCAATGCCGTTTGAAGTCCACATGCAGCGCACTGCGGTGAAAGCCGCAAAAGAGATGGGCGTAAATCTACAGGTTCTCGACGGGCAGGGTAGCTCGCCGAAACAGGTCGCTGACCTGGAAAACGCCATCACTCGCGGGGCGCAGGGATTTATCGTCTCCCCCAATGATGTTAATGCCGTCTCCAGCGCGGTAGATGAAATCCAGGATGCAAAACTGCCGGTTGTCACGCTTGACCGCTCCGTTGACAGCCAGAAAAAAGTGCCGCACTTCGGTGCCAACAATTACAAAGGCGGCCAGGTCATTGGCGACTTTGTGAAAACCAAATTCCCCGAGGGTGCTGACATTATTCTGCTCACCGGCCAGCCGGGATCGTCCTCCAACATCGAACGCACCAAAGGCATTCGCGACAGCCTGAAAGCAGGTGGCGAAAAATACAAGATCGTCGCCGATCAGACGGGTAACTGGATGCGTTCTGAAGGGATGCGCATTGTTGAAAGCGTACTGCCTTCGCTGCCGAAACGTCCGCAGGTGATCCTCTCTGCTAACGACGATATGGCGCTGGGGGCAATTGAAGCGTTACAAGCCCAAGGGATGAAGCCTGGTGAAGTACTGGTCACGGGCTTCGATGCGGTGCCGGAAGCGCTGGCGCGCGTGCGTGATGGCTGGCTGGCGGTCACGGCGGATCAGCGTCCAGGCTTTGCGGTAACCACGGCGATGAGCCAACTGGTGGCAAACGTGCGGGAGAAGAAACCGATCACCGGCGCGGACTATCCACCAACGCTTATCACCAAAGAGACCCTGCAGCAGGCTGAGCGTATTAATGAGGCCGGTAACTAATTTATCTGGAGCCGCTGTTACGGCGGCTCCCCATGAAGGAGGAGCAGGCTGATGTCGCAACCCTTATTGAATGTGACCGACCTGGCAAAAAGTTTTTCCGGCGTCTGGGCGCTGAGTAGTGCGCAATTGACCGTCGGAACAGGTGAGATTCACGCGCTGCTGGGCGAAAACGGCGCGGGGAAATCAACCTTGCTGAAGGCACTGGCGGGCGCACAGCCGCAAACTCGCGGTGAAATCAGCTTCAACGGTGAAACGTTACCGGTAGATGACTCCCCGGTCGAGCGGCAAAACAAGGGCATTATCACTATCTATCAGGAATTTAACCTGCTGCCGAATATGACCGTTGCCGAGAATATGTTCCTCGGGCGCGAGCCGCGCAAACGCAATCTGATTGTTGATGAAAAGGCGGTAAATCAGGAAGCGCAGGTAATTCTGGATTATCTGCAGTTGAACGTGGCACCGACCACGGCAGTGGCCCGCCTGAGCGTGGCGCAGCAGCAAATGGTAGAAATTGCCCGGGCGCTAACTCTCAATGCGAAGCTTATCATCATGGACGAACCTTCCGCCGCACTGAGCGACAGCGAAGTGGAAAGCCTGCATCGGGTGGTGCGGGAGCTGAAAAGCCGTGGTGTGAGCATTATTTATGTCACTCATCGTTTACACGAAGTGTTCCAGCTCTGCGATCGATTCACCGTATTCCAGGATGGCCGTTATACCGGCAGCGGCGAGGTTGCCGAGACTACGGTAGAACAGCTGATCCGGCTGATGGTCGGGCGCGACGTGGCGTTTAATCGTCGCCCTTCGAGCGAAACCCATCATCAGGACAAACCTGTACGCCTCTTGATAAAGGGGTTAAGCCGCGAGAAACCGCCGCTGGATCCGCACGGTATCGCGCTGCATGACATCAGCTTTCACGTCCATGCCGGAGAAGTGTTAGGCATTGCCGGGCTGGTGGGGGCCGGGCGCACTGAAGTCGCGCGGTGTCTGTTTGGTGCCGACGCCTTTACGTCTGGCAATTTTGAACTGGATGGCGTGCCGTACCAGCCACGCGATCCGCTGTACGCCCTGGATCAGGGGGTAGCGATGGTCCCTGAAGATCGCAAAAAAGAGGGGGCGGTTCTCGGGCTGTCTATTCGCGACAACCTGTCGCTCTCCAGCCTCTCTTCTCTGTTGCACTGGCGCTGGTTTGTGAACACCCGCAAAGAGGATGCCCTGATTGAGTCCTACCGCCAGGCGCTGCAGATCAAAATGGTCAACAGCGCGCAGGAAGTGCGCAAGCTATCCGGTGGCAACCAGCAAAAAGTGATCCTCGCGCGCTGCATGGCGCTCAATCCCCGCGTGCTGATCGTCGATGAGCCGACGCGCGGCATCGACGTCGGCACTAAATCAGAAGTGCACCAGGTGCTGTTTGAAATGGCGAAAAAGGGCGTGGCGGTGATTGTGATCTCCTCCGATCTACCCGAAGTGATGGCGGTTTCTGACCGGATCATCACCCTGAGTGAAGGTCGGGTGACCGGCGAGATCCACGGCGATGACGCCAACGAAGAGCGGCTTATGACGATGATGGCCATCAACCACAACGCCCTGAACGCGGCATAACGGAGTTTCTCATGACGCAGATAATTACTAAAACGCAGGCTCCGGGTAAACGCGCCGGACGTCTCGATCCCATCGCTTTTTTTGAGCGTTTCGGCGTGCTGATTTTCATGATCCTGCTGCTGATTTTCTTCCAGTTGCAGAACAGCAATTTTCTCTCTGAACGCAACATTTTCAACATCCTGACCGAAGTCTCGATCTACGGGATCATGGCCGTGGGGATGACCTTCGTCATTCTGACCGCCGGGATCGACTTGTCCGTGGGTTCCATTCTTGCAGTCTGCGCCATGACCGCAGCGTATGTGATTAAAGGCGACAACTTTACCACCGTTGACCCGAATGCCTGGGGCGGCTTGAGCTGGCTGGTTGGGATGGGGATTTGCCTCGCGATGGGCACTGCGATTGGTTTTCTGCATGGCCTTGGCGTTACCCGCCTGCGTCTGCCGCCGTTTATCGTTACCCTCGGTGGGATGACCATCTGGCGCGGTCTGACGCTGGTGGTTAACGATGGTGCGCCGATCGCCGGTTTCGATCCGGGCTACCGCTGGTGGGGACGCGGCGAACTGCTCGGCATCTCCATTCCGATCTGGATCTTCGCCCTGGTGGCCATCGGCGGCTATCTGGCGCTGCATAAAACCCGCTGGGGACGCTTTGTGTACGCCATTGGCGGCAACCCGGAAGCGGCACGTCTGGCGGGAGTTAACGTCAAGCGGGTTCTGGTGAGCGTTTATGTGCTGATCGGCTGTCTTGCTGGGTTGGCTGGCTTCATTCTCAGTGCGCGTCTGGGCAGCGCAGAGGCGGTTGCCGGGATCTCGTTTGAGCTGCGCGTCATTGCCTCGGTGGTGATCGGCGGAACGTCGTTGATGGGCGGATACGGGCGTATCGGCGGCACCATTATCGGCTCAATCATCATGGGCATTCTGATTAACGGCCTGGTCCTGATGAACGTCTCGGCTTACTACCAGCAAATTATTACCGGTTTAATTATCGTTCTGGCTGTGGCGTTTGATACCTATGCCAAGAACCGTCGCGGCGCATTGTGAGGGATAAATGATGAAAGAGGTACGCATTGGATTAATTGGCACCGGGTACATCGGCAGGGCACATGCCATCGCCTATGCCCAGGCGCCGACGGTGTTCAACCTGCGCGGCAAGCTGGTGCGAGAAATGGTTGCCGAAGTCACGCCGGAACTGGCTGCTCAGCGGGCGCAGGCGTTTGGCTTCAACCGTTCAACCGGGGACTGGCGCGCGCTGGTGGCCGATCCGGCCATAGATGTAGTGGATATTTGTTCGCCGAATCATCTGCACAAAGAGATGGCGCTGGAGGCCATTCGCCACGGTAAACACGTCTACTCGGAAAAGCCGCTGGCGCTGAATGCCCATGACGCCAGCGAGATGGTTGAGGCGGCGAAGCAGGCCGGGGTGAAAACACTGGTGGGGTTTAATTACATGAAAAACCCGACCGCGAAGCTGGCGAAAGAGATTATTGAGCGCGGGGAGATCGGCGAGGTGATCCATTTCTACGGCACCCACAACGAAGACTATATGGCCGACCCGCTTTCCCCTATTCACTGGCACTGCTTTAAAGAGACGGCGGGGCTGGGGGCGTTGGGCGACCTGGCAGCGCATATCGTCAATATGGCCCAGTATCTGGTCGGTGATATCCAGCAGGTTTGTGGCGATTTGAAGATTGTGGTGCCGGAACGCCCGGCGAAGGCTGGTTCATCGCAAAGGGTGACGGTGGAAAACGAGGATCAGGCCCACGCGATGGTGCGTTTTGCGGGCGGCGCGCAGGGGGTGATTGAAACCTCCCGCGTTGCCTGTGGCCGCAAAATGGGACTCTCGTATGTGATTACCGGAACCAAAGGGGCCATCAGTTTTACCCAGGAGCGCATGGCAGAACTGAAGCTCTATCTGCATGACGATCCGGTGAACCGCCAGGGATTTCGCACGCTGCTGGTGGGGCCTGCGCATCCGGACTATGCGGCATTTTGCCTGGGGGCGGGCCATGGCATCGGCTTTAACGACCAGAAAACCGTGGAGGTACGTGACCTGGTAGACGGCATTGCCGCCGATGTGCCGATGTGGCCGGACTTCGAAGAGGGCTGGAAGGTGTCACGCGTGCTTGATGCCATTGCGCTCTCACACCTGGAAGGTCGCTGGCTGAACGTGAACGACATTGTCTGAAGAGGTATCAACGTGGAAAAGCAGTTTGATGTGATATGCATGGGCCGCGTGGCGGTTGACCTCTACAGTCAACAGATTGGCGCGCGCCTGGAAGATGTGTCGAGCTTTGCCAAATACCTTGGTGGCTCGTCGGGCAATGTGGCCTACGGCACGGCGCGCCAGGGGCTGCGCTCGTCAATGCTGGCGCGCGTGGGCGACGAACATATGGGCCGCTTCCTGCGTGAAGAATTACACCAGGTCGGATGCGATACCAGCCACCTGATTACCGATAAAGAGCGCCTGACGGCGCTGGTGCTACTCGGCATTAAAGACCGGGACACCTTTCCTCTGATTTTTTACCGTGACAACTGCGCGGATATGGCGATTGTCGCCAGTGATGTCGATGAACAGTACATCGCGTCTGCACGCTGTCTTGCCATCACCGGGACACATCTTTCTCATCCACAAACCCGCGAAGCGGTGCTAACGGCGCTGAACTACGCCCGCCGCCACGGTGTGCGCACGGCGCTGGATATCGACTATCGCCCGGTGTTGTGGGGGCTAACCTCCTTAGGCGACGGCGAAACGCGCTTTATTGCCGCTGAGCAGGTGACTCACCAGTTGCAGGATGTGTTGCACCTTTTCGACGTGATTGTCGGCACCGAGGAGGAGTTTCATATCGCGGGCGGCAGTACCGATACGCTGCAGGCGCTGGCGCAGGTTCGGGCCGTGAGTAAGGCGACGTTGGTTTGCAAGCGAGGGGCACTTGGATGCTCGGTGTATACCGACGCCATTCCGCCACGGCTTGATGACGGCCTGACGGTGACCGGCGTGCGCGTGGAGGTGCTCAACGTGCTGGGGGCGGGCGATGCATTTATGTCCGGCCTGCTGCGCGGCTACCTCAATGATGAAGGTTGGGAGCAGGCTTGTCGCTATGCCAACGCCTGTGGTGCGCTGGTGGTGTCGCGCCATGGCTGTGCGCCCGCGATGCCGAGCAAACTGGAGCTGGATGATTATCTTTCCCGTGCCGAAGAGGTGTTGCGCCCGGATATCGATCCGCGTCTTAACCATCTGCACCGCGTCACGACGCGTCGCCGCGAATGGCCGGAACTGTGCGTGATGGCATTCGATCACCGCAGTCAGCTTGAAGAGATGGCTATGCAGTGCGGTGCCTCGCTGAAACGCATCCCGGCGCTAAAACAGCTGATCCTGCAGGCCAGTCGCGAAGCGGCAAACAGCGCCGGACTGGAAGGGAAGGCCGGGCTACTGTGCGACGGTACGTTTGGTCAGGATGCGCTGAATTCAATCACTGGTGAAGGCTGGTGGATAGGTCGTCCGATCGAACTGCCGGGCTCGCGCCCGCTGGAGATGGAGCACGGCAATATCGGCACGCAGCTCATCAGCTGGCCGCAGGAACATGTGGTGAAATGCCTGGTCTTTTTCCATCCGGAAGATGCCCACGCCCTGCGGCTGGAACAGGAGCAGAAAATCGCCGAGGTCTACCACGCCTGCTGCCAGTCCGGACATGAGCTACTGCTGGAGGTGATCCTGCCTGCCAGTATGCCGCGTAGTGATGAGCTCTATCTGCGCGCCATTTCCCGCTTCTATAACCTGGGGATTTACCCCGACTGGTGGAAGCTGCCACCGCTCACATCTGCGGGCTGGACGGCGCTGAGTCACATTATCGAGCGACGCGATCCGCACTGCCGTGGGGTGGTGATCCTCGGGCTGGACGCTCCGGCAGAGCAACTGCGCGCTGATTTCAAGGCGGCTGCAGGCCATGAACTGGTGAAAGGATTTGCCGTGGGACGCACGCTTTTTGGCGACGCCTCCCGCGCGTGGCTGAAACACGATATCGGCGATGCGCAACTGGTGACACGTATTCGGGACAACTACCTGCAGCTTATCGCCTGGTGGTGTGAGCGCGGACAAGCATAATTCTGGAGAAGAGAATGACAGTACAATTAGGCATTAACCCACTGACATGGACCAACGATGACCTTCCTTCACTGGGCGCGGAGACCTCACTTGATACCTGTCTGAGTGAAGGCAAAGAGGCCGGGTTTACCGGGTTCGAACTGGGCAACAAGTTCCCGCGCGAAGCGCGTCTGCTGGGGCCAATTCTGCAACGTCACGGACTGCAACTGGTTTCCGGCTGGTACTCAGGCCGCCTGCTGGAGCGCAGCGTGGAGGAGGAGATTGCTGCGGTGCAATCGCACCTGACGCTGCTGCGTGAGCTGGGGGCGAAGGTACTGGTGTTTGCTGAAGTGAGCGGCTGTATTCATGGTGAACAGCAGACGCCAGTTCATCTGCGCCCGCGCTTCCCGCAGGCGCGCTGGCAAGAATATGGCGAAAAACTCACCGAGTTTGCGCGTTACACTCAGCAGCAGGGGGTACAAATTGCCTACCATCACCATATGGGGACGGTGATTGAATCCGCTGAAGACGTGGATAATCTGATGACACACACCGGTGATGAGGTTGGTTTGCTGCTCGATACCGGCCATCTGACCTTTGCTGGTGCCGATCCGCTGGCGGTGGCGCAGCGCTGGGCATCGCGCATCAACCATGTTCACTGCAAAGATGTGCGTGCCGATGTGCTGGCGGATGTGAAAAATCGTAAAACCAGCTTCCTTGATGCGGTACTGAGCGGCGTTTTCACCGTGCCGGGTGACGGTTGCGTAGACTACCCGCCGATTATGGCATTACTGAAGGCGAATCAGTATCAGGGCTGGCTGGTGGTGGAGGCGGAGCAGGATCCGGCTATTGCGCATCCGCTGACCTATGCGCGGCTGGGGTATAACAACCTTAGCCGTTTGGCGCGGGATGCCGGGCTTATCTGAGGAGGTGACATGTCACGTTTATTATCACGCTGGCAGCAGCCAAACGCGCAAGGGCGCACGCAGTCGGTGACGCCGGAAGGTGCAGGCTGGGGATATGTCGGCTTTGAGGCGTATGAACTGGAAGAGGGGCAGTTGCTCACGCTGCCCGCCGTCAGTGAGGAGCGTTGTCTGGTGCTGGTGGCCGGACGCGCAACCATCACCACACCGGGCGCAATCTTTACGGATATCGGCGAGCGGATGAGCCCGTTCGAACGCATTAAACCGTGGGCGGTTTACGTTACCCCGCAAGAGACAGTGCAGGTCACCGCGCTGACGAGGCTTGAGCTGGCGGTCTGCGCGGCTCCGGGTAAAGGGACATATCCAACGCGACTAATTGCGCCACAGGATATTGACGGTGAAGCACGCGGCAAGGGGCATAACCAGCGCTATGTGCATAACATCTTGCCGCAAGATAAACCTGCTGACAGCCTGCTGGTGGTGGAGGTATGGACCAACGAAGGCTGCACCAGCTCGTATCCGAGCCATAAGCATGATACCGACAATCCGCCACTGGAAACCTATCTTGAGGAGACCTATTACCATCGCCTCAATCCGCAGCAGGGATTCTGTATGCAGCGGGTGTACACCGACGACCGGACGCTCGATGAGTGCATGGCCGTCTACAACCGCGATGTGGTGATGGTGCCAAAGGGATACCACCCGGTAGCGACAATGGCGGGATATGACAGCTACTACCTCAACGTCATGGCCGGACCGGTTCGCAAATGGATGTTCACCTGGGAAGATGACCACGCCTGGATCAACCGCGATTATCCTGCGGATAAATAAGGGAGGTTTGAATAATCGTTATCGTTTTAAGTGAACTTTAATTGTTATTATTATCTGGAAAATATGTTGATTTGGTCATTCCGAGTATCCCAGGGTAATCACTGGCGCAAAAAAGCCCTCAACTTGTGCTGAGGGCTTTTCATGTGTTTTTGCGAAGGCGTTCCACTGTGCTTGTCCGACCTATAAAACAGTATCTATAGAATAACCCAGCCGATAGCGCGATTAATGGTATCGCGAAATATTTCTGCCACGGCCTTTATATAGCCATAAAATCACCCTGAAAATATAAGTATGATTCAGGAGGGGGCTGGGTAATGAACCCTCCTTCATCATGATCGATACATTTTCGCTTCTTCCTTGCGGCGGCGAATCAGGCCCGGCAGCACCTTTCCTGAACCATAAACCCAACGACCAAATTCTTCTGCGGCTCCTTCAAAATTGCCCGCTTTGTGCTTGCGTAACAGTGTTGAATCAGCGAGCGCATTTATACCTGCGTTGTAAGCAAAGCTGGTCAGTGCACCAAACTGGTGGACAGATGTCACCGCGTTACCCAGCAGAGCAGCAACCTTGTTCCCGTAAATTGCAAGATCGCTAGCAAAACGTTGGTCACATTCAGCCTGCGTCCATTTGGTCCCTTTAGTAATATCTGGCCCCGTACTTCCCCAGCCGATAGTCCAGGGTTCGCCTCCGCTTCCTGGGTCAGGATAGGCCTCTAATTCGCAGCTTTCAAAATGTTTGATGAGGTCAATACAGGCTTGATCGGGTTTAAATTTTGCCACCCCAACAGGTGGTGTAATTATGCGTTGCACGGCTGGCAATACAGCTAATTGAAGCAGTACGTTCCAGGTTTTGGGGCCAACTATGCCGTCCGGTACCAGGTCGTGATCGCGCTGAAAAACACGCACAGCAGCCTCAGTGTGCGGGCCGTAAATTCCGTCCTCGGGTATTTCAATGATGGTTTGGATTTGTTTGACCAGATCGCCCTTAGCACCGCGTCGCAACGTAGATCTGCCGCTGGAGTCCATCGCGGGAATCGCAGGACGGACTTGTGCTGTGCCGCGTAAGATTTGGCCGACCTGATTACGAAAGACTGCCATATCAAGAGTCGGATCGTTCTTCCTGCCTGGCGGCAGCGCGAACTCTTTATGCCCGCACGCCATGTTTTCTGATGCGCCAATATATTTGAGTATCGCTGCGACACAGCGATAATACGCATCAAGTTGCACCTCTGACCACCGTTCGCCGACACCCGTATTTTCAGCCTCTATACCAATGAAACTACTGTTGCCGGTGTCAATGCCATGCCAACTCCCTGCGCCTGCATGGTTGGCTCGACCCGCAGCGACAATGAATACCGTACCATCTCGCGCGAGCCCAATTTGCGCCAGTGGGCCCGCAAGCGCCTGGGCATTTGCCGATGCGGCTCGCCCATTAATGAGCGTATTGAGGCTGGGCATCACGCCTTGTGGGGCTCCGGCAGTATGATGGCACATCACGCCGCGAATCGACCCGACGTCGCCGCGCCCACGCGTCCGCCATCCGGGACACTCAGCAACCTTGAGACCAGCCGCCTCCATCACATCGGGAAGCCAGGTGAGAGAATAGGCCATGATTTATACCCCCTTACTCTGAGGCGGTGGTGATGGCGCGACATTTTCGCGAGTAACGCCTCCTGTTGCGACAGGTAGATCCGAATCCAGGGTTACTTCCTCGCCGGCAACGGGTTGAGCATCGCAGAGGCAAGAATCAATGTTGTCTTCGGCATGTGGCACCGATGTTGTTGCCACAGCAGTACCAGAGACCGATGCCGATGTTGATGTATCCACTGGTTTTTTACTGGCGTTAACGGCCGCGTCTTGCTCTGGAATAGCGCTGCCATTTCCAGAAGCGACTTTGGACAGGAGGTCAGGAATTAATCGTTCAGCGAAGCCTCCGAGGAAACCCAATATGAAATTAGGCATCCACAAACTCGACGTTAAACTCTGAGGAAATTTCAGCCAGTCAATAAATCCCAGACGATAAAGACAAACAATGACAAACCCGGCGATCATACCCACCGCAACACGAAGAACGGCATCACTGGTATTATCGCGCCAGTGGAGATCGGTTCGGATAGTGCGGGAGCGAATGCCGATACTGATAGAGAAGAAGGCTCCTAAAATCCCACCGGCAACGCCATATTCAATATTTGGGGAATGGCGGATAAGACACACTATAACGAGTGCAATGGTGAAAATGAGGGCTGCAAGTGAGGCCGATATAAGATAAAGAAAACGAGCCCGCGATTTACGGTCGACAATCACTTCGTTGCGAATTTCAGTCAGTATTTCTGAGGCATTAGGCTGATCCCCTTCCAGCGCAGTGATCAGTGCATCGGCAACTCGGCGGTCCAGATGTTCTGCCCTTTTTTTCAGCTCATCGCTTTTACTGTTGTACCAGCCATCAATGAGGCTGTTGATTTGCCCTCGCAGTGCCGCCAGAGAGGCCAATTTTTGTCGTTGTGATTCAGCGAGAGTGTGATCGTCGGCGAATTGCACCATAACCCGAGCTTTGGTGCGATATACGGCATAACATTTTGAGTTTATTGTATAAATATCGAAAACGACGATCCCTGCCGCATCCTTCTCACCTATTTTTAGCTCACTTAGTTGCATGATGGTTATCTCACTTACTTGCATTACCTGCACGCTACAATTGAACTCACGAAGACAAACAACTGACGTTATCGCATCAGAAGCTTGGCTTATTTAATAAATGTCAGCAGAAACATAATTACTTCTGTGTATTAAGCATACTATCGAGAACGTTAAATATAATAATTGTTATCTAGTATAGAAAATTTTCACTGCCCACATCTAATAGCAATAGGTGAGTTTGAAAAATATACTTGATAGAAATTAATGGCAGCTTTTTTCATTTATCACATAGGGAGCGCATCACTCTAATTTCGTAGGTCATACCATGATGCAGTCACCTATAGTAATCAAATGTGCCGCAAACCGAAGCGCCGGTTTCGCCGGACAACACGGGAGGCGGTCATGGCCTTAAATTCAGTACGCACAATCAGGATGCCGATTTACGCCATCATCTGCATCGTTGTTTTGATTATTGCCGCTACGATTGCCTTATCCTGGCCGCGCACGGATAGCCTGGGTACTTCCCTCCAGCCTGAACTTAACGAGCCAACTGGCGATCGGTTCCAGATAGCTAACGCAATTTTGATGAATTACGAAGAGACACGATCAAATGCGGCAAGATGGAGTGGGGTTTACTGGGGCTTTACGTTTACTGCGGCAATATTTAGCGCACTGGCCGGATTTATTTTTAATATATGATTTTATATGTAGTTTGTTAACTTAATATGGGTGAAAACCCGGGTTGGTTTCTGTTCTTTATTTCATTAAGAACAGGTGATAATAAATGAGAGGGTTTTCTTACATGTGTAGGACGTATCCTATATATCGTGTTAATGTTTAGAGTGTTCGGTATATTCAAAATGTTAATTTTGTGGTCTTTGATGTTTCATTGGCGATTTTCTCTTGTTTTTATAAAAATTAATAATGATACACATAGTGACTATGTTAGAGTTTACAGTCTAAAGGCTGAAATCTGTAAATTATAATATTGAAGCCTCACCTGCTCATTAGGCATCGCCTCACTTTTTTATCGGGATTCTCATACGCTATGAACGCGATAATCGTTGATGATCACCCATTGGCTCGTATTGCCATCCGAAATTTACTCGAAACTAACGGTATCACTGTAACCGCTGAGCTTGACAGCGGAGAGGGGGTGGTACACGCCGTGGAAAAAATCAAACCGGAACTGTTGATTGTTGATGTCGATATTCCGGGTATCAGTGGCATTGAGGTGCTGGAGCAATTACGCAAGCGACACTATGCGGGTGTAATCATTATCATTTCAGCGAAAAATGAAATTTTTTATGGCAAACGCAGCGCGGAGTACGGTGCTAACGGATTTGTGAGTAAAAAAGAGGGCATGAACAATATTCTTGCCGCAATCGACGCTGCCAACAATGGTTATAGCTATTTCCCTTTCTCACTTGAACATTTTACGGGGACATCCATTACTGAGCAGGACAAGCTTGATGCGTTGTCTGCACAGGAAATGAAAGTATTGCGCTATATTCTTAGCGGAATAGATTACAGCACCATTGCCAGTAAAATGAACATAAGCAATAAAACAGTCAGCACCTACAAAAGTCGCTTAATGGAAAAGTTAAATTGCTCATCATTAATGGAACTTTATGATTATGCGCAAAGGAATAAAATAGGGTAGGGATATGCAAGTACGCTTGTTAGTATTTCTGATGGCCATATTTGCCATCGGGTTATCTGTGGGTGCCAGTTCTGCTCAGCAACTTGAATTGAAAAGTAACTACAATACACCAGTGCAAAACAGTAATTTAACCAGCGAAGAAATAAACTGGTTAATGCATAAAAAAACATTGGTTGTGGGGACATGGTTACCGGAGGTTTCTCCGATTGTCTATCAACATAGCAACGAATATTATCGTGGGGTCAACGCGGATTACCTTGCGCTAATGCAAAAAAGTCTCAACGTGAAAGTTACCATAAAACAGTATGATAATGAGGAGCAGGCGCTTGCTGCGCTCTCTAATAATGATGTCGATACATTGTTAACGCAGTTATCCAGACGAAAGGACATGGGGGGGCATTTGCTGCGTACCGCGGCATTGCTGAAAACATGGCCGACGCTGGTGACGTCAATAAAAAACACCATGCTACCACTGACAACGGAGCAAAAGGTAAACGTCGCGTGTGTGCGGGATTGTCCCTTTCTTGATGTTATTCAGGCGACTTTCCCGAATGCTAAGATTTCATTTTACGACGATGAACATCAAGCCATGGCGTCAGTTGTGAACGGTGATAACCACTATTTTATTGGTAATAATATTACCAGCAGTCATTGTATCTCCAGATATTATTCCCAATCACTCGTCATAACTCACTATTTTGATAAGCAAAAACAGTATAACTTTTTTGTGGTCAATGAAGCACAGCCACTATTAAGCAAAATACTTGATAGTTTTATTTCGTCAATCAGTAATGAAACGCATATGCAGGTGATGCAAAACTGGTTGAATCGCGGAAATTTGACTTATCTTAATGCCCCCATTCCTTTCAACGCTCAGGAAAAAGAATGGCTGAAAACGACGCATCGCATCCGAATATTGATTAACCCGGATTACCCGCCCTACACGCTTGTAGGGCACGGTGGTGAGTTGCGCGGCATCCTTGGTGATTTACTTAATATTATTCATCTGCAAACAGGTCTTGAGTTTGAACCGATTCTGGTCAGCTCAAAAAGCGAACAGATGAAGCATATGAATGGCCTGCAATGGGATATGTTTCCTACTATCGTCCGAACCGATAAGTTTCAGGGGGATACCGCATTCAGTGAACCCGTGATGAATGTTACTTTCGTGATGATCACTTCTTCCCAGGAAACTCCTGAATCGCTACTGGAAAAACCGATACGTATTGCTCTGCCTGCCGGGCATATTCTGGCAAATGACTTAAAGCAACGTTATCCGCAGGCAACCTGGGTGAATGCGGATACTGCCAGCATTGCCATGGCAATGGTCAAGGAGGGAAAAGTAGATGCTGCAATCGCGACAGAATTGTCGGCGAGGTTCATGATTGATCATTATTACCAGAAAAATATGCACTTCTTTCGACTTCCTGATATGCCTGGAGCGTCCGTTAGTTTTGCTATCTCTTCGCATCAGCCAATACTAAAGTCCGTTATGGATAAGGCGCTGCAAGCCATACCGCCACGTGAAATTTTGCAGATGACAGAGAAGTGGTCGAAAATTTCCAATACACAGGTCGATATCTGGAGCCGTTTTAGCAAGCAGTTCTATCAACTGGTGGTTTTTGCGCTATTGCTTATTGCGATCAGTCTCATCTGGGGACTGTCACTGTCTCGCGAAGTACGCAAAAGAAAGCAATCGCAGCGGTTACTGGAGGAGCAACTTCATCTCAAAGAGGTATTATCCCTTGAACTGGAAGCCGAAAAGAATAAAGCCATTGAGGCAACCAAAGCCAAAAGCCGCTTTCTTGCGAGCATGAGTCATGAATTACGCACGCCAGTGAGTTCGATTGTTGGTTTTCTGGAATTGCTGTCTAGTTCAGAACTCAGCGCTGTGCAACGGAAAGAGGCAATTGCGCTTACGGGGGCGACAGCCCAATCGTTGCTGGGGCTGATCGGAAAGATTCTGGACGTTGATAAAATAGAGTCCGGTAAATATCAGGTTATTCCTCAGTGGACAGATCTCTCGCAACTCATCGAATTGCAGTGTCACTCTTTTGACGCATTAGCCCGGCAGAAAGGCATTAACCTTTGCTGCATCAGCCAACTGCCGGCTCACGAGCGGGTGTTTATTGATCAGCAGGCTTTGCGACAAATACTCACCAACCTGGTAGGTAACGCACTGAAGTTTACCGAGCAGGGGCATATTCATGTCACGGCTCATCTGACTCCTGAAGGCGGTAATCAGGGCATCCTGACGATCACCATCAGCGACACGGGCTGCGGTATTAGCGAAGAAGAGCAGGCTGGGCTATTCCACCGTTATGCTCAAACGCCTAAAGGCCGCCAACAAACCGGTTCAGGTCTGGGGTTGTTTATTTGCAAAGAACTGGTGACCTTGATGGGCGGTACGCTCAAGATGACGAGCCGCCAGTCGCAAGGGACCACCTTTACGATGACACTGTCGGTGGAAACCGCCCGACAGTCGAAAGCGCCTGATGGCGATACAGCAGGTGCGTTGTTGCCGCTACCGTGTCTCTCCATCCTTATTGCCGACGATCACCCGACCAATCGACTGCTGCTCAAGCGCCAGTTAAATGCCATTGGCTACAGCGTGGATGAAGCCTGTGATGGCGAAGAAGCTGAAGACAAACTGGCCAAGAAATCATACGACTTGTTGATAACTGATGTGAATATGCCGAAGAAAGACGGGCTGACGCTCGCTGCCTCGCTACGTCGTCAACATGCACAGTTACAAATATGGGGTCTGACGGCCAGCGCGCTCCCGCAGTCACGTGAGGAATGTCTGCAAAGCGGTATGAATTTGTGCTTGTTCAAGCCCGTAGCGATTCAGACGTTGACCCACGAATTGAGCAAAATCGATAAGGGTTACTCCTCTCCCTGCGCTATCCGACATTTGAAATTCAATGTTCTGACTGAAAATACCGGCGGGGATCGCGCGTTAATGAACGAAATACTGGAAACCTTTCGCGAGGCGACGGTTAGCGATTTACAAGCCGCTGAGAGCGCTGTTGCACAAGATGAACCGCAGTTATTTTTACGCGCTCTCCATCGGTTACACGGATCGGCTCAAATTCTGGGAATTACCGCACTTCAGACGCTGTGTGAACCTTTTGAGTCAATGCAACAAGACAATCTGCCTCTGGCATTACGCCAGGAGGTATTACAGAAAATTGTTGCTGTTGTACGGGAAATTGAGATTGAGATTGATAGTTTAATCAGCCATTGACTGGCCTGAACGGGTAGCCGTTGCTACCCGTTCAGAAGAGGACTATCACTATTTCTGCAATCCGCGTGGCGAGTATTATTGGCCCGCACCCAGCACTTCACTATCGATGACAATACCTTCTTCCGCACCTTTGAGCGCCAGATTAGCCTCATAGTATTTGCCAGAGGACAGCAGTTTTTCGGCGCTGGCAACGGCTTTACGAGTCTGGTTAAGCGGCATCAGGTATTGCGTCTGAGCCACGCTGATTCCAGCCAGTTGCAAGGTATCCACCGCACCTTTCCAGTCACCTTTGGCCATTTTGCCATTCGCTGTTTTGATCGCGGTTTCTTTTTCCGGGCTGGCAATATAGTCTTCTGATACTGCTACCGTAGCATTAATAATCACATATTGATCATCAATCATCTTCGCTTTGGCGTCTGTTTTGACAAACTTCGCCCAGTCGCTGCTATCGCCCGCCAGCAGGGAGGCTGCGTCATCCGTTAATTTTTTGGCGCTGTCAGGCTGTCCATGAAACAGGGCCAGTCTTGCAAACTGAATATCACGCATCGCATTAGTACCTTTCACTGCAACCTGCATAATATCTGCTGCTTCTTTTTGTACATTTGCGCTCGCCGCTTGCGCTGGTGTGGTAGTTGTCGCTGCCAGTACCGGAGTAGAACTCATCATCGTTGCAAGCAGACCTGCCAGAATAATCTTTTTCATTACCTTCTCCTGAATGAAATGGGTATATGTCACTGAACGAAGCTAGCATAATAAATAAAATAAAAAGGTGGAATCAGAGTGCGGGGTAAATAGTGAGGTCATAATCTTACACGTGTCAGAATTCTGACGTGTGTAGGAATAGGTGTATTAACATCTTCCAGTGTTCTTATTTACGTGTGCTGGTGATAAGTTCTATTGTCTTCTCATGAGTGATATTGATGATGTCTGTTTATATTGCCATGTGACAGTGCAGTATTTTTAAGGTGACGGAGGAAGTATGTTTGTTTTTAACCAGTATAGCCTGAGAGCGTTTAATGAAAAAGCACGGCTTCATTATAGAAGACACGCTACAATTATGGCTGCATTGTTGCTGATTTGTGGTTTTTGCTGCCTTATTTACCCAATCGCTGCGGGCATTTATTTGAGCTATGCAACAGGGTTTATGTTTCTGTTATGTGGCTGCTATTCTATCTACAGTCTGATTACTTCTGGTAAACAGTCGTTGAGAGCTACATTTACCTATGCTCTTTTTTCTGTCGCATGGTTATTGCTGGGGTACAGTTTTATTGTCAATCCCATCGTAGGCATGGGTTCATTGGCCGTGATTTTTTGCTGCTTATTCATTATTGGTGGCATTTTTCGCATCGTTTCCGGGTTCAAAATGTTTAGTAGTCCGGGCTATGGATGGAATGTCTTTATTGGCATCTTTGATCTGCTTATCGCTGGCGTCTGGCTGAATATGGATGCCGATAAATCTTATCTATTTACTACTATTTTTATTGGTCTGGAGATGATTTTTAGCTCCTTTGGTTTTATTCGCTTGCGTAAAAATATGACGTTTTTTAAAGATGATAAAGTACTCGGTAAAAATTAATGTGAAACACAGGAGGGTATGTGAACATTAAAATAATTATCTCTACTGTCATTCTGATGGTCTCCATTTCAGCCTCGATGAATCGTGTTTTTGCTGCTGAAGCAACTGAGGTCGCACCACAAGATATGACCTGCAAAGAATTCGTAAACCTGAGTTCGAAATATATGACGGCGATTGCCTTTGTGGTGGTCAATAAAAATAGTGATTTTAAAGGTGATGACTATGTTTCCCTGCATGAGGTGGAAACTGTTTCTGTACCGAAAATCCTTAAACAATGTCATCAAACCCCGAGTGCTAAATTGGGTGAACTCATAGGGAGAGTAAAGTAGTTGGTACGTACGATTAAGTAAAAATTTTAATAGTCTATTTTGAATGAGGAATTAACAATGACAATACTTATTGAGCCCGTTGAAAATGACGATGTCTATGCTTCTATAGAGTTGGCAACCTTCTTGCCTAAAACAGCGTTTCCGCTGCAGGAAAGCAATCCACGTAATGTTTACAATGCAATTCATGATGAGCTGATGCTGGACGGCAACTCCCGGCAAAATCTGGCTACTTTTTGCCAGACCTGGGTTGATGATGAGATTCGCCAGTTGATGGATCTCTCCATCGACAAAAATATGATTGATAAAGATGAGTACCCGCAGACTGCCGAAATTGAACGGCGTTGTGTGACCATGCTTGCCGACCTGTGGCATTCTCCTGCGGCTGTTGACACTCTGGGCTGTTCAACTATTGGTTCTTCAGAAGCCGCGATGCTCGGTGGTCTGGCGATGAAATGGCAATGGCGTAAGCGCCGTGAGCTGGCAGGAAAGCCCACCGATAAGCCGAATATGATTTGTGGCCCGGTTCAGATTTGCTGGCACAAATTCGCCCGCTATTTTGATGTTGAGCTACGTGAAATCCCGCTGGAAGGTGATCGTTTGTTAATGACGCCTGAAGAAGTCATCAAACGCGTGGATGAAAATACGATTGGCGTTGTGCCGACGCTGGGCGTGACCTTTACCTGTCAGTATGAACCTGTAAAAGCAATTAATGATGCGCTGGAACAGCTTTGCCAGCAGACCGGTCTCGATATCCCAATACATGTTGATGCCGCCAGCGGCGGTTTCCTGGCACCGTTTTGTGCGCCAGAGCTTGTCTGGGACTTCCGCCTGTCGCGAGTAAAATCGATTAATGCCTCCGGCCATAAATTTGGTCTTGCTCCACTGGGTGTGGGCTGGGTTGTATGGCGTGAAAAAGAGGATCTGCCGCAAGATCTTATTTTCAATGTTAACTATCTCGGCGGCAATATGCCGACCTTTGCACTGAATTTCTCGCGTCCTGGTGGACAGATAGTTGCGCAGTACTACAACTTCCTGCGTCTGGGCTATGAAGGCTATCGTAAAATTCATCAGTCCTGTTATACCGTGGCTCAGTATCTGGCGAAGGAAATTGCTGCAATTGGCCCGTTTGAAATGGTTTTTGATGGCGACTGCCATAAAGGGATCCCTGCGCTAGCATGGACACTGAAATCTAATTTCCAACATGGCCAATACACACTGTTCGACCTGGCTGACCGGCTGCGCAGCCGTGGCTGGCAGGTTCCGGCCTATTCCATGCCCAGCCATCGTGAAGATTTGGTTGTGCAGCGCATCCTTGTACGTCATGGCATGAGTATGGATCTGGCTGAATTGCTGATTGACGATCTCAAACGCACCCTTGATACGCTGGAAAAAAATCCCGTCACCCAGCCTTTAACCGCTGAGGAAGCCGGCGGCTTCAATCACAGTTAGTCGCTTCCCCACTCGTCTACCCGAGAGCCATGGTGCCATGGCTCTCTTCGTTACTATATAAACATCTGCACAGGTCTCAGGCCTGCTGATGCGGAGGGACTTATGTCCACAAAAACGACTCAGGTGCCCGCCAGGCAGCTTACGCTGCTTGGTTTTTTTGCCATCACCGCTTCGATGGTTATGGCTGTTTATGAATATCCTACTTTTGCGACTTCCGGTTTTAGCCTTATTTTTTTCCTGTTAATGGGGGGGATCTTTTGGTTTATTCCTGTTGGCTTGTGTGCCGCGGAAATGGCTACCGTTGAAGGCTGGGAGGAGGGCGGTGTCTTTGCATGGGTTTCTAATACTCTAGGGGATCGCTGGGGATTTGCAGCGATCTCTTTTAGCTTCCTGCAAATTGCAGTTGGCTTTATTCCGATGCTCTACTTTGTGCTGGGCGCACTCTCTTATATTCTTAACTGGCCGGAAATTAATACTGACCCGCTGCTTAAAACGGTTGTCGCCGTCATTATTTTATGGGGGCTGGCGCTAACCCAATTTAAAGGCACACGTTATACTGCGCGCATTGCTAAAATTGGTTTCTTTTTGGGTATTTTATTACCCGCCGTCGTACTGGTGGTACTGGCATTGGCCTGGATTTATAAAGGTCAACCTGTTGCGATTGAGATATCGACGCATTCCTTCTTTCCTGATTTTTCCCAGATCGGTACGTTGGTGGTGTTTGTTGCCTTTGTACTCAGCTATATGGGGGTAGAGGCGTCGGCAACCCACGTCAATGAAATGCGCAACCCTTCCCGGGATTATCCCCTGGCAATGATCCTGCTGGTTATTGCGGCTATTGGGCTTAGCTCGGTTGGCGGTCTGTCTGTTGCGGCGGTGATCCCTCATGATGAGATCAATCTTTCTGCCGGCGTCATGCAAGCATTCAGTACATTAATTGGTTTTTACGGGCCGGGTTTTGAGTGGGCGATTCGGAGCGTGGCTGCCTTACTGATGCTGGGTGTGTTGGCTGAAATTGCGTCGTGGATTGTGGGCCCGTCTCGGGGAATGCTGGTCACTGCGCAAAAAGGTCTGTTACCCACCCGGTTTGCCAAAGTGAATAAAAATGGTGTGCCGGTCGCGTTGGTTTTCTCCCAATTGATTATCACAACAATTGCGTTAATTGTGCTGACTAATACAGGAGGGGGTAACAATATGTCTTTCCTGATAGCACTTTCACTTACTGTGGTTATTTATCTGTGCAGTTATCTGATGCTGTTTCTCGGGTATATCCAACTGGTTTGCAAACAGCAGGATAAAAAGCGTGCTTTCCAGATCCCGGGTGGTAAAAAAGTGAAACTGCTTATCGCCTGTTCTGGTCTGATCGTCTCGGTGCTGGCATTTGCTGTTTCTTTTATTCCACCATCTTCTTTGCCGGGAACTCACGCGGACGAGATGTATGCAGAGTTGCTGATAGTCTGTTTTGCTCTCGTTTTTGTCCTTCCTTTTATTGTTTACCTGTTTCGTAATAAAAACAGCAAAAAACAAGTACCGGACTTGGTGTTGGTGAAAACAGATAATGCACCGCCAGGACATTTTTTCATTCATCCTAAAGCTCGTTCTACTCATTATCCGAAGTGGTAAAAGATAACGGATGGGGAAGTGGGCACAAAAAAGCCCGCAGGGCTTGCGCCATGCGGGCTTCTAGGACTTCATCGGATGACTCTGGTAATCACCGATGGAGAATTTTGGGCTGGCGTCCCTGTAATTGGTGGGGGAGGTGGTTGAGTTTGTTAGGGATTTTGATTTTTTGCGGGGAAGGGAAGGCGCAAAAAGAGTGGCGATGATGTTGATATGGAAGGGGTTTTTGTATCTTATTGATTTTTAAGTTGAATGTTGAGGCGTATTGGTTCTAACTTTGCTGGAAATTGTAAGAGTGTCGTTTTCATCATTCGAGTCTGTTCTTGGTATAGTCATTCGCACCCTGAGATATATGCTTTTAAGTGGTTCAGAGTATGTGCTTACTGGTTACGGATATTGTGCCTGAATCATGTGGTTTGATGATTGCCGCTTTGCTTTCGAGCCAGTAAGTGTTCTACGTACTCTAATGAACATTCCGCCCATGCAGAAAAGCTGCTGACTATATTTCATTCGATTAACGTGAAATGCATACCAATTCCCGATATATATGACTGTTTTAAAGTGATTTTCTATTATTTTTTTCTGTGCTGAAAATAATAAGATTATGATTTTAATGATATTTTTATAACTTTAACGCCACTTGCAGGACTTGGCACTTTTAATTATTGTATTGTAATGTTTAACCGTTTATTACGGTTTTTAGAAAAATAAATACATCATTTGATTTTTTACTCTTTCACAGAGGGGTACAAAATGAAAATAGCCGACATTCAAGCACGCCTTAATAAAATTGGAATTGATGCTGGGCCGGTTGACGGATTCTATGGAAAAAAAACCATCAAGGCTGTTAAAGTTTTTCAGAAGAATAATAATTTGCACATAGATGGTATTCCCGGGCCAAAAACTTTATCAAAAATGTTTCCCGAAAATAGCGGTGTTCAACCAGAAAATGTTGTCCCAGTGGATCTTGTCTGGTTAATTGAAGCAATCCGCTTATTTGGTGTAACAGAAACGCCAGGGGTTGGTTCTAATGTTAAAATACTAGAATGGGCTGAAGACCTAAATCTTCCTTATAGTGGTGATGAAGTTCCATGGTGTGGTTTATTCATTGCTCATTGCATTAATACCACTTTACCAGATGAACCATTACCATCGAATCCACTGAAAGCAAGAAACTGGCTAAATTTTGGCGTCAAGACACAACCTACGCTAGGCGCTATCATGGTTTTTTCACGTGAAGGTGCTGGCGGAAACAAGGGGCATGTAGGTATATATATGGGAGAGAATACTGAGAGTTATCGTATCATTGGGGGGAACCAAAGCGATAAGGTGTGTTTTGCTAACATTTCTAAAATACGTTTACTTGGCAGCTTTTGGCCGTCTGTATTAGCATTACCTCAACACTCTATCAAACCAACAGTAGTTGGTGGGACGCTGTCATGGAATGAATTGTAGAATATAAGTTTTATTTTTTATTAAAAGCTCATTATAGTTCGTTCGAGTGTTTTAGTGTTGAATTGTAATATGTGATTAAAATTTATCTGATGCCCTATATATAATATTTTTGTTATTGATTCGGAATTGTGAAATAAAGTGGCAATTGGATATAATCTACTTAGGCACATCGTTTTATAAAGGTGATATCATGATGTCCATTTATAGATTTACAGGTGCTATTTTTGCAGTGTTTTTTATCTCATCATGCAATATGAAAGCAAAAGCAACCGAAAATGATAATACTTCTTTAAAGGATGAATACAGTCTCATGAACGCTGGGGGGGAGGCTGTTACTTGGGTCACAGATATACCAATTGAGCCTAAAAGACTGGTGGGAAGAGTTGTTATTTTAAAAAACATCGGAAAACCAGAACCGCTCACTATATCCGCAAAATTACCTGTAGAAGAAAAAAATGATTCAGTAATAACCAGAAGCATAATTAAAAAGGTGGGAGCGACTGGTAGTGTCGGACTTGGTAATATATTCTCGATAGCTGCATCAGCTGAAACAGCAGTAGAATTCCAAGTTGTTCAAGGTTCACGCTGGGTTACCGATACAAGCAGTGATGAATATTATCAGGGGTTAAAAAATTTCCTGGAGAGGGCTGGAGATATCAAGCAGTACGATGAGGTATACATGGTACAGGGGGTCATACAAAGAAAAATATGGTTAAAAAAATATAATAAGGCTGATGCTAAAGCAGAATTAACATATTTTGTTAAAATTAATGGAACTCTTTACGGGACTAATAGTGATTATGAGGAAGTTAGCCAGTATGGAATTCTTTATATTCCATTGGTTTTAAAAAAATCAGGTATAGATGTTACTAGGTTGAATTTATCTACGGAAAATAAGATTTTGGCAAAGGAGAAAGTAAGTGATTTTAATGCGGAAGTGAATGACATTAAGTTGCCGAGCGCTACGCTAGTGAATTTACCATCAACTGTTTATGATTTGGATAAAAACTCCTCATTTATCATTTCAGGCAATGATACCATCAAAAATTTGAATGGGGATGTGAAGGGGTTGAGTAATGAAATGCTGAACTCTAAAATTAAAGAATTTAATGATAACAATATAAAGATTTATCATTAATAATACCCGGGTAGAAAAATATGACTGTAAATATCTAATGCTGTATATATTACCTATCGATGAATCATCTGACGCGCAAGATGTTGCTACTAAACTTAATATCAATCAAAGTGTTTTTGGCAGCCTTAAGTTTATTACTAAGCGGAGTCATGACAAACATAATAGGAATGTAAGAGGCACGTAGCATAGAATACTATTGATTACCTTTTACTTCGATTTTGATTGAAGACCGGAGGGTGATTAGTAACGTAACGGGCGATGTTGAGCCACAGAATTCAAAAAAATTACTTACAGACAATCTTAAGAAACATTTGTGTTTTTTGTAAAAATGCTAATTGAGTAGTGAACCCAATGCTTACGTATACGCAGCGATGGTGTTTTGCATCTCCGGTGAGGCTTTAATGGATAATTATCCAGAAATGCTGCCCGCAAAGGCTCGCTAAAGCGAGCCTTTGCGGGCGTAGATTTTAGATTTGTCTCAGGGTTAAAACCAAACCACGGCTATCTCAGCCGTACCTAAAATACTTAAACGAATAGAATTGGGAATGCAGAATGATACGATGCACCACAAGGAATGTTGCAGTTATGCCGGACGCAACTCCCGCTGATCCAGAAACGAAAAAGTAGGCCAGTTCTCTCACGCATGAAGAAAATCAGGAAGGGCTGGAGGCGCTAAACTGCTTCCACGATGAGTACGGACATTTTAGTGATGACTACAGGACATTTTAAGCACAGCTCTTCAGGATTAACCGTAACGCTGAGGTTGTAGTTTATACGCGTTCTTTTAAGTGTTGACGAAACGAATTGACAGCCACAATGGCGCACTTCCCTCCCTTACCCTTAAAGGCCTTTAAAGGCCCTTTAGCGAGCTTTTGCGGGCGTAGCATTATTCGAGCCAAAGTTGGCTGAAATCCGGCCATCCCAGCGTATTTAAATCCCGCCAGGTAAATGACTTCTCGGTCGCAAATTCCATCCAGTGATGCAGCAAAGGAATGACATATCGCTGGTGGGTCATCTCATGGAAAAAGGCGGCAATGGTGGCGAATGCATGCTCATCGTCGCTGTTCAGAATCGTCGGCAGCAGGGTGTTCAGGTTTTGTCGCTGGGCTTCAGGCAAGCGCGTAAACAGCGCGGTGGAAGCCAGCCATTCCAGAAACGCCGGAACCGAAAGGGTATCAAGCATAAAGTTACTGAGCCAGATATCCGCAGGAGGGCGCGGCTGGCTGTTAAAGCTATCAAACGCGTCGATCCGTATTTCGGCGCGAATATGCCAGCGCTCAAGTAGGCGGTGAATCGCCCCGGCAAGCTCCACCAGTTCCGGCTGCTGAAAGGTGCTGATGATAACCGGCTGACGCAGGTTAAACGGCGCGGTGATCCCGCCGAAATCCACCGGGCGGTGGTTCCACTGCGGCAGCATGCCCTGAGCCACGGAGAGGATGCGCGCGTATTCGTCGGGAAGCTGCGTCTGGCTGAGGAGTTCGACAGGTTGCAGCAGGTAATTGATAAATCGTCTTCCGGCCTCATCTGCAAAGGCCCCATCACCGTCGAGCAGCACAAAGCAGCAGCCCTGCTCCAGACTACGCTCGTTGAGCGGGCGGTCATCCTGTGCCTCCTCGCCCCGTAGCAGGGGAATAAAGCTCATGCTGATATGCTGCGGTGCCCAGGTGAAAATGGTGATCTCCTCCAGTCCGGGCCGCGCCTGGTGCCAGTGTTGATTGCGCCGCAGAACCATAAAGTTGTCGCTGTGCTCCTGAAGATGGAAAGCGCCGGTACAGCGGATGTGTCCGTGCTGGTAATCAAACAGCATTGTCGGCTGGGTGGCGAGCAGGCAGTCGAGCCGCCTGACAGGATGATGCGTTTCAATCGCCAGATGCCATGGCGCGCTAGCGGTAATGGTTTTTATTGAGCTGAAAAGCGGGGCGAACTGCGGGCTCTGGCTGGCGGCGAGCAGGCAGTGCTGAACGGCGCAGGCATCCAGTTCGCTGCCATCGGCAAAGCGGGTGGTGGATTTCAGCCAGAACTCCCAGCGGGTAAAGTCCTCGTTGTGGGTCCAGTAGTGGGCGATATCAGGGACGATCTTGCCCTGAACGGCGTCATAGCGCGTCAGTCCGCTCAGGCACTGGCGCAGGAGGTGGCGTTCGGTCCGTCGCAGGGGGACGAGCGGGTTAAGCGGATCCAGATTGCGATAGTAGGGGATGCGTACCCGCGTTTCGCTGCTTTTATCCTGTACCCCAAAGCGCCACAGGTTCAGGCGATCCAGCAGATACTTGTCGTTGCCGATAAACCGCAGCACGTTGCCGTAATCCTGCTTCTCCAGCAGCTTATTGACATTCTGGCTGAACAGCTTTTCCGGCGAGGTTAACAGGTGGAGCCGTGAGCGCTTGCCGCGTCCGCGCTGCGGCTGCCAGTCGAGCCATTTTTCCTGATGCATCTTTTTCAGCGCAATACGGCAATTACGCACCGAACAGCCGAAGATGGCGGCGATCTCCTGCATCTGTAATTCGTGCGTCTGACCTGCGCCGTAGCGGGCGTGCAGCCTGCGAAAATGCGCCTCGAAGATATTCATGTGATGCCCTCCCGCCGAACGCGATTTCCTCTTTTATCCCTTTCTGACGGTTTCTGGCGTGATTGTCCTCATAAATTTTCCGGTTTTAAGCGAAAACCGGAAATAACTTTCGTCTTTGATTGCTGTTTTTTTAATCATCTCGGGTTCGGATACTGAAGGTGTTCGGAGCAGAACCTGCTGTTGTGCGAATCCCTGTCATAAAGACGCGCTCAGGAGATCGAGATGAAAAGATTCAACCTTCTGCAAATGTTACAAAGCATCGGGCGATCGCTCATGATCCCCATTGCCATGCTGCCTGCCGCCGGTATTTTGCTGGCTTTTGGTGTTAGCTTTCAGGATCCCAATATTGTCGCCAGCCTGCCGTTTCTCGGCACTGACTGGCTGGTTCACGTGCTGAAGCTGATGGCGGAAGCGGGCAGTGCGATTTTCGCCAACCTGCCGCTGCTGTTTGCGGTCGGCGTGGCGGTGGGACTTAGTGACGATCAGGGCATTGCCGGGCTGTCGGCGATCGCCGGGTTTTTGATTATGAACGTCACCATCGGCCAGTTTCTGGGGATCACGCCCGAATCGGTGGCGCAGGTGCGTGACTACACGATGGTGCTGGGCATCCCTTCGCTGCAGACCGGCGTGTTTGGCGGCATCATTATCGGGATTATTGCCGCCTGGCTGTATAAACGCTATTACCGCATCCAGCTTCCTTCATGGCTGGAGTTCTTCTCCGGCAAGCGATTTGTGCCGATAGTGACCTCCTTCGCCGCGCTGTTTGTCGGGCTGGTGATGGCGGTGGTCTGGCCGCCGGTTCAGCATCTGATTAATGGCCTGTCGAATACCATGACGGTGCAGGGGCCGGGCGTGTCCGCCTTCCTGTTCGGTTTTGTCGAGCGGCTGCTGATCCCGTTTGGCCTTAACCATGTCTGGTGGCCGACGTTCTGGCTGCAGTTTGGCGAGTACGTGAACAAAGCCGGGCAGGTGGTGCATGGCGACCAACTCATCTTCTTTGCCCAGCTGAAAGACCAGGTGCCGATTACCGCCGGAACCTTTATGGCCGGGCTGACGCCGATCAAGATGTTCTGCATTCCGGCGATTGCGCTGGCGATCTACCGCTGCGCCAGCCCGGAAAACAGAGCGCGGGTGAAGGGCATTATGCTCTCTGGCGCGATCACCTCCATTGTTTGCGGCATCACCGAGCCGATTGAGTTCTCCTTCCTGTTTGTTGCGCCTGTGCTGTATGGCATTCACGCCGTCTTAGCGGGGCTGGTGTTCCTGCTGATGGAGTGGTTCCGCGTGCACATCGGGCTCTCTTTCTCCGGCGGGCTTATCGACTATCTGTTCTTTGGCGTCCTGCCGCGAGCGCCTCACTGGTACATGGTGTTTCCGGTCGGGCTGGTGATGGGAGCGCTGTACTACGCCCTGTTTACCTTTGCCATCCGCCGCTGGAATTTGCTGACGCCGGGGCGTGAAGTCGAAGAAAACGCTGTGGCGCAGGAAAACGAACAGGACGACCTGGTGAGCGGCATCATTCTGGCCTATGGCGGGCTGGGAAATATGACCAGCATCGAAGCCTGCATGTCGCGTCTGCGCATTGACGTGACGGATAAGACGCTGGTGGACAAAGCGCTGCTGAAACAGCTTGGCGCGGCGGGCGTCGTCGAGGTCGGGAACAACATCCAGAGCGTCTTTGGTATGAAATCCGATCGGCTGAAAGAAGCGATCCGCGCAGCTAACGCGTATACACAGGAGGCAAAATGAAACAGCTACACCACAGCGGCTTGCCGCTGTATCTCGATGACGACGGCGTGATGGCGCTGAAACCGCCGCTGAACTATCTCGGCTTTGGCCGCAAAAGCGCCGGACAGATGGCGGTGGTATTACCGGAGTTCACTGAAGCACAGCGTGATGAACCGACTTACGATGTTTATCGCGGGCTCAGCTTTGCGGAGGATCACGAACGGCTTGCTGCTGACCAGTATCAGTATGACATCACCATCATCATGCCGGGAACGATTGGCCATGAGCGCAAGAAAACCAGCGGTCATTATCACGGCTATAACGACACGCGGCGCAACACCCATCCGGAAGTGTATGAGGTGATTAAGGGTACGGCGGCATATATCCTGCAAAAGTCGCCGGATTTTGCCGTCCCGCCAAAAGATCTGCTGGTGGGCGATCTTATCGTGGCGGTGGTGAAGGAGGGGCAGAGCATTATCGTGCCGCCGAATTACGGCCACTGCTCAATCAATATCGGTGACGGGCCGCTGGTGTTCAGCAACCTGGCGTATAAACCCTGCGCGGTTCACTACGACACGGTGCAGTTTTACCACGGTATGGCCTGCTACATCGTGGAAGAGAACGGGCAGCTCTGCGTGCGCAAGAATCACTACTACCCGCGTATTCCGCGCATCAAATTCGCCACCGTCAAAGAGAACCCGCATCTTGGCATCACCTTCGATACGCCGCTTTACCAGCGCTACCGCGCCGCACCGGAACGTTTTCATTTTCTGGGGCATGTCGATAACTATGTCCGGGAAATCATGGGGATGCTCCAGTATGAGGATGATTTATTCCCGCTCTGTCAGGAGGACGCATGATGGAAACGCAATCTGTTGCAGGCGTTGCCTGTAGCGACCTGAATCAGGTGATGTCGCGGATTGATGGCGCTGCGCTGGCGTGTCTGGAGCAGGCCATTGCTGACGCGAACGCGATATTTGTTTTTGGCGCAGGCCGTTCGCTGTTGATGCTGAAAGCTTTTGCGATGCGCCTGATGCATATCGGCCTGAAGGTGCATGTTGTCGGCGATGTGGTGACGCCTGCGCTGCAAAAAGGCGACCTGCTGCTGCTGGCCAGCGCATCGGGCGAAACGGCTTCGCTGGTGAATGTGGCAGCGAAAGCGAAGAAGCTGGGCGGCACCGTGGCCCTGCTGACCATTTTCCCCGAGTCCACGTTGGGGAATCTGGCGGATGTGGTGATCAGGATCCCGGCCTATACCGACAAACTGCCGGATGGACCTGAGAATGTGAAAGGTATTCTGCCCGGCGGCAGCCTGTTTGAAGAGGCGGTCATGGTGCTGGGCGACGCCATGATTGTGAATCTGGCGCAGTCGACGGGATATCGCTTAACCAAAGGCTTTGCGCTGCACGCCAACCTCGAATAAGTCATTCGACACAAGGAAACCAACATGAAATTACAGCTTGCCCTGGACGAGTTAACCCTGCCTGAAGCGCTGGTATTTATTGATAAGGTGGTTGACGACGTTGATATTATTGAAGTGGGCACGCCTTTTCTAATTCGGGAAGGCGTGAACGCAATTAAAGCCATTAAAGAAAAATATCCGCATAAGGAAGTACTGGCGGATGCGAAAATTATGGATGGGGGATATTTCGAGTCCCGGCTGTTATTTGATGCTGGCGCAGACTACGTTACGGTTCTGGGCGTGACGGATGTTTTAACGATCCAAGCGTGTATCCGGGCGGCAAAAGAGACGGGAAAACAAGTGGTGGTGGATATGATCTGCGTCGACGATCTGCCCGCGCGGGTCCGCCTGCTAGAAGAAGCGGGGGCGGATATGCTGGCGGTACACACCGGCACCGACCAGCAGGCGGCGGGACGCAAGCCGATTGATGATTTGATAACGATGCTGAAGGCGCGCCGGAAAGCCCGGATTGCCGTCGCAGGCGGCATCAGCAGCCAGACGGTGAAGGACTATGCGCTGTTAGGTCCGGATGTGGTGATTGTGGGATCAGCGATCACGCATGCGGCGGATCCGGCTGTTGAGGCAAGGAAGATATCACAGGAGTTGTTGCAACATCATTGAGGTTAGACGAACAGAACGACATCTGGCGCGACTGTGTGCCAGATGTCGGAATAACCATAAGATTATGCCTTCAGTCTGAATCGTGGATTAACTCCCTTCGCGCTGGTGGCTCGATTATTCATAGGGATTTGATAAATACTCCATATGGATTTTATCATTGTCAAAGCCCCTATCTACTATGACGAAATCATTGCGCAGCGTAGGGGGCTTGGCGGAACCCCAGGCCATCTGCTGCATGCTTTTACCAAGGAACATGTCAGAGAGACGGTCGCTTACACGGCAGTAGCATAAGTATCAAGAGGATACTGCCAATATCCAAATTCCGGGATAGACATCTCGGTTTAGTTACTGCAATTCATGCTAGTGACTCGGTGGGAAAAGGAAGATCTCAAATGTCTGATGAGTGTTAGGAGCGGACATCTCTCCTAGGAAAATTACATCTTTGATATATAATGGCTTTTAAAATTAATTTTTAGACATTAATGAACCGTGACGATGTTAATGAAACGTGAAGATATAAACACTATTATAGCCATGTCCGGGCTAATTCTTGCTGCATTTACCTCTTATAATCAATTTAAACCAGAAACAGATAAGCTTGAGGTGGCCGTTAATACAGGCTTTGTAGCCAGTTCCGAATTAGAATTAAACAAAGATATTTATGTGCCCAAAGCACTATATGGAGATTATACTAGATTTGCTGGCCCCGCTTCGATAATCCTTGAAGTATCAAATAACATGAGCAGGCCTGTTACAATAAAAAAAATCGAAGTCGAATTAATTAAGAACGACGCTGCGGTGAGTTACACTAGCATGTTCAACCCTTTAGACAATAAAACCTTAGACAATTTACAATCCCCTACTACTATCTCTGAGCATTCTGTCAAAAAAATAGAGTTGCGAATAAATATACCAATTTATTATAACGAGGACGTTTCCTCATGCTTCAGAAGTATTAAATCCACCAAGCCTAAAGATGAGAAATTTGGCAATGTACGTTTTTGCTATTATAAAAACGGCATCGATTTATTAGGGAATAAGGTCCAACTCAAGCAGTTTGAAGACGGTGGATACATGGTAGAATCCTTTAAAGGAAATAGCTTAATATATAGGGTAACAGCCATAACAGGCGACAACTCCAAGATAGTTAGTTTAGCTACTTTTTATTGAGTTTTTTAACGATTCCCATCTATAAGACAGGACAATGTAAGTATGCATTCTGAATGTCCGTTGTTCGCTCACATCGGACCATGCTTTCTAATAATCCCTGCACTTTGACTTGATAGCTGGGTTAAGGGCCTTACCATTCTGACATAGCATAAAGGCACAGCCCTTAAAGTTATGACATTATGAGTGTTCAGGTTTGCCGCTCTCCAGACTGCGGTGTACCGCCTCGCAGATCCGGCTTACCGCCAGCCCGTCTACGGCGGTGATCGGGTAGGGTGACTTGTTCCTGACGGCCCGTACAAAGTCGTTTATCGGGTCGATACCGAAACCGCTGGCAACGCCGTTGCGGTAGTTGATGAAATAGCTGTTGGGTGTGAGCGTCATGCCCGGCGTGGTGATTTCCAGCCCGCGATGCTGCGAGGTGCTGCGGATATAGGTTGCCTCGCAGAGGATATCAATACGCCCGTCGTTGTCCTTCGGAAAGCCCTCCGGCAGCACCCACGAGTTTTCCACCACCCACGAACTGCCATCGGCCATTGTCAGCAGGCTCTGCACGCTGTCGAAGGTGTCGAGGCCGCATTCGACCGTCAGCCGCTTCTGCCCGACGGCATACACCGACACCACCTCCTGGCCGGAGAGATACCGTACAAGGTCAAAGCAGTGGGAACCGAGAAACCATACCGGAGAGCTTGCGCCCGCCCAGTCCAGCCACTCCGTCGGCACGCTAATCACGTCGTCCATGCTGATATGGCCGCGCAGGATGCGCCCGGCTTCCGGCTTCTCCAGTTCGGCCTTAATGCGCATTACCGCCGGGTCCCAGCGCTTGTGGAAATCGACGCCGACCAGCAGGTCCCGCTGCTGCGCCATCTCCACGATAAGCTCACACTCGCGTACCGAGGTGGCGAGCGGCTTTTCCGCCAGCACATGTTTGCCGTGGCGCAGGGCGGTGAGGATGGATTCGGTGTGGTACGGATCCGGTGTCGCCACCGAGACCACGTCGATGGCTTCCTCTTCCAGCAGCGTTTCCAGCCGGGTATAGCCCATGATGCCGTATGACATGGCGAGGTCGTCGCAGCGTTCTGCATCGGTGTCGCAGATGGCGACCAGCACCGTGTCCGGGTTATGGCGGTACGCATTCATATGGTGTTTGCCGTAGATACCCGCACCGACCACGGCGGTTCTGATTTTGTTCATATTTGAGTCCTCAGAATAAGCCCAGGGAAAACAGCCAGCCGATGATGACGGCCAGCGGTCCGGTTAACTGACGCGAAAGCAGAAAGGCGGGGACGCCCTTCGCGATAGTCTCCGGCTTTGCCTCCTGCATGGAGAGTCCTACAGGGACAAAGTCGCAGCCGACCTGCACGTTGATGGCAAACAGGGCGGGCAGGGCAAAGGCCGGGGATATTGCGCCCGCGCCAATCTGCGTGCCAATCATCACGCCAATCACCTGCGAGATGGCCGCACCCGGCCCGAGCACCGGCGAGAGGAACGGAATGCCGCAGATGAGCGACAGCAGCACCAGCCCCCACAACGAGTTCGCCAGCGGCGTCAGGGCGTGGGCAATCAGGCTGCCGAGCGCGGTCTCCTGCACCAGCGCAATCAGCAGCGAGACAAAGGCCATAAACGGGATAACGTTGCGCAGGGACACGTCCACCGCCTCGCGGCTGGCGGCGAACAGCAGGGCGATAACATGGCCGACGGCGGTGCCGGTCTGCTCGACCATGCGCACCAGTTTCTCCGCGCCACGTGGAGGCGGCGGAGTGATGATGACCCGTGGCGCAGCGACAGGCACGGATTCCGGTTCACCGTCCGGGGCTTCGGCGGTATCCACCAGAACCAGTTGCTCCATCGTCACGCCGGAGACGTAGTTCTCCTCGCTAATAAACTGCGCCAGCGGCCCGGCGCGCCAGGTGGGGAGCACGTTGATGGTCGGGATGCCCTTCTGCGGATACAGGCCGCAGCGCAGGGACCCGGCGCAGTTAATCACCACGCACAGAATGTCGTTATCCGGTGGGATATCAGCGAAGCCGTTGACAATTTCCGATTCGGTGAGCGCGCTGATTTCTATCGCCACCGGATGGATTTCGCGTCCGGTCAGCGACAGTACCTTTTTGCCGCTGCCAACGGGCAGCCACAGCCCCTTGCCGTAGCCGCCGGGACCAGGGGGAATGAGTACCGTGTTCATGGTCGTCCCTCCGCAATCATCAGTTCTCCGTGCAGGGCCGGGAGCAATGGCACCGGGCCGGACAGATGGACCACGCCGGGATGGAAGGCATTCAGGCTGCCGTCAAATTTCATCGTCAGATGGCCGAGCTCAAACAGCGACTGCTGTGCTTCTCTGCCCACAGCCGTAATGAGGTAGCTGTATCCGGCCAGCAGCAGGGTATCGCCTGGCAGAATGAACAGATTTTCTTCCCGCATGGTCGGTTCCAGTGACAGGGAGTAGTCCAGACAGTCCTTCGGCCCGTTGCTGTCGAAGGTGATGAGCATTTTGTCGGTGAGGCCATCGGCGACAAACAGGCCGATAGCGACGATACGCGCGCAGTAGGTCATCATGGTTCGTTCCCCCGTTTGCTGAGGCGCAGGAACAGGTACTCGGTGATAATCCCGCGGATTAAACCAATCAGCATGGCGGCGGCGATATAGCGCAGCGCCAGTGAAGTGACGGGCAGGCCGAGCGCCTTAATCCCGGCGGCGACGCCAAGCCAGACGAACAGCTCCGACGGTACCACGTGGGGAAACAGGCTGGTAAGCGGATGGGCGGTGGTACCGAGCGCATCCTCATAGCCGGGCTTGCTCTTCTCAGGTAAGAGCTTGCCGAGGGTCAGCGCGCCGGGGCTGCTCATAAAGAACCAGCCGAGCACCGGCAGCACGCCGTAGGTGAGGATGCGCGAGCGGCCGAGCAGGGCCGCGACCTTCTCCATCCGTACGGTGCCGACCAGCTTCATCAGGAAGTTGATGGCCAGCAGCAGGCAGATGAGCATCGGGATAAGTCCCGTCATCATGTCGAGGAAGATTTTGCCTGCGGCCTGGAATACATGAATAAACGCCTCAGCGAGGCTGACTGTCCACATAAGGTGTCCTCCGGGTAAAAGGCCCGGAGCGCACAGACTTATGAGACAGAGGTTAAGGCATGACAGGCGTAAGCGTCTGGGGCTCCGGTAATGGCGATAAACAGCTATGGCTCATACTGCTTTCTTTGTTATCCCCGCTTGTGGCGTGTTTTTGTGAACTGAGCGGTTTTCAGGACGAGCGGATACGTGGCAATTCAGCCCTGAGTATGCGATGCTCAGCAGTTGGGTTTGCAGAGGGTGATTGTCTGCAATTTATACAGATAGATTAGATCGAAAATTAGAAAAACAAAAGCTATAAATATCTAATTTTCGAAATCTTTTCTTTTTTTCTGATTATTCATGCGGTTACAGAGTTGGGGCGTGATGATTAAGAGTGAATTTAGTACAAGATTAGCCGAGTTACTCGCGAGAACGGGTGATTCGATGCGCGATCTTGCCCAAAAAAGTGGGATACCTTACTCCACAATCCGCGGATACATTGCTGGGGACTCGCTCCCTACTGGGATTGAACAATTACATAAGATTGCTCGTGTTACAGGTGTGCAGCCTGCTTGGCTTTTGGGTGGGGATGTTGAGCCTTCCACGCGCGATATGCGAGTTACAAAAGAATTAAAACTATTAGTGACTTTGGCGGAACATCTCTCTGATGTGCAGAGGGGGATTCTCCTTAAACAAACCCTCGCGGCATTAATTGATGAAACCGATTGTGTTGAACGTGATCAAGAACATACTAAATTATTATCCCCATCAATAATTGAATTAGCTTTAAAACTTGATCAGCTATCTGATGATAAAAGGAAATTTTTATTTGATTTTTTGGATAAGGATAAAAAATAATTGAATGGTTGTTGTATTACATGCAATTGTTAACTTGTTTCCATATAAAGGTCTTAAACAAAGAATTCTATTTTATTCCTTTTAATTTAAATTAAGGATGAGGTATGTTTGAAAAAGTATCGGACATTTTGGAGGCATTTGTTGCGGCAGAAATTGATTCTCTAAAAGATGTTGATATGCCTCATATGCCAACCTTAGGTAGTGCATATGAAGCTATAACTAAGGAAGGTGTTAATCAAGATTATGTGATTCCAAAATATTTAGGGCTTAAAGTTGTATCTGGATTTATCACTGTTGCAGATGTAATATTCCCTCAACAAATAGATGCTATGCTTGTTGTTGGTGATGGTAAAAGATATGGTAAGACAGAACAATTTATCTATGAGATAACTCAGGTATTATGTATATTCGAAATTAAAAAAACTTTAAGGAAAAATGATTTAAAGGATGCTTTCTTGCATCTGCGAGAATTGAAAAAGGCTTTTACCGAAGATTTTTCTCGAAAAATTGATGATGAAGGATTTCAACCTAATGTTTTTCTTGCAGGGCATCATTTTTCGCAAATTACAGGGAGAAAAGCTCCTGGTTCATATAATGATCTGAAGTATTTGGATGTAAAAGACCAAATTTTAATGTATACCTTAATTCAGGAAATTTATGCACCAGTAACGATTATTCAGGGATATGGTGGCTATGAAACTGAATATGGTTTACGTACTGCATTTATTGATTCGCTTGAGGAATTATACGCTGAGTATGGTAATGGAGCGGGTTTAGGAGTTCCTGGTTTGCCATCTCTGATAACATCCAATAACTTTAGCTTGGTAAAAGGATGTGGGTTACCATTCATAATGACTAATCAAGAGCGTGAGTGGGTTGTTATTGGATCGACTCGATTTAAATCTATCCGTATGATGATGGAGTTAATTTGGTCTAAAATATCCATTTTTTGTGATAGTCAACTTCCATGGGGAGATGGAGTTTCAATGGAAAATGTCAGCCCCTTAATGCTTGCTATTCCCGCGGAACATAATGGACAAGTCGGCTGGCGCTACCCTACAATTGAGTATAAAGAAAAGACTCTTGAAAGAGCAGAGCATATTGAGTGGGAGCCAAATGCTATAACTAATAGTGAATATGATATGTTCATCCAATTAATGTGTGATGGAGGTATGTTGAAAATTAATGAGGAGCTGTGTGAAGTCCTTGATTGCACAATTGATGAAGCTAAAGAGATGGCGAGTAATTTAACGAAGACAATGGAATTTGTCTTGGATGGCGATCTATTAGAGCCTATTAAAAAGGTCATTTTTGTTATTAAAAATGATACAGATGGTGCATATCTGTCATCAAATAGGGAACGGTTTGATGCATGGTGCCACAAAAAAGGTATAGAACCAAGATATATAACTTTAATTGTAACTTGGTAAAGTTATAATGAGTATAAATTAGTTACGAATCTCACCTTTATTTAGGGGTAGGCCCATTACCCCTTATTCTCCCTTCCTTTCAGCCTTTGCAGTCCCTTTTCGCCATTTTCATTCCTTCTGTTTTTGAGGTGGTATAGGTGGGACAAGTGGTACAACCGCGCCTGCCGTGGCTTTGCGCTGTACCACCTGAAAAATGCCAGTCTGAAAAGTGGGACAGATTCAGCAACGGCTGTCCCACCCTGTACCACTTTTTTTAAACCAAATTCTGTAATGTGGGACGCTGAAACCCGCGCCAGCTCTGCGTGTACCACTTGTCCCACCCTGTACCACCTTTTTTTAAGACACGCGAGACTGCACTCAGATACTGAGGATGCGGGAGGTGAGCCGGTAGACCCTGGCTTTGCCGATCTCCGGCAGGCGAACCTGCGACTGGTATTTCCCGTCGCTGCCGGGCAGCAGGCATTCTGCTTCCAGACATAATCTGGCCGCTCTGGCGGGACTGAATCCCCGGCACATTTCCCGCCAGCCCTCCGGCAGGATGTGAAACAGTGTGTGCTCTTCACCCGTCAGCGGATCTTTTTCCACCCGGCGAAAGCCCACCATATTCAGCGGGCGGTCCGGGCCGTCCCACGAGGCAAAACGGCTGTACTGGTGCGCGGTGATGAACCGCTTGATCTGCGCCAGCACGCCTTCATCTTCCTGGTTGGCAATATGGCCGCGTTCGTTCAGCCAGGCGAGCAGGCAGATCTGCACCGCCTCATACGCCGTACCTTCCTGCCAGCCCGTGATGCCGTGCAGCGTCGCTATCTCTCCGGCCGCCGCCAGCAGGGCAAAACGGGCCACGATGCGCTGCACCTGGTTTCCGGCGTTGTCCGGCATCAGGGCGGTCTGGTAGCGGCGAAGTAACTCTCTCGCCAGCGTGGTGCTGGCGTCCAGGTCGTGGGTGAGGAAGGCCAGCCAGGCACGAAAGGCGGTGCCGTGGAAGCGGGCGACCCGGTCGCACAGGGCATCGGCGAACTGCTGGCCGCTGGCAAAGCCGTGTAGCTGCTCAAACGCGCCATGATGCCCGGTGTCGCTGGGGATTTGTACCATGCGCACGTCCATTCCGGCGTAGAGGCGCTCCCCGGCGCGTTCGGTATGTTCCGCCAGCGACAATTCCCCGGTGGAGAACAGCAGCAGCGTCCAGTGCCTGCGGTTACGCACTTCGCCATCGGTACGTGCACGCCCCTTGCCCTGGCCGTTCGCCAGCATATAGGCAATCATCCCGGCTTCACGCGGGTCCACTTCGCGCAGTTCATCGAGCGGCAGCAGGGCATCATTGTGTCGGCTGGCAATTCCCTCCAGCGCATTCCCGGTGGCCCGCCATGAGTGCCAGTAATCCGTCCCGCCACAGACGGAAGCGGCCACTTTCATCACTGTGGTTTTACCGTCAGTGGACTCACCGCGCAGATGGAAGCCTCCGCCGCCCGTTCCGGTCAGGCGCAGCAGCGGGGCGGCCAGCGCACAGCAGACGGCAAAGACCAGCCGTGAATTGCCTGCACAGAGTGCGGCGACCTGCTCCTGCCACTCTGCCAGCGTCCCTGCCTGCGTAAAGCCACCAGTCAGGTAGTGGCTGCCCTGAAGGATGACATTGTCACCACCGGGACCGATAACTTCATCCGGGAGCACGTACACGCCATTGTGCCAGCCGGTTTTCTCCACGCAGGTGACCCGGCGTCCGGGGAGTGACCGTGAGATGTATTCGCACAGCAGGCTGCGTAGGGCGGGGCGGGTGGAGATGTAGGTCAGGCCGTTCTCCAGCAGGATGCGCCGCAGCTCCTCGCCGTTGCCGCTGAGCATCGCCATCGGCATGGCCCAGCGCCGCAACTGCCCGGTGGTGGTGTGCCATTCCAGCAGGCGTCCATAGCTGCCGTCATGGCTGTCGCAGGTGATGGCGGTGACGCGCAGAGGGGAACAGATGCGCTGGGGCTGGACGTCGCTTTCTCCGTCGCGGCGTTCGGTGAGCTTATCAAACCACAGCGCCTCTTCATCGAGGCGGAAGTGCTCCGGCAGGATGTCAGAAGGCCTTTCCTGCCGCAGGCGTGCAAGCTGACCGCTCCAGTCCTCCAGCAGCTCACCGTCGGGGCTCATCAGCCGGGCCATCTGCACATCCGCATGTGCCAGTTTTACGGCGATTTTCAGCAACTCCTCTTCGTGGATATCGCCGGTGCGGAGTACCCGGACGTAGAGCGTGTCGGGTCTGATAATGGTCAGATTATCCAGATCGGCCAGTTCATCCGGGCCGAGTACCACCGGGGGAACATCATCTTCCCGGTCGGGATCTTTTCGCCAGGCGCGTGAGGTCTCCCATGCCTGGCTTCCGGCCAGGATCACCACTTCGAGCGTGCGGTCAGGAGACTGCTTGTTGAGGAAGGGGGCGCGTTTCATGATGAGGTATCGGTCGGCTCATCCCTGAGCGTGGATTAACGGATGGCGGTGCGGCGCTGCTGCCACTGGCGGATTTCAGCGGCATCGAACACCACCAGTCGGGAAGAGAGGTGGACGGGGCGGGGAAAGTCGGAGTCTTTAATCAGGCGGTAAACCGATGATTCGCTCATCGCCAGAAACTGGACCACCTGCCGCATACGCACATTGCCGCTTTCGGGAAAAGCATCGTTATTGTCAGCACGGGTTTTCATGATTGCACCTCACGGGAACAGAGTGTCGGAGCGGTTATAGCGCGGAACGGGAAGGGGAGGTATAGGTCCGGGTGAAAAAGTAAAGTCCGGATAGAAAATAATGAGTCCGAAAAATGATTGTTTATTGCCAGTAATAATGACAATAAATTAACTAGTTGAAAATTAATGGGTTATTTAACATCGCCTATGTTTGAATGAAATCTGCGCAGGTAAGCGGGTGGTAATGCACTACTACGAACGTTTCATATCAACGGGCGCTAGTCTACAGTTCGTTATAAGCGTTTAAAATAATACCGTTAGCGATAATTCATTCACTGCGTCCAAATGATGTAGAATTCTCATTAACCTACAGTTGTAGGTTGTGTTCCTGCATAATACTCCGATGTGTATAAATTGTTTTACAAATTAATTTTGTCTATAGTTTAATAAGAAAGATAGGCAGTGTTATGTATATAATTTAACTTGCAAAAAACACAAGTTATAACTATTACACAACCATGCCTATACTTATTGTTGATAGATAAGAGGTTACACAGTTATGTTATCCGAATCTGATAACCAGAGGTTGCTCTGACCAAATATTGATTCTATGCCTTCTTTTATTTCTGAGATATCATCTAAATATAATATTCTTAAGTTTTTTATTGCTCGTGAACAAGCCACGTAGAGCAAATTTTTAGTATTATTATGTTTTTCTTTGAAAATATCATCAGTTAGCAAATGATCGCGATATTCTTTATTTTCTTGAAGAAATTTGAAATAGTTTTTAAATTTAAGCTTATCTTTATTTCCAAAGCTATGTTCTAAAATAATAGCAACATTATTGTATTCTTCACCTTTGGTACCATGGTAGGTGTGGTAGATAATATCACCAATCTCTGTGCCATCTATAAAATTAATCCAATTCATTAGAGATTTTATTGGTAAGGATAAAATACTCTGTATTTTACCTTTAGCTACAGTTTCATCTTCAGACATATCATTCATGAGTAAATTTATGCTGTTTATAATTGCAGACTTAAATAAATGGGGTGACAAGGTTTTTTCTTTGTCAGAGTTAATGCGGTTTATTAGTATTTTTTCTAGAGAACTTTTTTCTTCACTATATTCAAGACGGTCTGTTATTAGTTCAATCCAGTCATTAAGTGATACAATTTCTTTATTTTGCAGTTCACGTAAAATTGAATTTGCAGAAGAAAAACTTAGTCCCTCACCATAAGCTCCAAAAATACAGTGATAAGAAACATTATTTTGAAGAATGTCTTGATATAACTTTGTTAGGTTATAGATAATCAATATGGTTGGGTGGAGTTTTTCTAATTGCTTGGATAACACTTGAGTATTTAGGTTTTCATGATAGATCGTTGAGTTTTGATATGCTTGGTAAACATTGTCGAAATCATTGAACTGCGCCATGAGCCTATTAGTTAACACTAGGCAGTGGATCTTGCAATCGTCATTATCCCTACCTTTACTGGTTTGGTCTAAATAAGATTTATAATGTGAGAGAAACTCTTTTGCTATTTCCATTTTTCCCTTGGATTGATGATGAGAAAAAATAACGGAACCTTTATTACTCTCTGACGAAATGGGTATTTGAACTATTTTATCTGCGCGAATTTTGTTTGCAACATCAATTATTTGTTGATGTGAGCGGCGGTTAAATATTTTATCTATTTCATAAAGTCCGCTATGAAGTTTTGTGATATTTTCTCCTACTCCATCATCATAAATACATTGGGCCGTGTCGCCAAAGTAACCTACCATCCATTTCTTATTATTTTGATTTGAAAAATCATAAAGAGTTTTAAAAAAACCAACAACATGACTATTTGTATCTTGATATTCATCAATGAAAAAATAAGGGTAACTGTCAATAATAATACGACATAGCATTGGATAAGTTTTGACTAGTTTTAACCCATACTCAAGTAGAGTATCATGACTGAACTTCATATAATGAAGTCTATCGATATTGACCTTACTGTCATAATAAACACGATTTTCTTTATTAGATTCAATCCTGGCAAGACACTCTTCAAGTCTTTGGATTTTATAAAACATACTGACAACGAATTTAAAGTTAGAAACATTTTTTAAAAAACTATCTAGATGAGAAGGTTTCTCAATTGTTGAATCCCCATAAGCTTTTTTAAAAGATGCAGCGCTATGATCTTTATAACGATAAAAAATATCTTTAGTCTGAAAAATATACTGAATGAATGTTTGCTTTTCGGGTTCATCAAGGTTGATAAAAAATTTCGCTTTTTCAGAATGATTAAGTTCTTTTTTATTTTCATCTATCACATTGATTATCTTTTCCTTATGACATATCAAAAGCTGTGGTTGGGCTCTTTTGATTATATCCCACAACATTTCGTGAATAGTTGAAACGTGAACTACTTCTGAATTTCCTAACCGTTTCTTTATTTCATTTACCGCAACATTGGTATAGGTAATGCAGGCTATTTTTTGGGGGCTTCTAGTAGCTATGATTTTATTTATAGTGACATATTTAAGAGTTTCTATCAGCGCATAGGTTTTACCAGCACCAGCACCAGCATTGAAACGAAAACTGTTGAAATTATCAACATGATTGATGACGCTTTTTTGCACCTCTAGTTCTTTAATTTCATTTGTTAGCATCAGCTATCTCCGCCGTAATTTCAATTTTCGGGATTACAACATCTTGGTTAACGGCTATACCGTATTCATTTGCCGGAGTTGCACTATCTCTTTGTATTTTAAATGCAAGCCATTTTAATCCATCCTCAAGATAATTTGGTAATTTTGGTAAGTATTCAGTGTCTTCCGCTGAGAGGAAATTAAATAACAATTTGTTAGAAAAATCACTTTTACTATCAGAAAGTTTTTTCTGTAATTTATAAGAGTGAGAGATTAAATTTTTATTGGATTTTTTACCACTACTATTCAATATTTCTTGATAAATTCCAGGTTTACATTCATTTAGTGCTTCATTAAGTGCATCGTTGTTATAATTTGTCAAAATTAAAGCCTCTTCGAAGCTAGTTGCGTACTGGCCTTCAATTGGATCTTTTTGAAATACAACATAAAGGTTTTCGTCACTAAAGAATTCTATATTATCTAATTGGCCTGCTTCTTCTTCAGATTTATCTTTGAGTTTTATGTTCAATTCTTTAAGTGTCGCATTAGTCGTAGTTCGACCACTGAGACTTGTGATTTGATAAAAAGTTGGTGCAGTACCCGGACGGAAAGGTATATCTCCATTTTTTGCCTGTTGACCACATCTTAGACACGTTTCATTTTCTTTATGTGCTTTGCATTTTTCACATTTTTCACGCTTGATATCTATGTCGGTCACAATTAGACTAGGGACACAAAGTTGTTTTGCTAATGGAAAGTATAATTTGCCGTGAGCGCCATTGATATTGAATACTGATATATAGTAGTTACTAAGAATTGGATGCTTTTCCAAATAATAATGTAACAAAGTCTCCTCAGTAATACCTTCAACAAAGATAATTGCGTCTGAAAAAAACAACTCTGACACTTTGTATTTTATATGTTTTTTTATAAATTTGAGTTTTTCATTAGCATCATTATCTTCACTAGAGACTACGCATTCATCAGTCAGGTTAATGGCTTTTGTGCATTTTTTTATTGAAGTTAAGTAATTAAGATTGTTGAATGTATTGCTACTATGGATTTTGCTATTAACGATGTGAGAAGAGTGGGTTGTAATAGCTATCTGGCATTGAAGAGTTTTTTTTATAACCGAAGAATTGTTTGCTATCTCCAAAGCTTTTTTTACTGCATTATCAATACGTTTAATAAAGAACTCTTGCATGTGAGGGTGCATGAATGCTTCAGGCTCTTCAATAAATAGTAGATTAACTTTACTAAAATGACTTTTGTCTTCATAGCTATCTACAAAATGAATTATTTCACCGATTATATTTAATAGGTTTATATATCCTAAGCCAAACTGATCTTCGGGGATATAATCTTCACCATCTATAAAATTATATTTTATCAGTCCTTTCATTATCGCATCATAACTAACATTTCCCGATAGATTTAAATCTACTTTATTTGAGTGCTCTATCTCACATAGAACCTGCGATATATCAGTGCTTTTTGCACCTACACTTAAAGATATTTGCTGGTTAATCAGATGAATACTGGATTCCAAACCTGTGCGAGATTTAGTGTCATTAGTGAATTGAAATGAAACTATCTTATTGAAAACATCGCTAAGAACTCCTTCTTTAAGATGACGATTGGCTTTTATTTCTTTGATGTTAATTAATTTTTTAAGTGAGAATTTTTCTGCAGGTTCACCTAATATATCGATAAAATTAGTTTGATAAAGATTTCCCTCCTTTTTAAAACAGTTAGTGTCTTTTGAAAGCATTAAGTAAAACATTTCAAACTGCTGTTTATGATCTAGTGTATTCCCTTCTGAATTTTTTAAATTAAAGATCCTCTTAACTTCCTCTTTAAAAGCAGTTTCTTCAGAATAAACAATTTTGACTACAATGCGTATACTCACGGAAGTTCCACTCTCACCCTCACTAATTGATATAAAAGGTGATAGGTTCGTCATTAAATCATTATCGTTGAAATCTACTTTAATTGCTAATGTAAACTCTAATGTCGGTGTTTCTAATTGTTCGAACTTTGTATCTTGATCAATATTATAAGATCGTTTGTAAAGACTAAATAACTCATTTAAGTATGATAAGTTAAAGTCAGATGCTAAGGGTTGTTCGTTTCCGCATAGCATTTTAAGTGCATTGATGACAGTTGTTTTACCTGCGTTATTCTTACCAATTATTAAGGTTGTCGATGGTGCAATCACTGATTTTGATTGCTCACCTTCTATTGTCATATCTATAACTTCTGGTTTAACGAAGCATACTTTATTATCCGTAGAGCGAAACTTTCTATAATTCTTGATGGTTAAAAATTCTAAATGCACGGGATTACCCTCATCCATAATATTTTAATCAGTTTGCCTAGGCAATTTACTATAACATATTACGACGTGTGTGATTTGTTCAATGCTTCGTTTATTTTTATAAGGTGATTTGATTTTGTACTCTTCTGGGAGCTACTCTTTATCCCGCCCCATCTTCAATACCTCATAAAACGTCCCTCTCCCAAGCCCATCCGACGGTAATTCCCGCTCTTGAACCAATACCTTCAGCTTCCGAAGTATCCGATCCGAAGCCGGTTTATCAGACGTCCCATAACGCCCGTCAGTCTCCTCAACCAGAAGCTGAACCAGCAGCCAGCAGAGTCGGGCAGTATTCTCCCGCGCCTTATCGCGCTTATGCATTCCACGCAGGGAAGGTTGTGCTGAAGCAGTGAGGTCCGGTAGCGCTTCATCACCGAGCGTTTTCAGCCACTTGCGTCCACGGCTGTTACGCGACAGTTTCATCACCGCCTTCAGGCTGCGAGCCTTAATTTCTGGCGGCGTGAGTTCGTCATCAATAAGCCGCCAGGCCAGCGCGAACATTTCATCGGCATAGAACATGCGTTTATTCGCCGGGGCACTGACCATGCCAGTGGCTTTGATGGTGCGGCTGATGGCGTCGTGCAGGATACGATAATTCTCTTGATGTTCTTCCGGCAGGGCGTTTGCTGGTTGGGAAGCATCGAGGCCGAGAAGCAGAAGCGCGAGATGCCGCGCTTCCAGCAGCGGCATATCACATTCTCGTTCAAAAAGATTCTGACGAATGGGACTGGTCACATTATTCTCCTTCCACGATTTGCAGCGGTTCTTCTGCACCGAGCAGCGCCTGCCGTCTGGCAGCATCAACGTAGTTTCCCCACCACTGCATCAGCGGTCGCCTTTGTTCCAGGTAGTCGCTGCGGTTGTAGGCCGCTTCGATCTCGTCTTCTTTCTGGTGTGCCAGCGCAGACTCCAGAACTTCACGGGGAAAATGACCTGCTCCCGCCGTTCTGGCGATGCTGCGCATGCCGTGGGCGACCAGCTCACCGCCGAACCCCATACGGATAAGCGCGGCGTTCGCGGTCTGCTGGTGCATATGCTCCAGCGGTTTGCGAATGCTGGGGAAGACCCACGGGCGATGGCGGCTGACGGGCTCCATTATCTGAAGAACGCGCAGCGCCTGTTTGCTGAGCGGCACCGTGTGTGAACGGTTCATCTTCATAAAGGTCTCGGGGATGCGCCATTCCGCTTTTTTCATATCGATGTCGCACCAGCGGGCGCTAACGGCTTCGCCGGGGCGAACCCAGGTCAGTAGCTCCCATTCGATCAGGCAGCGGGTTTCCTTGCGGATTGAGGCGTTCTGTAGTGCCAGCATTAGCCTGCCCAGTTCGCTGGGGTGAAGGGCGGGCATGTTCTGCTTTTTCGGTTTCTTAAAGCGGGCAACCAGGTTGTCAGCCGGATTGAACTCGATGAGCTCTTCGGAGATGGCAAAGCGGAAGATTTCATTGAGCCGTGAGATGACCCGCCGCAACGTTTCGAGGATGCCTTGTTCTTCCAGTGGTGTGAGGTGTTCCTTGAGCATTTTGGGGCGGATCTCAGTGACGGGCGTGTTACCCAGAGAAGGGAAGACGTGCATCTCCAGCGAGCGCCAGACATCTTTGGCGTGGTCTTCGCTAAGATCGCTGGTCCGTTTTTTCTCTTTGAGCCACTGTTCCGCAACTTTTTCCAGCGTGCATTCATTCTGGATGCGTTTTTCTTCGGCTATTCCTGCTAAGTGTTGACGGGGATCGATGCCCTGCCAGAGCAGTCGTCTGTACTTCGTGCGAGTTTCGCGAGCCATGGCCAGTGTAACGACCGGGTAAGGGCCAAGGCTGGTTTTGGTGCGCTTTTTGGTGACGGGATGATAATACTCGAAATGCCAGGCCTTCCTCCCTGAAGTCTTAACCAGCAAGTACAGGCCTTCACCGTCCCGTAGCTCATAGTCCGTGCTACGGGGCTTCGCGCCAGCGATCCCCACATTTGTTAAGGGTTTCAGTTGCTTAGGCATGTTTTAGCACCACGCTTTTTTAGCCCCACGATACCGTGGTGCTAAACATGGTGCCAAAAGGTCAAGATTCATACAGAGATCATGACCACACATGCAACAAAAAAGCCTGCAACTCGTTGAAGTTACAGGCTTTTTTAAGGTTCATGATGCATCATGAATGAATGTTTGGTGGAGCTGGCGGGAGTTGAACCCGCGTCCGAAATTCCTACATCCTCGGTACTACATGCTTAGTCAGTCTTTACATTCGCACGCCAGCTGCGGACAGACACGCCACTAACGAACTAGCCTGATTAGTTTTAGCACTTCAGCCCCAGGCAGGACATCCGCGCGATCTCTTTTGGGTTTGACCTCTCTTGATCCCCGTCTTAAGAGCGGAAGCTAGGGAGAGAGGGCTCTTAGCAGGTTATTAAGCTGCTAAAGCGTAGTTTTCGTCGTTTGCGACTATTTTTTTGCGGCTTTTTACGAGGCCAACCGCCCCTCGGCATGCACCTTGGGTTTCGCAAATCCCGTCGAATCCAGAATCAGCCCCAATGTGTTAGAGCAAGTATAACAGACTTGTGACATGCGTGACCAGCCCCTGCAACCCCTTATCCTCAACGATTTACCGTTCGCGTAGCGCTTCTTTTGCACGGTTAAACGGTTTGATTAAATAGTCAACGATGGTTTTTTCACCTGTTTTTATATCCACTGTGGCAATCATACCCGGAACGATAGAGAAATGACGCCCCAGTTTATTCTGCAAATAGTCCTGATGGGTGCGGATAAATACGCGGTAGTAAAAGATTTCCGGCTTCACTTTGTCCTGAATGGTGTCCGGGGAGATAGTTTCGACCACGCCTTCCAGCCCGCCGTAGATGGCGTAGTCATAGGCGGTGATCTTCACCAGCGCTCGCTGCCCGGGGTGAATAAAAGCGATATCGCGCGGTGACAGGCGGGTTTCAATCAGCAGATGATCGTCCACCGGTACAATCTCCATCATCTCGCCGTTGGGAGGGATCACGCCGCCAATGGTGGTGACCTGAATGTTTTTCACGATGCCGCGCATCGGGGCTCGGACGGTCAGGCGGGTGACGGAATCCTCGCGTCCTTTCAAAATGGCCGCCAGCATATCCACTTCGGCGTTGGCTTTCGACAGCGCTTCCCGTGCCTGTACGAAATATTGCGAGCGAAGGTCGGTGATTTTCAGCCCGAGGTCACTTTTTTGCCGCTGCAGGCGCAGTACTTCAACATGGCTGGCGGCACCGCTTTTCTCCAGCCGTTGGGTGATCGCCAGCTCTTTGTTCACTGATACCAGCGCATCCTGCAGTTCTACCATCGAGTCAGCAAGCTGAGCCCGACGGCTTTTATACAACCGGGTCTCGGAGGCGATAAGGTCCGGCCAAGCTTTCAGCGCATCGGGAAACGTCAGCACCAGATCGTTGACTTCGGCGTTGAGCCGCGCGCTGGAGGCCAGCGAGGCGCGGTAGCGGGCGGCGCTTTCACCGACGTTGGATTCCGAGCGGGTTGGGTCGAGGCGGGCCACGACTTGATTGGCCTGCACTTTGTCCCCTTCGCGCACAGTCAGTTCAGCGAGGATCCCGCCGTCAAGCGACTGCAACACCTGTTCGCGAGAGCTGGGGATCACTTTGCCGTTGCCGGTGGAGACTTCATCCAACTTGCCGAAGTATGCCCAGATGCCGAGGATGGCAAACAACAATGTGCTGAGCAGGATAATGCGGCTGGCCCCGGAAAAGCGCTGTTCGCGGCGGATATCGAGGTCGTCCATGGCGGCATCATGCGGATTGGTTTTCATTTTTCCACTCCCGACCGTGAGGTTGTGCAGGTGCCCGACTCGCGTTCAGCGCTTGTGCTTTCGGGGCATCCATTACCAACTGACCTTCTTTTAACACCACCACGCGATCGACCAGTTCCAGTACCGGCACGCGATGGGTGGCGACAATCAGCGTGCGGTTGCCGAGCCACTGATTCAATCGCTGGATAAACTCCCGCTCGGTATGTTCATCCAGTGAGGCGCTTGGTTCGTCGAGCAGCACAATATTGGGCGAACGCAGTAGCATTCTCGCCAGCAGAATGGACTGCCTCTGTCCGCCGGAGAGGCCGTTGCCGCCTTCCATAATCGGGTGGCCCAGCCCTTTGGCGAGCTGTTTAACAAAGGTGGCTGCGCCGCAGACCTCCAGCGCGTCGAATATCTGTGTATCGCTGGCATGCGGTGCGCCGAGAGTCAGGTTCTCACGCAGGGTGCCAAAAAAAAGTCGCGCATTTTGGCTGAGAAAGCCGATGTTCCTGCGTAAATCGGCCATATCAATTTGCGCCAGACTCAGGTTATCGAGCCGGACGTCGCCCTGAATAATCTCCACGCCGCCCGCCATGGCCTGCAGCAGAGTAGATTTCCCCGCACCGTTACGTCCGAGGATGGCGATGCGCTCCCCTGGCATAACCTCAAAGCGGGAGATGCGCAGCGGCACTCGCTGGTCGTCACTGTGGTAGCGAAAATGCGCGTTCTCAAACAGATAGTGCCCGCGAAAGATCTCCTGATGTACCCGATTCTCATCGTGCTGGGTTTCGGTGGGGAGCTGCATAATACTGTCCAGTCCCATCTTCGCCGCCTTGACCTGCTGCCAACGGGCAAGCACGCCGCACAGATTCGCCATTGGGGCGATCATTCTCGAACCGAGCATCGAGGCCGCCACAACCGCGCCGGTGGTCATTGTGCCTTCAATGACCATTGGCGCGCCGAACATAATAATGGCGGCGTATACCAGGCTTTGCACCGACATGCCCCAGCCAATCAGCCCCTGAGTTAGCTTGCGCGTACGCAGCCCGGACTCGCCGGTAATGCGGATGTAGCTGTTCCACTGCTGCAAAAAGCGGTTCTCCGCTTGCATCAGCTTGATGTCCTCGAGGCCCTGAACGCTCTCGACCAGTACCGCGTTACGCAGCGTGGACTCGTGCGCCGCCTGATTAGCGAGCACCGCCAGTTTTTTTTGTAGCAGCAGTCCTGGCAGGATCATCAGAATCGCGGCGACGGGCGCTATCCACGCCAGCGGCGGAGCGATGCAGGCCAGCACAACGATAAACAGAAAGAAAAAGGGCAGATCGACGATGGTCGACATGGTCGAGGAGGTGATCATCTCACGCACCTGCTCCAGCTCACGGAGCTGGGATATAAAGCTTCCGGTGGAGCGGGGGACGGCGCTGTTACGCAGGCGCAGGGCATGGCTGAAGACGCGATCGGAAATGCGCATATCTGCACGTTTGCCGAGTACATCCATGATATGGGTGCGCGCTTCGCGCAGTAAAAAGCCGAACAGCACCGCCACCAGCACCCCGGTCGAGAGGACATACAGTGTGGGATATGACTGGGCCGGGATCACCCGATCGTAAACCTGCATCGAGAAGATAATCCCGGCGAGCGACAGGACGTTAATCAGGAACGCGGCGATCATCACCGGCAGGTAAGGCCGGATGTCCTGCAACACCAGTTCGCGCATCCAGTCGGGCTTAAAGCGCGAAATATAGCGGTCAACCCGACTGTCTTTTAGCGCCGACAGCGGGCGTAGTGCGGTGATGGTGTGGATCTCCGGCAGCAGCTCCGCAAGCGCCAGCCGGTTGCGCTGGCCTTCTTCGGCGATGACAAACACATCCAGGGCATCTTCACCGTTGAAGTGCTCTATCACCATGATTTGGCCATCGCGCAGTTCCGCCACCACCGGTAAACGCCACTGGCTGAATACCTGCTTCGTGGTGTCCAGCGCATGAAATGACAGCCCCGCCTGACGTGCCAACTGCGTCAGGGCGAGGGTTTTGTTCTTTCCGTTAAACCACGGGGCATTGGCCTGTATCGCGCCGGGTGAGCAGGTGACGCGATAGTGGCTGGCAATGTGGGTAATGGCCTGCGCCCACTGGCTCAGGGCAGGTTCGCCAATCATCTCTTCAGCAACGGGATCGATGCGGCTCATAGCTGAATCTCCACCGACTGGATGCTGCGATTGTTGAGGGCGAACGCCTGGCGCAACGCACCGGTATTGTAGAGGCAGTTCAGCTGGAGTTGACGAAGCTGGCTTTGGGTTTGCAGTTCGGCAAAGCGGGCCTGATACACTTCCTGCTCGGCGTTGAGCACGTCGAGCAGTGGACGAGAACCGAGGTCCAGATATTGTTGCTGATACAGCTCGCGGGTTTGTTCACTCAGCCGCTGTTGACGGCGGAGGATCTGCAAAGCGGTGGCAAGGCTCATCGCCTGGCTGCGGGATTCGAGCAATTTCTGGCGCACGTCGAGTCGGGTACGCTGGATGGAATATTGCGCTGAATCTACCGCATGGCCAGCAGCGTTGCGGCGGGCGGTGAGTCCGCCTCCTTGATACAGCGGCATCTCTACTTTTACCCATGTGGAGTACTGCGTTTTGTCGAGCACCTCATGGCTGGGATATTTGTCATTGAGATAATGCTGCACGGAAGGTTCGAGCGAGATGGTCGGCGTCATCTGTGCGTTGGCGTAATCGAGATTTGCCTGCGCGACATTGGCCTGCGCCCAAGCCGCTAGCACCGCAGGAACTAGCCTGTCATCAGGTTTGGCTACGTCGCAACTGCTGTCCAGTTTCACCGGGAATTCGTTGCTGATGCCGTTGAGTGAATTCCAGCCAAGAAAGCTCATCAGCGTTGCCTTGCTACTGTCTAGATTCGCCTGATACTGCGCCAGCTGTGAACGGGCAGACTCGATACGCGCATCGGTTTGTACTACGTCAGAAAGCGACGTGGCCCCTTCATCGTTGCGTTGTCGGGTCAGCCTGCCAATGCCGTTTAGAGCGGAGAGTTGCGCTTCGGCGGCATCGACCATTTGTTGCCATGACTGAACCTGCACAATGGCGTTGGCGGTTTCGTGGGCGACGGTATCAATACTGAGTAATACGTTGGCCTGTTGCTGCGCAGCTCCCGCAGTTTCGGCGCGCACCTGGCTGGCGACTTTGCCAAAGTCATACAGCATTTGCGACACCGAGATCACTAGCGACGGGCTGAAACCATGATCGTTATAGGTATTGCTGTAGCCGTTGTTCATTCCGGCGGTGACCTGCGGATAATATTTCGATTTCGCCACGTCGATCTGCTCATTTTGTGAAAGCAGTTTACCGATGGATTCACGGATCGCAGGATGCCAGCTCACGGCGCGGCTTACCGCATCGTTCAGTGTCAGATTGCCGGGTGCGGCAGCGCTCAGCGGTAGATCGGCCACCGAGCCATCCAGTGAGGGGAGCATCTGGCTGGTCGCCAGCCCTTCCGGGGTGATGATTTGCGGTTCATCTTCGGCATTAACCCGTTCCGAACAGAGCGTTAATGCCAGCAGTAAAGCGACAGGGGTGACATTTCTCATCGTTTATCCCTTACAAAATACGGCCGTGAAGACTGTTATTGCCCCGAATGTCTTGGCATCCGGGGCTGTAGTTATAAAGTTTTGGCGCTAATGTCAGGTCACAATATGATTTTGTTGAACCAGCTCATCGAGCGTGATGTGAACGCTTTCCAGTGTTACGAGGGTAGTCGAATGATACGTTGTACCTGTACCGTCACGGTCGATGGACAGTACGGTGTTACTGCCGTTGGTGGTTACCGTGAGATAGTTGCCGAGCGTGGCGTTCTGCCCGTTCCAGCCCACCAGCAGGTCGCCGATATCGATTTTGTCTCCCTGCGCCAGTGAGAAGTTGGCCCAGGTGTCCGTGGTTCCGTTGCCGCCGGTGGCATCATTGGCGCTAAGCAGGTGATAAATCAGCGTATCGCCGTAAACGCTGCCGATGAGGCGATCTGCATCGACCGTGCTGACGATCTGTGGGTTCATGTCGATGGTCAACGAGGCGGTATCGGTATGGCCGTTCTGGTCATTAAGGGTGTAGGTGAATGTCTCTTTGGTTTTGATGGACTCCAGTGAAACATCGCTGTTGAGGGCATAGGTGTAATGCCCATCAATGCCGATCGTCAGCTTGCCATACAACCCATTAATGGTGGCGCTGGCGGTGCTACTGCCCAGCGGATCCAGCGTGGCGGTGCTGCCGCCTGCACCGATCACCGTCAGCAGGGTGTGCACGCTGGCGATATGGTCTCCGTCATAGATATTGCCAGTGACGCTATTCGCGCCAGCGGTTTCGAAGTTATCAAGATCGACTATCGCGCCTTTCACGCTGGGGGTGATGGTGATGGTGCCGAGCCCAAGCGCACCGGCGTTACCGGTGTAATCGAGGCGATAATTACCAGCGTGCAGCACCAGTCCGTTCAGGGCGATATCAAGATTGCCGCCAATCAGTAATCCACCGTTAAATGAATCACCGGCAACTTTAACGCCTTGGCTGTCGTACAACGCCCAGGTCACATTCAATCCGCCCAGTGTTAGCAAAGATGCCACGTTAAAATGCAGCACCACGTTTTGCACAGCCGTACCCGCCGCAACTTCAACGAAGCCGGAGCCGCTTTTTGAGCTGGGCCCCAGCACCGTGGTCCAACTGGCAGAGCCGACGCTGGCATCACTAAAGGGTTGAGAAGTATCCTGCAGCGTGGTGACCGCCATCTGGCTGCTGGTATCGTTCACGGCATCCAGCGCTTGCGGGGTTGCCTTGATGTTCAGGGATGCGCTGCCGATATCACCGTTTGGCGCCTTGACCGTGTACACAAAGCTGTCCGGGGTATTAATGCTGTCCGCACCCAGTCCGCTTTTTAGCGTATAGGTGTAGTTACCCTTCGCATCGATAGTCAGCGTGCCATACTGCCCAACAATGCTGGTGGTGCCTGTCCCACTGACCCCGACGCCGTTCACTTCGGTGATCACCGTATTAGCGGGAGCGGAATCATTGGCCAGAATGTTGCCATTGGTTGAGGTACTCAGGCTGTCCACCGCGTAGGTGTGATCGGCCTGAATATTCAGGGTGTAGCCGGTCAGTAGTGTCAGACCACCGGAGGCGTTAAGTAAGAACAGGTAGTCCCCACCCGGCAGCGTGATGGTATACGCCTTTGAGCTTCCGCCGAGTAGCGCGGTGACCCAGTTCGGTTGTACCCGGTATTGCTCATACTGCTGAATGGCGTCATTGAAGCGGTAGACATAGAGATCAAAACCGCCAAGCGTAACGCCGAGGACGTTAGCCTGAACGGTCAATGTACGGGTCGCGCCGTCATCAACGTTGAATTTGATCGGGTTGGTCAAACCGTTTACCAGGCTAACGTCCAGGACATTACCCAGACCGACATTGGCGAGCGTGAAGCCGGTTTGCTGTGACGGCAAGTGCTCGACCGCGATGACCTGCGTCCCATAAGTTAGCGTAGCAACATCGTCTGCCGCCGTTACAGTGCTGGTTGTTGGGGTCTGACCCAGCGTCACCACCAGTTTTGCCGATGAGTGGTCACTGCCATGCGTCAGCGTATAGGTAAAGCTTTCGGAACGCCCGTACACCGATGTCGAGGTATTCGTGAGTGTGTAGGTATAACTGCCGTCCTGGTTAATATGCAGGATGCCGTACTTACCCTGAATGTCCGCTCCGCCTGCCGGGATGTTCACTGTATTCCCGTTGCCATCGGTAATCGACGTCACCCGCGTGCCGGAAGGGGCGTTATCCTGCCCGTTGGTGGGGTCGGTATCGGTGATGATGTTACCGGATCCCGTCAGACCGCCGGTAATGGTTCCGGCGCTGGTTTTGACCACCGCCACGTCCAGGCTGGTGAAAGCACCGGTTGCCAGTAGGCTGGTGTTGTAGCTGACCACGCGGTAGTCCCCGCCGGTGAGCTTGTCATAGTTGAGCGTTACGCCGGAGGCGCTGAGCGTTAACAGATCGGCAAAATCGGGTTTACCGGTATCGACCACCGTAACCCAGGCGTTGAGCGTAGAGTCAAAGCGCTGGATAACAATCTCCATGGTGCTCAGTAGCGACAGCACAATGCCTGTCGCCGCCGCATTGATGGTGATGGAGCCGCTGCCGCCAGGCTGGATGCTGAAGTTGACGGCAGCAGTGTTGTCTCCCAGCACGTTCGCCACATTACCCAGCGCGTCGACCAGCAGGAAACCATAGTCGCTTTTGTGCTCGTTAGTGACCGTGACGTCGGTTTGTAATGCCAGGCGGGTGATGTTGTCTTCGGCCAACAGCGGCAATACCGGTGCGATAATGTTTGTTGGTGAAGAGGTGTTACCCGCAGCATCGGTTGCAGTGGCGGACAGCGACTGACCTTCAATCTGGCGTACCGGTAAGGTGACGCTGTAAACACCGCTGCTGTTGGCGATAGCCGTTACGCTGCCGCCGCCGGGCAGGGAGATAGTCACTGTGCTGCCCGCTTCGGCAATACCGCTGACGGTTCCTCCGTCAGCGCTGATTAGCACTGACGGTGCTGGTGGTGGCGTGGTATCCACAATCACGCTAAACGAGCCCGACAACCCGCTTGCGCCGTTGGCGTTTGTTGCAGTGGCGGTAAATGCGTGGTTACCCTCGCTGAGGGCACCGGATGGGGTAAAGCTCCAGAGCCCATTGCCGTCGGCGGTCGTTGTGCCCATCAACGACCCGTTGTTGTAGAGGCTGACGATGGCGTTAGCCTGCGCCGTTCCGCTAAGGGCTGGACGGGTATCATTGGTGGTTTTCCCTGCCGCGATCAGACCAGTAATCGTGCCAACGTCGTCAAATACGCTGGAAATAATCGGCGCTGGCGGAACACCGGTAAACGGTGCCAGTACGTTGCCTGGGGTACCGATGTTACCGGCGGCATCCTGAGCGCTAACCAGCAGCGTTTGCCCACTGATTTGTGGAGGATTCAAGGTAAAGGTGAAGTTACCGGCAGCATTGGCGGTTGCGGTGCCAAGTACGGTTCCGCTGCTGGAGGTGATGATCACCGTACTGTTCGCTTCGGCAACGCCGGTCAGTGCGGTCCCGTTGGCGTTTACCGTCAGGCCGGTTGGAATACCCGGTGCGACGGTATCGACCACAATTGCGGTGGCAGACGATAGCCCGCTGGTATTACCTGCGGCATCTGTTGCTGTGATGGTGAAGGAATGCGTTCCCTGACCCAGCGCCGTAGGTGGCGTGTAATTCCAGTTGCCACTGCCGTCCGCCGTTACGCTGGTTACCAGGATGCCATTATCATAAATATCGACTCGCGCGTTAACTTCCGTGGTGCCGTTTAACGTTGGGCGTGCGTCATTGGTAGGCTGATTGCTGCCAATCACCCCGGTGTTGGGCCCGACATCATCAACAATACTGCTAATTGATGGCTGCGTGGGGGCGGTGCTATCTACGTTAATGGTGAAGCCCGCCGACGCACTGCTGATATTGCCTGCCGCGTCGGTGGCGGTGACGGTAAAGGTATGTGCGCCATTTACCAGCGGTGTGGTGGGGGTAAACACCCAACTGTTATTACTTTGCACCAGCGCCGTGCCCAGCAGGGTGCTTCCGTCATAGATACTGACGGTGCTGCCCGCTTCGGCGGTACCGTTGAGCGTTGGTCGGGCATCGTTAGTCAGTTGCCCGTTATTAAGCCCCGCGTTGAACACACCGCCTGCGACGTCATCCACAACCGAGGTCAGGAGCGGCGCTGATGGCGCGATCGTGTCAACGTTGATAATAAATTCGCTTGAAATGGGACTGACGTTCCCGGCGGCATCCGTGGCAATCGCGGTAAAGACATGCTGGCCGTTACCCAACGTGGTGAGCAGATATTCCCAGGAGCCATCTATCGTTGCCGTTACCGTAGTCAGCAGCGTGCCATTGTCGTAAATGGCAATCCGGGCGTTAGCCTCTGCCGAACCGCTCAGTACGGGGCGGGTGTCGTTGGTCCAGGCACCACTCGACAGCGTACCGGTGCCCGGAAGTACGTCATCAAATGCCTGAATGATGGTCGGTGCCAGCGGGATGATAGTGTCTACAATGAGGGCAAACCCGGCAGACGAAGAGCTGACGTTGCTGGCCGCGTCCGTAGATGTCACTGTCAGCGTGTGGTTACCGTTGCTCAGCGCTGTTCCCGGCGTGAAAATCCATGCTCCGCCCCCGTCTGCCGAAACGGTGCCGATCAGCGTACCGTTGTCGTAAATTTTGACCGTTGAATTGGCCTCCGCCGTGCCGCTGAGGGTAGGGCGCGCATCGTTTGTCGCCTGACCGTTGTTCAGATTTCCGGTCAGCGGACCGACATCATCGGTGACCTGAGTGATAATTGGTGCGTTCGGCGATACGGTATCAATCGTGAGCGTAAAGCCAGTAGAGGCAGAACTGGTATTGCCCGCGCTGTCGGTGGCGGTAACGGTCAGCGTATGAGGACCGTTACTCAGCGCAGCCGTTGGGGTAAAACTCCAAGTGCCGCCTGCGCCGACGGTGGTGGTGCCAATGGGCTGACCGTCGCTCAGGACGGTAATGGTTGCGCCAACTTCACCGCTGCCACTCAGTGCCGGGCGGGTTTCGTTCGTCGTTTGACCGTTACTGATCGGCCCAGTGGTAGGGGCCGTGTTGTCTTGCACCGTACTGATGACCGGCGCTACGGGAGCAATAGAATCCAGTTCAAGGGTAAAGGATGAAGACGCTCCCCCGGTATTACCGGCCAGATCGGTGGCCGTTGCGGTGAAGACGTGCTGCCCCTGACCTAGCGCGTTTTCCGGTGTAAAAGTCCAGTTGCCCGATTCGTCTACCTGTGCAGTACCTATTGCGACGCCCTTATCTTTTATCGTGATCGTCGCACCGGCTTCCCCTTTGCCGTTCAGCGTAGGCTGTGCGTCGTTGGTCAGTTGCCCGTTAGCCAGCGATGTATTACCAGGTTGATCGTCAATGACTGAGGTGATGAGCGGTGCGGCGGGCGGTAGCGTGTCGACGACCAGTACGAACGGTGGCGTCGCTGGGCTGATGTTGCCTGCGCCATCCGTGACGGTTGCCGTCAGCGAGTGGTTGCCTTCACTGAGCGCAGGGGCTGGCGTAAAACTCCAGTTGCCACTTCCGTCGCTGATCACCGTGCCGATCACTGCGCCATTATCGCGAATAGTGACCACAGAGTCTGCTTCGGTGACACCAGCAAACGTCGGGGTGTTATCGTTGGTTGACTGCCCGGAGGTGAGTGTCTGGGTCGTGCCAACGTTGTCCGTTACCGTCACAATGGACGGCGCGTCCGGGACTAAGGTATCGACAATGATCCGAAAATCGTCGGATGCGACTCCCTGATTACCCGCCGCGTCGGTGGCGCGCACGGTGAAGTCATGCGTGCCTTCTCCCAATCCTTCTGCTGGAGTAAAGCTCCAGAATCCGTTGCTGTTTACCGTGGTTGTGGCATAAGCGATACCGTTATCGTAGAGGGTGATGGTTGCGCCCGCTTCGCCGGTTCCGTTTAAGGTTGGGCGTGAGTCATTGGTAATTTGCCCTTTATCCAGCGACCCGGTGCCAGGTGAAGCGTCGTCGATAATGCTGGTGATGGTCGGTGCCAGTGGCGCGGTGGTGTCGATGGTAATGGCATAATTGGGTGACTGGCCGCTGGATATTGAGTTGACGGTTTGTGACACGCTGAAATTATAAGTTGTGCCGTTTGTCAGCGCCGTAGGCAGTTGATAACTCCATGCGCCAGAAACGGCATCGGCAGTTACCGTGGTGAGGAGTGCGCCGTTCTGGAAAATGCTGACCGTTGCTCCCGCCGTGGCGGTTCCTTGCAACAGCGGTAAGGTGTCGTTGGTGGTTTTACCGTTGCCGATAAAGCCCATGCCGGGGGCAACGTCGTCCACGATGTCAAGAGTCGGCGGGTGTGGCACGCTGGATGTGGCAGCGGTAAACGGCGTGGGATTGCTCTGGTTACCCGCAGGATCCTGGGCGATGGCATTCAGTGCCTGACCTGCCGTTTGCGCCGGTGAAATCGTGATGGAGTAATTTCCTGAACCGTCTGTGACTCCCTGACCGAGAATCGTCGTTCCGTTGCGAATAATGACGGTGCTGCCAATTTCGGCCGTACCGCTTACCTGTGTACCATCAGGGTTAATGCTAGTAACGATTGGGTCGCCGGGGGGCAGCGTATCAACCTTCAACGTCACCGGATTGCCTGCCGCCAGCACGTTACCAGCGGCATCTTCGGCACCGAAAGTTAGCGTGTGGGTGGTATTTGGTGTGAGGGAAACATCCACACTCCAGGTGCCATTTGCGGCAACGGTGGCAGTAGCAACAGGATTGCTACCCTCATAAATGAATACGGTACTGCCCGGCGTGCCGGTCCCACTAATCGTCGGGGTGGTATCGTCCGTCACACCGCCGCTGGTCAGTGAACCGGTAATGACCCCGACGTTATCCTGAATATTCGTTACCTGCGGCTGAGTCAGCGTTGTTGTGTTAACCGTAAACGAGACGCTGTTTGAGCTGCCGCTGGCGTTACCTGCCGCATCGGTGGCGGTGGCGGTCAGTGTGTAGCTTCCGTTTGCTAGCGCAGTTCCGGGAGTGATACTCCAGACGCCGCCAACCACCGTTGTGGTGCCGATCACCGTACTGCCGTTGTACAGGGTGATGATGTCTCCGCTGATGCCGGTTCCGCGAATGGTTGGGGTTGTGTCATCGGTTATCGCGTTGGGGGCGAGATCCCCCTGGAAACCGCCGACGTTATCATTGGCGGCGATAATAACCGGAGGAGCAGATGGCGTGGTGTCGATTTCCAGGTTGGTCGCTACTGATGGCAGGCTGACGTTGCCAGCTGGATCGGTTGCGGTGACGGTTATCTGGTAACTGCCTGGGGCTACAGGGGCGGGGGGCGTAAAGCTCCAGGTGCCGTCTGCGCCAACCGTTGCCGTACCTTGCAATGGCGGAGTACCGCTAAGATAAATGGTAATCAGATCCCCGGCGCTTCCCGTACCGCTAAAGGTTGGCGTGGTATCGTTGGTGATGCCGTTGGTGATAATTCCGGTTATCGGATTGGCATCATCAGTGATGGTCGGTGGTTCGGGTTTCGCTGGTGGTAGATTATCCACCGTCAGCGTAAAGCCAGCGGATGGGATCCCCACATTGCCTGCTACGTCAGTCGCCGTGGCGGTGAATTTGTGTGGGCCGTCCAGAAGCGGAGCGTCTGGCGTAAAAGTCCATGTCCCATTTGGCTGTACGAGGGTAGTGCCAATCGGGGCGTTATTATCATAAATAGTAATGGTTGCACCCGGTTCGCCGGTTCCGGAAAGTGTGGGTTCGACGCTTTTCGTGCTGCCACCGTTAATCAGCGTCTGTGTGGTGCTGCCAACCAGACCTTCCGCTGATGAGATGACAGGGGCGACGGGGGGAGTTGTATCAATGGTCAGCGTGAAGTTCCCGGCGCTACTGGCGTTACCCGCCGCGTCGGTTGCGATAGCCGACAGCGTATGTGGCCCTTCACTCAACGGTTGAGTAACCTGGAAACTCCAGCTTCCTCCTGCCAGGACCGTGGTGGTACCTATTGGCGTGGCACCATCGTAGAGCGTAATGGTAGAGCCGGCTAACCCGGTACCTTTCAGCAGCGGCAGGGTATCGTTTGAACGGCTATTGGTGCTCAGATCGACGGGTGAATTCCCAACGTCGTCCGTGGCGCTCACAATGACGGGCGCTGTGGGTGCCAGGGTATCAACGGTCACGATGACAGGATTGGGGGAAGTGACAACGTTCCCGGCGGCATCCGTTGCGGTCACCGTAAAACGGTGGACACGATCGTCAAGCGCCTCATCTGTTGGGACGGTATAACTCCAGGTGCCCGACCTGTCGATAAAAAAGACTGCCATTTGCAGGCCATTATCATACAGCGTTACCAGCGAGCCGGGCTCACCGGTTCCTGAGATTGTTGGCGTTTTGTCGTTGGTGATCCAGTTGTTATTGGCGATATCTCCGGTGATGCTGCCAACGTCATCGCTGATAAGCGTAATGGCCGGTACGCTGGGGGCTATGCTGTCGACAATGATTTTCCAACTGGCGGCAGTGCTGGTGTTGTTGGCGGCATCGGTTGCCGTTACCGTAAAGACATGCGCACCCTGGCTCAGCGCCGTGGTGGGGGTGTAGTTCCAGTTGCCGTTGATATCGGCGGTGACAGTGGTTAACAAAATGCCATTATCATAAATTTTGACCTGAGACCCTGCCTCGGCGGTGCCCTCGATTTTGGGTTTATCGTCGTTAGTGGATCCGTTGTTACTAATGGGGCCGGTGAAATCAGCGACATCGTCAGTGACGGCGATAATAATAGGTTGGTTTGGCGCGGTGAGATCCGGGGCAACAGCCGAAGTTGGCAGGCTTTCGTTGCCAGTGCTGTCCGTTGCGGTGACGTTTACTGTTTCATTGTTGATTTTCGCTGGGGTGATCTGGACGGTGAAATTGCCGCCGCTGTCCGCCTGACCCACGCCAATAGTAGCTCCGTTGCTGTCTTTGATGGTGACGGTGCTTCCCGCTTCAGCATGCCCGCTAACCGCTCCACCATTTCCTGCGACGAGAACATCTGTCGGTGCATCAGGAGCGGTGGTGTCCGGTGCGTTGACAGAGGCGTTACCGCCCTTGTTGCCTGCGGCATCGGTCGCATTTGCCGTAAGGGTCTCGCCGTTGGTTTGTGGCGGAACCAGCGTTGCGGTGAAATCCCCATCCGTATTGGCAGTTGCCGTTCCAATGATATTGCCATCCGGATCCAGAATATTGACCGTACTGCTGGGTTCGGCCTTGCCGGTGACCTGGTCGCCAGTGCCATTAACTAACAGGTTTGTTGGGGGTTGTGGCGCGGTAATGTCTGGCGCAAGCGCCGTTTCCGGCAGGCTTGGGTTTCCTGCCAGATCGGTCGCGATGGCTTTAATGGTTTCGCCATTGGTCTGCGGCGGGTTGATTGTGATGGTAAATGACCCATCCGCCCCGGCGACGCCGTTGCCGATAGGGTTATTGCTAGCGTCGGTGATCACCACGGTATTACCAGGCTCGGTCGTTCCGGTAACGACGGTTCCATCAGCAGATACGTTGAGATCATCAGGTGGCGACGGTGGCTGGGTGTCGATGCTGATATTGAACGCTGGTGACATGCCTCCTGTACCTGACTGGTTTGTCGCGGTGGCGCTGAAGGCGTGTAGCTCGTCTGATAACGGGGAGCTGGAAGTCCATGTCCAGTTGCCGTTACCGTCAGCCAGTACGCTGACGATAAGTATGCCGTTGTCGTAAATAGTAACCGTGCTGTTGGCGTCGGCGGTGCCGGAAAGCGTAGGGGTATCATCGTTGGTAGCCTGGTTGTTGCTCAATGACCCGGTTGATGGGTCGACGTTATCCATCACGCTGACGATAACCGGTACGCCAGGATAGCCAGAGTTCGTCGCATTGAATGGGGTATCTGGCCCGATGTTTCCTGCCTGGTCCTGAATCTTAGCGATTAGCGCTTCGCCGTGCGTTTGTGAGGGGGAAATCGCGATGGCGAAATTGCCGGTTTGATCGACCGTTATTGAACCCAGAACCTGATTATTGCTACCAATGATCATAACCAGGCTTCCTGCCTCTGCACGACCCATTACCGTCGTACCTTCAAGATTTACGCTTGATATAATCGCACCTTCCGGTGGCGTGGTATCAACGGTAAATGTTGGCACGGTTGTTTCGCTGCTCACGTTACCCGCAGCATCAGTTTGCGTCAGCGTCAGATTGTGAACACCATCGCTGAGCGGTATATCCGGTGTAAAAGTCCAGTTGCCATTGTCATCAACCAGGACCATGCCAATCAGAATACCGTTATCAGTGATGCTGATAAAACTACCTGCTTCGCCGGTGCCTGTGAGCGTCGGTGTGGCATCGTCGGTCACACCGTTATTGCCTATCAGGCCTGTAATGGAGCCGACATTGTCAGTTTCTTCTGTGACCAAAGGGGCATCCGGGGCCAGCGTATCGACGATAATGTCCCAACTGTCCGACATTTCGCTGTTGCCCGCATTATTTGAGGCGCTGACGGTAAACTGGTGAGTGCCGTCTGCGAGCGGAGATGAGGGGGTAAACGACCAGTTGCCGTTTGCATCTACAGTGACCTGGCCTATTTCGATGCCATTATCAAAAATATGTAGGGTGGCATTCGCGGGGCCGGTACCCAAGAGTGTAGGTCTGTTGTCGTTGGTCGATTCCTGTTGATTAACGAGGCCGGTAATCAGTTCCTGGTCATCAAGTACGCTGGTGATAACGGGCACGTCTGGCACGTTGGGGGTTGTCGTTGGTGGCTCACCGTCATCGCCGCCTCCATTACCGTTGCCGCCACTACCATTGCCATTGCCACCATTACCGTTTCCAGCGTTGTTGTCGCTCCCGCCACCACCACCTCCACCACCACCACCCGCAGCGAGGCCTATTCCACCAGCGACCGCGATCCCACCAAGAACCCAGGGCCATACAGCGCCACCTTCATGGCTGCCTTCGGTCGTCATCAGCGGAGTGAGATCGTCCAGATGCTGGAAGTGGAAAGCGCCATCAGTATCCTGAACCCACCACAGTGCGCCATTGCTATCTTCCAGAACGAGTTGGTTTTGCGCATCACCTTTTCCAGTGTAGAAATTTTTAATGGTGATGGTTTCACCTGAGCGGAGTGTGACCACCAGATCCTGGTTAATACGGGTCAGTTGGCTGATGTCCTCACGCGAAACTGACAACTTCACGATGGACGGTGTACTGAGCGTCACTTCTGAGGTTTCAACATTCGTGGATACACCAGTCAACTTTGATACAACGGCGAGATGACGCATATGTTCACTCCTGATGGCTTGCCGGGGGAATTAATCCGCAACAGCGTTCTGGGAAAATGAGCAGACAGGTGCCCCGTTCATCCTGAAGATGAATTTACACATGTGGTTTCATTGATTAGGTCATAGTGATGTTGGTTTTTTAGTAAATAAGAGTCGGCCTCGACGTTGAATAGTTCTTTTGTATTAGATGATATAGTCAGAAAGAAAGTATTCTGCAACTTATTCATAATAAAAACATATAGTGATATTTCAGGTAAATTAGAGTTGGCTGTTTTGCGGTGTAGGGTTTTTTATATCTTGTTGTATTTTAATGATTTTAATTGTTCATTACATGTGCTGGTATATAATAAACATCAGTAATAATAGTGTTATTTAAATGAGGGAGAAATAGAGTGAGACAGTTCTTGATGTTTTATTTTATTAGTCTATGAGCGGCAAGAAATAAATGCGTAAATTATTTGTTGTTTGAACGATTCAGCGATATTTAACTATAAGATTGGTGAATATATCGAGGTGGCTTCAATAACTAAAAAATAAGGACCAGTCCCATGATGAGAGACTGGTCACAAAAAATGGGTTATCTGCCAGCATTTTTCATAATACGTGCTTTGTCTACCTGCCACTCACGCTCTTTCACATCGGAGCGTTTGTCGTGCTGCTTCTTACCTTTAGCGACGCCAATTTTCACTTTGCACCAGGCATTTTTCCAGTACAGTGACAGCGCAACCACGGTGTAACCCTCGCGGTTCATTCGACCATATAGCGAGTCGAGCTCACGTTGGTTTAACAGTAGCTTACGGGTACGAGTGGGATCGCAGACCACGTGCGTTGAGGCAACCGCCATTGGGATGAAGTTGGCGCCAAACAGATAAGCTTCACCGTCTTTAAGAATGACGTAGCTGTCGCTAATGTTGGCTTTACCCGCGCGCAGGGATTTGACTTCCCAGCCCTGCAGAGCGAGTCCAGCTTCGAACTCTTCTTCGATAAAGTATTCGTGTCGTGCGCGCTTGTTAAGCGCGATTGTGGCTGAGCCAGGTTTGTGTGCTTTTTTCTTCGTCATAATGCCGCTCAGTATAGGTAATCTGGAATCGAAAAACACCCCATTTCATCCAGCGGGGCGCAAGGCGCTATCTTAGCACGAGTTGGGCTATAGCGTTTTTTTTAGCGGATGATAAATGGTATTATTTGCTCGATTGATATAGATGGAAATTGTTATGCCTCAGATTAGCCGGACCGCTTTAGTGCCTTACAGTGCGGAACAGATGTATCAGCTAGTGAATGATGTTAAATCCTATCCCCAGTTTTTACCGGGTTGCACCGGAAGCCGCGTTCTGGAGTCGACTCCGGGACAGATGACGGCAGCGGTGGATGTTTCTAAAGCAGGGATTAGCAAAACGTTCACCACGCGCAATCAGTTGACTAATAACCAGAGTATCTTGATGCATCTGGTCGATGGTCCTTTCAAAAAACTCATTGGTGGGTGGAAGTTTACGCCGCTCAGTCAGGACGCGTGCCGCATTGAGTTTCAGCTCGATTTTGAGTTTACTAACAAGCTCATCGAACTGGCATTTGGCCGTATCTTCAAAGAGCTGGCGTCGAACATGGTGCAGGCCTTCACAGTGCGTGCGAAAGAGGTTTACAGTGTCAGTGTCGGCTAAAATGGTCGTCGAAGTCGCGTACGCGCTACCCGACAAACAATATTTACAGCGCGTGACGCTGCAAGAGGGTGCAACGGTTGAAGAGGCTATTCGCGCTTCTGGATTGTTGGAATTACGTCCTGATATCGATCTCAGCAAAAACAAAGTGGGGATCTACAGTCGACCGGTAAAACTTGCTGATGTTGTATACGACGGCGATCGGGTAGAAATCTACCGACCATTGATTGCCGATCCGAAAGAGTTACGCAGGAAGCGGGCTGAGAAATCCGCCAACAAATAACAGACAGTAAAAAGGTGCTCATTGAGCACCTTTTTTGATCTCTCAAACCTATTTGTTGTCGGTCAGGGCAGGTTTGTTATCAATGTTGGTCAATACGCCACTGCTATTAAAGGTCAGCGTCAGTGTTTGTTGCGTTACGCCTTCATGTCCAGGCTGTTGACGGAACACATAAAACCAGGTGTTGGTGCCAAAAGGATCGGACATCATTGGCGTACCCAGAGCATAAGCAACCTGCTGTTGCGTCATACCCACACGAACTTTGGATACATCGTTAGCAGTCAGATAGTTTCCCTGGTTGATGTCAGGACGGTAAACCACTCGCTCCAGAGTGGAACAGCCTGCGGTCAACATCAGTAGTACTGCTGCAGCAGCAGTCAGCGTTTTACAGCGCATAGTGATTTGATTCCTTTTCGGGCCCGAGCAGTACGCGGCTCATATGTAATATGCCGATGATAATAGACCTTTCATCACTTTAAAACCTTTTGCTGTCGGGTCGGACGGCGATTTTATGTTGAACTCAGACCGTTACAAGAGAAAAAAGTTTACGCAGCCAGCAGTTCTTTTGCATTTGCGAGGGTATTGCGTGTGACTTCGCTGCCGCCAAGTAAGCGGGCGAGTTCCTGCAGACGCGCGCGTTTATCCAGCGGTTGCATATGCGTTTCGGTCATCGCGCCATCGGTTTCTTTGCTGACATAGAAGTGTTGGTGCCCACAACCGGCAACCTGCGGCAGGTGCGTGACGCACATGACCTGCGTGGATTCTCCCAGTTGGCGCAGCAACTTGCCCACAACTGCCGCTGTCGGACCACTAATACCAACGTCTACTTCATCGAAAATTAGCGCCGGCGTTTCCATTTTACGTGCGGTGATTACCTGGATTGCCAGTGCGATACGCGACAGTTCCCCGCCGGATGCGACTTTCGCAATAGGCTGTAACGGTTGACCTGGGTTAGTGGTGACCTTAAATTCAATGCGATCGGCACCGTCTATGCTCAGATGGTGTTCATCGAACTTCACGTCAATGCAAAAGAGTCCGTGTGGCATAGAAAGTGCGTGCATACTCTCTGTAATGAGCTGCCCCAGTTCCTGAGCAAAATGCTGGCGTTGGTGATGCAGCGTCTTTGCTGTTTCCAGTGCCTGCTGGTGGTGATTGTTCACCGCCAGGGTTAGGGTTTCGAGTGAATCAGCCTGATCGTCAAGCTGCTGTTGCTCATCCAGCAGGGACTGATAGAACTGCGGTAGCGCTTCCGGTGCGACATGATGTTTGCGCGCCAGAGAGATTTGTTTAGAGATGCGCTGCTCAAGTTCGAATAACCGGTTAGGGTCCAGATCCAGCCGATCGCAATAGTGGCGCAATTCGTCGCTGGCCTCGCTGAGCTGGATGGTTGCCTCTTCGAGCATGTTCAGAATACCGGAAAGCTTACCGTCCAAGCATGCCAGTTCGCTCACCAGCTGCTTTGCTGTATACAACTGGCTTTGCAGATTAGCGTCTTCGCCATCTGCCATGATAGCCAGCGCTTGTTGGCTGGTGGTGAGCAGCTGTCCGCTGTTAGCCAGACGCTTGTATTCTTCATCGATCTGCTCAAACTCACCTGGCTGCGGATTAAATTCGTTCAGTTCTTTCAACTGATATTGCAACAGCTCTGCCCGGGCTGCACGCTCCTGGCTTTGTTGTTGATGATGCGCCAGATCGCGACAGCTCTGATGCCACAGTTGATAGCGTGCCGCCATTTCCTGAATCAGTGAGGCTTCATTGGCGTAGCCGTCCAGCAGGGATTTTTGATGTTCAGATTTCGTCAGGAGTTGATGCGCGTGCTGGCCGTGGATTTGAATAAGCAACTGGCCGAGCTCGCGAAGCTGTGACAGCGGTACCGCAGTGCCGTTAATAAAGCCACGCGAGCGGCCATCACAGCTGATAACGCGGCGCAGCAAGCACTCACGGCCTTCTTCAAGCTGGTTCTCTTCGAGCCATTGTAGCGCCGCTGGCGTGTCTTTCAGGGAAAAGCGGGCGCACAGATCGGCACGTGTGGCACCTGTGCGAACCATGTCGGCATCGGCACGTCCGCCAAGGCACAAACCGAGGGCATCAATGGCAATGGACTTACCCGCCCCGGTCTCGCCGGTAATGACGGTCATTCCGCTCTGAAAATCGATCTCAAGTTCACGAACGATAGCAAAATTGCTGATGGTCAGTTGTGCTAACATAGCTGTTTTCCTGTATGAAAAACCATAACTGTAATTACATACAGTATAAACTGGTTTTTTATACAGTAAAGAGGTTGGCGTTAAATTAAAATAATTTTTTTGACCAGCCTAGCTTGGTGCTTAATGTGTTGAAATAGCTGTAGTCTTTGGGGTGAATCAGGTTTAGGTGGTAGTCACAGCGGCGAATCAACACGTCTTCACCTTCCTGGATAGGCAGGGCAATCTGGCTGTCGCAGCTGATCTCAAGATCGCTACGGCGGTGCGAGAAGCGCAGGCGAATCGTGCTGCTACTGTTGATCACCAGCGGTCGCGCCGAGAGCGTGTGCGGGAACATCGGCACCAGCGTAATGGCGTCCAGAGAAGGTGTCAGGATTGGACCACCGGCAGAGAGCGAATAGGCGGTAGACCCGGTTGGCGTGGAAATAATCAGCCCGTCAGAACGCTGGGAAAACGCAAAGACTTCATCGATATAGACTTCAAATTCAATCATGTGCGCGACTTTACCCGGATGCAAAACCACTTCATTGATCGCGGTACTGATGCGCTTCTGGCAATCCTGCTGGCACACCTGGGCCTCCAGCAAAAAACGTTTCTCACTGATGTAGTGGCCTTCCAGGACGTCGGCTAACTGCTGATGCGCATTATCCGGGTCAAGGTCGGTGAGAAAGCCAAGATTGCCACGGTTAATCCCGATGACCTTGATATCATAACGTGCCAGGGTGCGCGCTGCGCCGAGCATGTTGCCATCTCCGCCAACCACTACCGCGAGGTCCGCCTGCTGGCCAATCTCTGCCAGCGTGCCGGTTTGCACATTTTTCAGCTGCAGCTCGCGGGCGATTTGTTGTTCCACGATAACCTCATACCCTTTTGTGCACAGCCAGCGGTAAAGCATTTCATGTGTGGTCAGTGCAGTGGGGTGACGTGGATGCCCCACAATGCCAATACACTTGAAATGTTTGTTCATTTTCTCGAGGTCCTTGTAGCGAAGATGAGTGACAATGTGAGTACTTCCCTTGAATCCCTGAATCTTATCCCCATAATAAGCCAAGTTAGCGAGATGAATGCGAAAAAACGCGGAGAAATTCATGAGTAGTAAAGAACAGAAAACGCCTGAGGGGCAAGCCCCGGAAGAAATTATCATGGATCAGCACGAAGAAGTTGAGGCGGTTGAATCAGACGCTTCTGCTGAGCAGGTGGATCCGCGCGATGAAAAAATTGCGAATCTGGAAGCTCAGCTTGCTGAAGCCGAAACGCGCGAGCGTGACAACGTGTTGCGTATCAAAGCGGAAATGGAAAACCTGCGTCGTCGTACTGAACTGGACGTAGAAAAGGCGCATAAGTTCGCGCTGGAAAAATTCGTTAACGAACTGCTGCCGGTGCTGGATAGCCTGGACCGTGCGCTGGAAGTGGCGGATAAAGACAACGACGCCATGGCCGCGATGATCGAAGGTATCGAACTGACCCGTAAATCGATGCTGGATGTGGTGGCGAAGTTTGGTGTGCAAGTGGTTGCGGATATCGATGTGCCGATGGACCCGAACGTACATCAGGCGATTGCCATGGTTGAGTCTGATGACGTTGCCGCCGGTAACGTACTGATGGTGATGCAGAAAGGCTATACCCTGAACGGACGTACCATCCGTGCCGCGATGGTGTCTGTGGCGAAAGCTAAAGGCTAATCAGCCTGTAGCGCCGGATAACGCATCTGCATTACCCGGCGCTATATTACTACCCCTGGTCTGCCACGCTCTCCCGCAGCGGTTTTACTGGCAAGACCTGCACCTGTTTAATCATATTATCCTGGACGTCGAGAATATCGATATCGTACTGACCAATGCGCACCCGCGTACCGGCCACCGGGATCTCTTCCAGCGCTTCAAGAATAATCCCGTTCACGGTTCGCGCATCATCTTCCGGCAAGTGCCAGTTAAAGGCTTTGTTGATTTCGCGCACGTTGGCGCTGCCGTCAATAATGACTGAACCGTCATTTTGCGGGGTGACTTCCTCGGCAAGCGTCGGTGACATGGAAGTGGTGAAGTCGCCGACAATTTCTTCCAGGATATCTTCGACCGTGACCAGACCCTGAACGTCGCCATATTCGTTAACCACCAGGCCGACCTTCTTTTTATTGCGTTGAAATTTGATCAACTGGGTGCTGAGAGGCGTACCTTCCGGGACGTAATAGATCTCATCGGCGGCGCGTAGCATGGTCTCTTTGGTGAACTCTTTTTTCTCTGCCATCAGGCGCCAGGCCTCTCGTACACGCAGCATACTGATGGTGTCATCCAGCGAGTCGCGGTAGAGCACAATGCGACCGTGCGGGGAATGCGACAGTTGACGCACGATCGATTTCCAGTCGTCGTTGATATCAATACCTATGATTTCGTTACGCGGAACCATGATGTCGTCGACGCTGATTTTTTCCAGATCCAGTACTGACAGCAGCATATCCTGATTACGGCGCGAGATTTGCGAGCGTGATTCATTCACCAGCGTTCGCAGTTCGTCTTTACTCAGTGAACCGCTCACCACGATATCCGTTTTGATGCCCATCATGCGCATCAGCAGACGGGTAATGGTGTTCAGTAGCCAAACCAGCGGCATCATCAGAATCTGCAATGGCACCAGTAAGAAACTGCTGGGGTAGGCAACTTTTTCTGGATATAGCGCAGCGATGGTTTTTGGCAGCACTTCAGCAAAAACCAGCACCACAAAGGTCAGTACCCCGGTGGCAATCGCCACGCCCGCATCACCATACAGACGCATACCGACGATAGTGCCGAGCGCGGAGGCCAGGATGTTCACCAGGTTGTTGCCAATGAGCACCAGGCTTATCAGGCGGTCCGGCTTATGGAGTAATTTTTCAACGCGCTTCGCCTGACGATTCCCCTGCTTGGCCCGGTGACGCAGACGGTAGCGGTTCAGGGTCATCATTCCGGTTTCGGAACCGGAAAAATAGGCTGAAATAACCACCATGATGAGAAGCGTAACAATGAGCGTGGTGGTGGAGATGTGTTCCACGTAGGGTTCCTTAAAGACTTAACTCACAAGCTGCTGCAGTATGCGACTTCCAAAATAGGCCAGCGTCAGAATGCCGGCGCCTGTGACGTTAAACCATACGACACGACGTCCGCGCCAGCCTTCATGATAATGCCCCCACAGCAGAACGATATAGACAAACCATGCCACGATAGAGAGCACGGCTTTATCAATATTTTCGGTACTGAACAGGTTATGCATGTAAAACAGGCCGGTACACAGGGTCAGCGTCAGTAGAACCACGCCTATCTGAGTGATGTGAAACATTTTGCGCTCAATGCTCATCAGCGGCGGCATTTCATTGTTGAACGCCAGCTTTTTATTCTTCAACTGGTAATCAATCCACGCCAGCTGCAGCGCGTACAGTGCGGCAATAATCAGCGTGGCATAGGATAAGAGCGATAGCCCGATGTGGACCATCATACCCGGCGTGGCTTCAAGGTGGGTGATGTACTCGTTGGGCATAAACGTGGCGCAGGCCAGATTGATTAGTGCAAAGGCATAAACAATCGGCAGCAGCAGCCAGCCGCGATTGCGCGAGGCCACAATGGTCATTACCGTACAGATCATCAGACTGACGAGCGAACCGACGTTCAACAGGCTCAGGTTTTGTCCATTCTCACCACCGGGCAAAATACGCGCTTCCAGGGCAAAAGCGTGGCACACCAGCGCGATAACCGCAGAAAGAATAGCCATACGCCGCCAGCCGCTGTTTTTTTGCAGCAGGGCGGGAACGATCAGCGCAAGGCTGACGGAATAGGCGACAAGGGCGAACAAAGCAAAAACGGGCATATAGGTGTCGACAGTTGACCAGTGATAAAGAAAAGCAGTATAGCGTTACGTGACCGCTGCTCCAACCGTTGCATAACAACAAAGGCGGCTTCATGTTATACTGCGACAAAATTCTGTTGATGTGTCGCGCTAGCGACCGACCGTTTCCACCCCAGGCGAGAGACAATGTTTGATAATTTAACCGATCGTTTGTCGCGCACGCTGCGCAATATCAGTGGCCGTGGACGCCTTACTGAAGACAACGTTAAAGAAACGCTGCGCGAAGTGCGCATGGCGCTGCTGGAGGCTGACGTTGCGCTGCCGGTAGTGCGTGAGTTTATCAATCGCGTAAAAGAGAAAGCGGTTGGTCATGAAGTTAACAAAAGCCTGACCCCAGGTCAGGAGTTCGTCAAAATCGTTCGTAGCGAACTGGTTGCGGCGATGGGCGAAGAGAACCAGACCCTGAATCTGGCTGCTCAGCCGCCAGCCGTTGTGCTGATGGCGGGTCTGCAGGGCGCAGGTAAAACGACCAGCGTGGCGAAGCTGGGTAAATTCCTGCGCGAGAAGCACAAGAAGAAAGTGCTGGTCGTCTCCGCCGACGTTTATCGCCCGGCGGCGATCAAACAGCTGGAAACGCTGGCTGAGCAGGTTGAGGTCGACTTCTTCCCGTCAGACGTTGGTCAGAAACCGGTCGATATCGTTAACGCCGCGCTGAAAGAAGCGAAGCTGAAATTCTACGACGTGCTGCTGGTGGATACCGCCGGTCGTCTGCACGTTGACGAAGCGATGATGGACGAAATCAAACAGGTCCACGCGTCTATCAATCCGGTAGAAACGCTGTTTGTTGTCGATGCCATGACCGGTCAGGATGCTGCGAATACCGCCAAAGCGTTTAACGAAGCGCTGCCGTTAACCGGTGTGGTACTGACTAAAGTCGATGGTGATGCCCGTGGTGGTGCTGCGCTCTCTATTCGTCATATCACTGGCAAACCGATTAAGTTCCTCGGTGTCGGTGAGAAAACCGAAGCGCTGGAGCCATTCCACCCGGATCGTATTGCTTCGCGTATCCTTGGCATGGGCGACGTACTGTCGCTGATCGAAGATATCGAAAGCAAGGTTGATCGCGCGCAGGCTGAGAAGCTGGCGACCAAGCTGAAGAAGGGCGACGGTTTCGACCTGAACGACTTCTTAGAACAGCTTAAACAGATGAAAAACATGGGCGGCATGGCAAGCCTGATGGGCAAGCTGCCGGGCATGGGTCAGATCCCTGATAACGTGAAATCGCAGATGGACGATAAAGTGCTGGTGCGTATGGAAGCCATCATCAACTCGATGACGATGAAAGAACGCGCCAAGCCGGAAATCATTAAAGGTTCCCGTAAGCGCCGTATCGCACAGGGCTGCGGTATGCAGGTCCAGGATGTTAACCGCCTTCTGAAACAGTTCGACGACATGCAGCGCATGATGAAGAAAATGAAGAAGGGCGGGATGGCCAAGATGATGCGGAATATGAAGGGCATGATGCCGCCAGGCTTCCCTGGTAGATAAATATATCGGGCTACCTTATTTGCCATTTTTACGCCGGAGTGTGCTCAACAAAACACTATAGTGTTTTGAACGCACTTCAGGGCGGCCCGCAGGGCGAGCGGAGCGAGTAAATGCTCACGTACTGCGTGTACGCTCCGCTTTCTGTGCGCACGCCGACGCCAAACTGGCCGCAACGGTAACGCCCTGGTATAAAGCTTCATCACATGTTGATTGCTTTTTTCCCAGAAATCAGTAAAATTTTCGGGCTTTTAATATGACACCGGGTCCCTTCCCTCGATGGGGCCCGGTGTTTTATTCACACAAGAGGATGTTATGGTTACTATTCGTTTAGCTCGTCACGGCGCTAAAAAGCGTCCGTTCTACCAGGTTGTTGTTACTGACAGCCGTAATGCACGCAACGGTCGCTTCATTGAGCGCGTTGGCTTCTTTAACCCAATCGCTAACGAAAAAGAAGAAGGCACTCGCCTGGATCTGGATCGTATCGCTCACTGGGTTGGCCAGGGCGCGACTATTTCTGATCGCGTAGCTACGCTGATCAAAGCAGCAAACAAAGCAGCTTAATCTGTCACGGTGGTCATGATGAGCAAGCAACTCGCCGCACAGGCGCCCGTGGAACCCTTAGTTCTGGGGAAAATGGGGTCTCCTTACGGTATCCGTGGTTGGCTCAGAGTGTTTTCTTCCACTGAAGACGCCGAAAGCATTTTTGACTATCAGCCCTGGTTTATCCAGAAGGCGGGTCAGTGGCAGCAAGTACAGCTGGAAAGCTGGAAGCACCACAATCAGGATTTGATCATCAAGCTGAAAGGTATTGACGATCGTGATGCGGCGAACGTACTGACTAATTGTGAAATTGTCGTAGATTCCTCGCAGTTGCCAGCGCTGGATGATGGCACTTACTACTGGAAAGACCTTATGGGCTGCCAGGTAGTGACCACTGAAGGCTACGAACTCGGTAAAGTCGTCGATATGATGGAAACCGGTTCGAATGACGTAATCGTCATCAAGGCAAACCTGAAAGATGCGTTTGGTATCAAGGAACGTTTAGTACCGTTCCTCGATGGGCAGGTTATCAAGAAAGTCGATCTCACTACTCGTACTATCGAAGTAGATTGGGATCCTGGTTTTTAAACCACCGGATAAACGGTAAAAGTCGGCGTGATGGGGATTGGCTTGTGTTTATAGGTATCGTTAGCCTGTTTCCAGAAATGTTCCGCGCAATTACCGATTACGGGGTAACTGGCCGGGCAGTAAAAAATGGCTTGCTGAACATCCAGAGCTGGAGTCCTCGTGACTTTGCTCATGACCGGCACCGTACCGTGGACGATCGTCCTTACGGCGGCGGACCGGGGATGTTAATGATGGTGCAACCTTTACGGGATGCCATTCATGCAGCAAAAGATGCGGCAGGTGAAGGCGCGAAAGTGATTTATCTGTCACCTCAGGGACGCAAGCTTGATCAAGCGGGCGTTAGCGAACTGGCCACGAATCAAAAGCTGATTCTGGTGTGCGGTCGCTATGAGGGAGTAGATGAGCGCGTGATTCAGACCGAAATTGATGAAGAATGGTCAATCGGCGATTACGTTCTCAGCGGTGGAGAATTAGCAGCAATGACGCTGATTGATTCCGTTTCCCGGTTTATTCCGGGGGTACTGGGTCATGAAGCTTCGGCAACGGAAGATTCCTTTGCCGATGGATTGCTGGACTGCCCGCACTATACCCGACCTGAAGTGTTAGAACAGATGGAAGTACCGGCAGTATTGCTGTCGGGGAACCACGCTGAGATACGTCGCTGGCGTTTGAAGCAGTCGCTGGGCCGTACCTGGCTTAGAAGACCTGAACTTCTGGAAAACCTGGCTCTGACTGAAGAGCAAGCAAGGTTGCTGGCGGAGTTCAAAAAGGAACACGCACAACAGCAACATAAACATGATGGGCAGGCGTAAGCCCCCAATATCAGTTTACCCAGGATAAGAGATTAAATTATGAGCAACATTATTAAGCAACTTGAACAAGAACAGATGAAGCAGGACGTACCTTCCTTCCGTCCGGGTGATACCGTGGAAGTGAAAGTATGGGTTGTTGAAGGTTCCAAAAAACGTCTGCAGGCATTCGAGGGCGTGGTTATCGCTATTCGTAACCGCGGTCTGCACTCTGCATTCACTGTTCGTAAAATCTCCAACGGCGAAGGCGTTGAGCGTGTCTTCCAGACTCACTCTCCGGTAGTTGACAGCATTGCTGTTAAACGTCGTGGTGCTGTTCGTAAAGCTAAACTGTACTACCTGCGTGAGCGCACTGGTAAGTCTGCTCGTATCAAAGAGCGTCTTAACTAAGATATCGCTCAGGCGACATCCTGACAGAAGGGGCTGGCCAATGGGCTGGCCCTTTTTTTTATCTCGATAAAATGCTCTTTGCCAACGATTAAGCCGATCGAGGGGTGGCGATCCTGCTGGAAAGGGGAATTGTGGTGTTGGAGATGACGGGTTTCACCATAGACATCGACTGGCTGCGCCAGGGACTGTGTTGGCGCAGTCAGTCGAGTATGGGGACTAAGGCGTGCTGATGACGACCGCAACACGGCGGTTTTCGGCACGGCCTTTTGAGGTCTGGTTACTGGCAATCGGGTATTTTTTCCCCAATCCTTGTGTCGTCAGATTGCTACGTGGGATGTTGGCGCCCTGAGCCCAGGCGTCTGCAACCACATTGGCTCGCTTGAGTGACAGGGCTTCGTTGTAGCTGTCTTCGCCGTAATTATCAGTATGACCATCCAGACGCGCATGGTTCAGGCCGGTTGCTGCCAGTTTGGATGCCATTTCCTGTATCTGTTTTTCACTTTCAGGACGCAGTTTATAGTCGTTTTTATCAAACAGGATTGTATCAGACAGACCCAGCGACCAGTCGCCTGACGCTTCGGTAAATCCATATGATTTCATGGCAGCAATTTGCTCAGGGGTAAATTTGCCCTGAGGAGCCTGACAGCCAGCCAGAATCAGTATTATCAGAATAAACGGGGATAATAGTCGTTTTAGCATGTGTGTAATTCCTTAATTTTTAATGATGCGTTCAGAACGCAAATGTTTAGCCTGATACATATTGTGATCGGCAAGTTCTTGTAATTTCTCGGCAGAGGCATGTTCCCACGTCAGCGCAAATCCGATGCTTAGTGTCATGCTTGCCAGATGACCATTGTGAAGGTCAAACGGACGATTAAATTCTTGAGACAGCGCCGCGCAGATACGCTGAACTTCGTATTCAGAATGGACGCTGTACAGCACCATGGCAAATTCATCGCCGCCAAGCCGGTAGGGCTGATGCTGATTACCACCAAATTCGGCCAGCCTCTTTGCGACTTCAATCAGGACCCGGTCGCCTGCAGCGTGCCCCCAAGTATCATTAATAAATTTAAAATTATCGCCATCAAGGAATAACAACGCAGAACTGCTATGGGCAGCATCGTCGTTCATCAGGGCGTTAATGCTGCTGCGAAATGCAGCGCGATTTGCAAGTCCGGTCAGGGGGTCGTGCAGCGCGGTACGTAACAGCTGAGCGTTTTTAGCCTGCAGTCGCAGTTGCCACTCTTCCATCTCATCCAGCAGACTATTAAAGTCCTGAGCAAACAGATGAAACTCTTCAATGCGCTCTTCGGATACTCGCCGTGAGAAGTTGCGGTTGGTACGAACATCGTGCACCACCTCGGTAATATTTTGCAGCGCTTCAACGACGCCGTTATGCAAATAACGAGTGAGCATTAATGCAATACCGGAGGCCAGCAAAATGCATCCGGTCAGCACGGCCAGTGACAGATAGATGAAATGGCTGATGACGCTGTCGCGTGCAATCAGGCGCACTTCACCAATGACGTTGCCATTGTGCAAAATAGGCTGTGTCACCGGCTGAGGGAACAGCCAGTGGCTGATCAGACCGCTGATCTTATCGGTTGTGTCCTGGGCGTCATAACGCCAGGTGGCGATCACCTTTTGATTTTTATTGCGTACTTCCGCAACGGAGAATTGCCCTTGTTGTCCCAGTGCAGCCAGCGTTTCTGTTGCCGCAACGCTATCGGAAAACACCAATGAAGCTTCAAGCGAGTGGGTCATGGTTGCGGCGGTCAGATCCAGATTTTTTTGCGCATACTGCTTGAGTGCCAGCACGGAAGAAATGCTCAGCAGCAGCCAGATCAGCGTCATAGTAACCAGTACGCTGACGATGCTGATACGCCGTAATGTCCGTTTGAACGTCGGGCGTGTTATGGGAGAAATACCCTTATCCATGCTTATTATTCCGTGCAAGCATCAATACGTCAGGACTGACCCTTACACCACTACGTGAGAGGGAGTCCATATTTACTGAAAACCTCACTTCTTCATTATTTATGATGAGGCAAAAGGCGCTACCAATAACGCAATCGGAATTCTGTTCGGCAATTAATAACAATGCCTTAGTCGGGAATTGACTCTTTAATTCCACCTGAAATGCCGGGGATTCATTGCCAAAATAAAAACCGTCACACTGCGCAACTAAACTGTCTTGTTGTGTATGAACGATGACGGGAAGATAGGGTAACGCCCCGGAACGCGTATCTTGCAGCACACTGGTAAAACGTGATGAAGAGAAAATACACAGTTTGGGCGGACCGGAAAGCACAGGCCAGCGCGTGTAGCTGACGATACCGGAAACCATCGAGCGTACGGATTTCGCCTCTTCCGTCACGTTTTGGGCATACAGCGGTAATCCGGACAGTAGCAGTGCCAGTAGAAGTATGAGTCGATAAGAAAAGCTCATGAAAAGGTACCTACCAGCGTTAGCCGTAATACGTCGAAATACATTCACGATTGTTCGCAACAAAGTAACATTATTTTACCAAGGCGTCATTATATCTGGAGGGATAATATTACTGATTTAAGTTAAATCTCATTATTTTATTCATTATAACTTATTGTTTAATTTAGCCTTATAGATGCAGCGCCTTCATTTGAACCATTTTGCCAGGCACTGTGTAATTGACTAACATCTTCCACAGTGTCGCAACTTGGTGGAAAGGTTTTTCCGGCCAGTCCCCTTGCGTAGACAAAATCCGGCTGACAGGTTTTTCTCTGCCCTTCGGTATAACCCTTAAGATATTGTGCACGATCGACCTCGGGGTCATTGTAATTGTCGGCAAGCGTTTCATTATCTTTAACGACATACCCCGAAATAGCATCTTGTATCCCGGCATCGTACCAGTCAGTGCCGGTCCAAGTTGGGGCGTGGGTATAGGGATCTATCTGACATCCGCTAAGAAGTAATGCCAATACAGTGCAGACGAGTTGCTTCATTGCTGGTACTCCCTGGTTTTTTTAAAGCATAGCGGATCTGATAATTAGTGTGTGTAAATTTAAGTGTACGAATTCGCGTCATGTATTTGCTGTAAAATAGCATCTTGTAAATTAATATTTACGGAATGTGGATTGAAATCTTTACCTGTTGTGTTATCGTAATCACCTCCTCGCTGAGGAATAACTATCGCAAACGAGCTAAACAGGATCGCCATCATGCAAAAAGACGCGCTGAATAACGTACATATTACCGACGAACAGGTTCTGATGACCCCGGAACAACTTAAAACGGCGTTCCCGTTGAGTCAGGCGCAAGAGGAGCAAATTGCTCAGTCGCGCAAAACGATTTCTGACATCATCGCTGGTCGCGATCCGCGTTTGCTGGTGGTGTGTGGCCCTTGCTCAATTCACGATCCTGAAACTGCTCTGGAATATGCTCGTCGATTTAAAGCCCTTGCCGCAGAGGTCAGCGATAGCCTCTACCTGGTGATGCGCGTCTATTTTGAAAAACCCCGTACCACCGTCGGCTGGAAAGGGTTGATTAACGATCCTCACATGGATGGCTCTTTTGATGTTGAAGCAGGCCTGAAAATTGCGCGTCAGTTGCTGCTTGAACTGGTGAATATGGGGCTGCCGCTGGCAACAGAAGCGTTGGATCCCAACAGCCCGCAATACCTGGGCGATCTATTTAGCTGGTCCGCTATCGGTGCGCGTACGACTGAATCACAGACTCACCGTGAAATGGCTTCGGGTCTGTCCATGCCGGTTGGTTTTAAAAACGGCACTGACGGCAGCCTGGCGACAGCCATTAACGCCATGCGCGCAGCGGCACAGTCGCACCGTTTTGTGGGGATTAACCAGGCAGGGCAGGTGGCACTGCTGCAAACGCAGGGTAATCCGGACGGTCACGTGATTCTACGCGGTGGTAAAGCACCAAATTACAGTCCTGCAGATGTCGCTCAGTGCGAAAAAGAAATGGAGCAGGCGGGACTGCGACCGTCACTGATGGTAGATTGCAGTCATGGTAACTCCAACAAAGATTACCGTCGCCAGCCTGCCGTCGCAGAGTCTGTGATTGCGCAAATTAAAGATGGCAATCGTTCAATCATCGGCTTGATGATAGAAAGCAATATTCACGAAGGCAACCAGTCTTCCGAGCAACCGCGTAGCGCAATGAAATACGGCGTGTCCGTAACAGACGCCTGCATTAGCTGGGAAATGACGGACGCGTTGTTGCGTGAAATTAATAAAGACTTGAACGGCCAACTGGCGACGCGCCTGGCTTAAGAGGTGAGTTATGGTGGCTGAATTGACCGCATTACGCGATCAAATTGATGAAGTGGATAAGGCGCTGCTGGATTTGCTGGCACGCCGTCTGGAACTGGTTGCCGAAGTTGGCGAGGTAAAAAGTCGCTTCGGGCTACCGATTTACGTGCCTGAGCGGGAGGCGTCTATGCTGGCTTCTCGCCGTGCAGAAGCCGAAGCGCTCGGGGTACCGCCGGATCTGATTGAAGATGTATTACGTCGTGTAATGCGTGAGTCATACTCCAGCGAGAATGACAAAGGATTTAAAACACTTTGTCCTGATTTACGCCCGGTGGTGATCGTCGGTGGTGGTGGTCAGATGGGACGGCTGTTCGAGAAAATGCTTACTCTGTCGGGTTATCAGGTGCGTATTCTTGAACAACAGGACTGGGATCGCGCCGAGGACATCGTGGCCGACGCTGGAATGGTAATCGTTAGCGTGCCTATTCACGTCACAGAGCAGGTGATCGCGAAATTACCGCGCTTGCCTGCTGATTGTATCCTGGTCGATCTGGCCTCGGTGAAAAACGGCCCGCTGCAGGCGATGCTGGCGGCGCACGATGGTCCGGTAGTAGGATTGCATCCGATGTTTGGCCCGGACAGCGGCAGTCTGGCAAAGCAGGTGGTTGTCTGGTGCGATGGACGCCAGCCGGAAGCCTATCAATGGTTCCTGGAACAGATTCAGGTCTGGGGAGCGAGGCTGCATCGGATCAGCGCCGTCGAGCACGATCAGAACATGGCGTTTATTCAGGCGTTGCGCCACTTTGCAACCTTCGCTTACGGGTTGCACTTAGCGGAAGAGAATGTTCAGCTTGAGCAGTTACTGGCGCTATCTTCGCCGATATACCGTCTAGAACTGGCCATGGTCGGACGCCTGTTTGCCCAGGATCCGCAACTGTATGCCGACATCATAATGTCGTCTGAGAGTAACCTCGCGTTGATCAAACGTTATTACCAGCGTTTTGGTGAAGCGATTGGTTTGCTGGAGCAGGGGGATAAGCAAGCGTTTATCGACAGCTTCCGTAAAGTTGAACACTGGTTTGGCGATTATGCCAAACGCTTCCAGAACGAAAGTCGGACGCTGTTGCGTCAGGCCAACGATAGTCGCCAGTAGAGTAGATGCCGGATGGCGGCGTATACGCCATCCGGTATTATCACACGTTAGCTCGGATCGACCGGCACCACGTTCTCACTCGGATAACATCCCAACACCTTCATCGAACGGGTAATCTCTCCCAACTCCTTCAGTGCTTTTTGCATTTCCGGCGATTCCAGGTTGGCCTGGATATCGAGATAAAACATCTCTTCCCACGGATTGCCGTGAATCGGGCGCGACTCCAGCTTGGTCATAATCAGATTATGGTTGCGCAGCACCAGCAGGGCCTCAACCAGCGCACCCGCTTGTTGTCCTGTCGCCATGAGCAGCGTGGTCTTCGCCGGAACCTGGTCGGAAACATTGATAGCCTTGCGTGCCAGCACGACAAAACGGGTAATGTTTTGCGTCTGATTCGCTTCAATATGTTCAAGTACCTGCAGACCGTGCAGCACGCCGCCGGCTTCGCTTCCCAGAGCCGCTACGTGTGGTGAGTTAGTCTGTGCAACCTTTTCCATGGCCGCAGAGGTGCTTTCAGTGTATTCGATCTTCCAGTGCGGGTAGCGATTGAGGAATTTGCTGCATTGCTGGAACGGTTGCGGGTGGCTGTACACCGTTTCGATGCTATTCAGATCCGTGGTGCCGGAAACCAACACGCAGTGGTCGATGATAATGGTCATCTCGCCGACGATAGAGAGCGTGGTGTGCTGCAGCAGGTCGTAAACATCGTTAATCGCGCCGGAGCTGGTGTTCTCGATCGGTACTACCGCGTAGTCCGCTTGTCCGGTTTCGACTTGGTTGAAGATGTCGGCAAACTTTGCACAACCGCTTTCAATAAATTGTTCAAAATGGCGAGCGGCATACTGACGCGCGGCGAGGTGTGAATAGGAGCCTTTTGGCCCCAGAAAAGCGACCCGGGCTGAGTGCGGGTTGATCTTGTTCAGATGCTGCTGCAGGAGCGCCTGTTGGGTGAGCACGGAATCTTCGATGATCAGTTGGAACAGGCGAGTGATGTAGTGTGCGTCGAGGTGATGTGCTTTACCCAACTGGATCAGTCGGTCTAACAGATCGCGTTCGCGGTCAATATCGCGCACCGGACGATGAGAAAGCAGTTTTGCTTTGCCGACTTCTACGGCCAGACCACGACGCTCAGCCAGCAAGGCCAGTAATTTTTCATCCAGCGTGCTTATCTTATCGCGCAGCGCCAGTAACGGGTTTTCCGATGTCATAGTGTTGCCTTTTTTATTATCAATAAAAAAGGCCTCCCGTTGTGGGAGGCCTTATTGTTCGTCTTCGCATTCTTTATCACACGACGAAACGCCTCCCATTCAGGGGAAGGTAAAAAAGAATGCGAAGAAGAACGGAACAAGTTTCATGTTATTTTCCTTTGGCTACGACAGTAAAGTACCCGTACTGTTTTCACCCTGTCAACAAAAAACGCGCCCGGAGGCGCGTTGGCGATACACTCAATGTAAGGGACTACTCTTCTTCTGCTTCGACGAAGTTGGCGTCTTTTACTGAAGTTGTTGCACGACGGGCTTCGCCTTTGTGCTGCACTTTATTGAGCTGCCGTTCCAGCTTGTTGATCAAATCGTTAATTGCGGTGTACATATCTTCGTGCTTAGCGCTGGCAACCAAATGTCCGTTCGGTGTATTGATGGTGGCATCAGCAGTGAAACCCTGTGGCTCCTTGGACAGAATGATATGTGGATTAATCAGATGAGTTTGCCATTTTTCAAGTTTGGCGAGACGGTCTGCGACATGCTGGCGAATTGCCGGAGTAATTTCCATTTGTTTACTGGTAATGTTCATTGTCATAAATTTTACCTCTTGTCTTTCCCGTCTTGGTGATTCCAGCATACCTTTCCTAATGTCAAAATGTGTGATTTAAATCACATTATTTTGTCGCTTTTTGTCAAGAAAACCTTTTTGTGAGGCATCGCAGGAACAGGCGATTTTTTACTTGAGGAATACCTGAAAGCAGGCCATATTTGATGGGATGCGTCGCCGCTAAACCGCTTCAGTTGTGGCGTCAACGGATAAAAAAACGGCAGCCCTTGGGCTGCCGTTTTGCATTCAGCGATAAATTAGGTGTTGCTGCTGTTGGCTGCAATGATTTTCGCCACTTTTTCTGCCTGTGCGGTCATCTGCATCTGGCGATAGGCGTTTTCCATCAGCGGTAGAGCATCACGTGTTGCCTGGGTATCTGGGAAGTCACGCAGCATACCTTCCACTCGGTTTACCACGGCAACCCATGCGCCGCGCGCGGTGTAGTATTCCGCAACGGAGTATTCATACTTTGCCAGGCGATCTTTCAGGAACACCAGACGCTTGGTGGCATCTGTCGTGTACTGGCTGTTCGGATAGCCACGTACAAGTTTGGAAAAGTCGTTAAACGCAGCTCGGGCGTGCTGTGGATCGCGATCGCTGCGATCAACACCAAAGAATCCTTGCAGTGCGCTATCATCCAACGCCATATTGGTCAGGCCACGCATATACATGACATAATCAATGTTAGGGTGTGTCGGGTTCAGACGGATAAAGCGATCGATGGCAGCCTGAGCGAGCGGCAGATCGGCATTTTTGTAGTAGGCGTAGATGAGATCTAATTGCACCTGCTGAGAATACGGTCCAAATGGATAGCGATTATCCAACGCTTCCAATTGCGTTATTGCCTGTTTCCAGTTACCGTCCTGCAGCTTTTGCTGAGCAGTCGCGTAGATTTCATTTGGTGGGTTATCGGGCACCTCTTCCTTTGAACCAGAGCAACCCGCCAAAAACAGGCTCAACGTGGCTGCTGCCACCAGGTATTTCATGCGCGTCATGACGTTTTGACTTTCCTCAAAATGTTTTACGGGAGATTCTCTGTTCCTGCTCCCGGTTAAGACCAGCTACAATAGCACACTATATTAAACGGCAAAGCCGTAAAACCCAACGTTAAACGAAGAAGCAGTTTATGGCACAACGAGTAGAACTCACCGCAACAGTCTCCGAAAATCAGCTCGGTCAACGCTTAGATCAGGCTTTGGCCGAATTGTTCCCTGATTATTCGCGTTCACGCATAAAAGAATGGATCCTCGACCAGCGCGTGCTGGTTAATGGGAATCTTTGCGATAAGCCGAAAGAAAAAGTTTTGGGTGGAGAGCGTGTCTCCATCAATGCTGAAATTGACGAAGAAATACGTTTTGAAGCGCAAGATATCCCACTGGATATCGTTTATGAAGATGACGACATTCTGGTGATCAACAAGCCACGTGACTTCGTGGTGCATCCGGGGGCCGGTAATCCGGATGGCACGGTATTGAATGCGTTACTGCATTACTATCCGCCAATTGCAGATGTTCCACGTGCGGGTATCGTGCACCGTCTGGATAAAGACACTACTGGATTAATGGTGGTGGCAAAAACGGTTCCGGCGCAGACGCGTCTGGTTGAGTCGTTGCAGCTGCGTGAAATTACGCGTGAGTATGAAGCTGTGGCGATTGGTCATATGACAGCAGGCGGTACTGTAGAAGAGCCGATCAGCCGTCATCCCACCAAGCGTACACATATGTCCGTGCATCCAATGGGTAAACCTGCAGTAACGCACTACCGCATTATGGAACACTTCCGTGTACACACGCGCCTTAGGCTGCGTCTGGAAACAGGACGTACGCACCAGATCCGCGTACACATGGCGCACATTACCCACCCGCTGGTGGGTGACCAGGTCTACGGTGGCCGTCCGCGTCCACCGAAAGGTGCATCGGATGCATTCATCTCTACCCTGCGTAAGTTCGATCGCCAGGCGCTGCATGCCACCATGCTGCGCCTGTATCACCCGATCACTGGTATCGAAATGGAATGGCATGCGCCGATCCCGCAAGATATGGTTGATTTGATTGCCGTGATGCGTGCCGATTTCGAAGAGCATAAGGATGACGTGGCCTGGCTATGAGTAAGCTAATTGTCCCGCAGTGGCCGCTGCCGCAAGGCGTCGCAGCCTGTAGTTCTACCCGTATTGGTGGCGTGAGTATGCCGCCGTATGATTCGCTGAATCTGGGTGCCCATTGCGGCGATAACCCGGAGCATGTTGAAGAGAACCGCAAACGGCTATTTGCTGCGGGCAATCTGCCTTCTAAACCCGTCTGGCTCGAACAGGTGCATGGTAAAGAAGTCCTGAAACTTACTGGCGAGCCTTATCATTCTAAGCGTGCGGATGCGTCTTACAGCAATACGCCGGGCACTGTGTGTGCGGTGATGACGGCGGACTGTTTGCCGGTGCTGTTTTGTAATCGTGCAGGAACGGAAGTCGCGGCGGCCCATGCGGGCTGGCGCGGGTTATGTGAAGGCGTGCTGGAAGAGACGGTGGCCTGTTTTGCTGATAAACCTGAAAATATTATTGCCTGGTTAGGTCCGGCAATTGGTCCCCGCGCGTTTGAAGTGGGACCTGAAGTGCGTGAAGCGTTTATGGCCAAAGATCCGAAAGCGGACAGAGCATTTCAGCCGCGTGACGAAAAGTACCTAGCGGATATTTATCAGCTTGCTCGTCAGCGCCTTGCAAATGTTGGGGTCGAGAATCTCTATGGCGGTGACCGCTGTACGTTCAGCGAAAGTGAGACTTTCTTCTCTTATCGTCGCGACAATACCACCGGTCGTATGGCAAGTTTTATTTGGCTGATATAACCTAAAGAATCAAGACGATCCGGTACGCGTAATTTTCTTTTCACATAATTCAGGTCATTCACCTTGAATAATTGAGGGATGACCTCATTTAATCTCCAGTAGCAATTTTGACCTGTTATGGGAGGAGTTATGCGTCTGGATCGTCTTACTAATAAATTCCAGCTTGCTCTCGCCGATGCCCAGTCACTTGCATTGGGGCACGACAACCAATTTATCGAACCTCTTCATCTTATGAGCGCCCTGCTTAATCAGGAGGGGGGATCGGTCCGTCCTTTGTTAACGTCTGCTGGCATTAATGCTGGCCAGTTACGCACAGCCATTGATCAGGCATTGAGCCGTTTGCCACAGGTAGAAGGTACCGGTGGTGATGTGCAGCCTTCTCAGGAGCTGGTGCGCGTACTGAATCTTTGCGACAAGCTGGCGCAAAAGCGTGGGGACAATTTTATTTCGTCAGAACTGTTCGTTCTGGCGGCGCTTGAGTCGCGCGGCACGCTGACCGATTTATTAAAATCAGCGGGGGCGACGACCGCCAATGTCACTCAGGCAATTGAACAGATGCGTGGAGGTGAAAGCGTGAACGACCAGGGGGCTGAAGACCAACGTCAGGCCTTGAAAAAATACACCGTCGATCTGACCGAGCGTGCCGAACAGGGCAAACTCGATCCGGTTATCGGTCGTGATGAAGAAATTCGCCGCACCATTCAGGTGCTGCAGCGTCGTACAAAAAATAACCCGGTGTTAATCGGTGAACCAGGCGTCGGTAAAACGGCTATTGTCGAAGGGCTTGCTCAGCGCATCATTAATGGCGAAGTACCGGAAGGCTTAAAAGGCCGCCGTGTACTGGCGCTGGATATGGGCGCGCTGGTGGCAGGGGCGAAATATCGCGGTGAATTTGAAGAACGTTTAAAAGGCGTGTTGAACGATCTGTCGAAACAGGAAGGTAACGTCATTCTGTTTATCGATGAGCTGCATACTATGGTTGGCGCAGGCAAAGCCGATGGTGCCATGGATGCCGGGAACATGCTGAAACCGGCGCTGGCGCGTGGGGAACTGCACTGTGTCGGGGCCACAACGCTTGATGAGTATCGCCAGTACATTGAAAAAGATGCGGCGCTGGAACGTCGTTTCCAGAAAGTGTTTGTTGCCGAGCCGAGCGTAGAAGACACCATCGCGATTTTGCGTGGGCTGAAAGAACGTTATGAGCTGCACCACCATGTGCAGATTACTGACCCGGCAATTGTTGCTGCAGCGACGCTGTCTCACCGTTACATTGCTGACCGTCAGTTGCCGGATAAAGCCATCGATCTTATCGATGAAGCCGCGTCCAGCATTCGTATGCAGATTGACTCCAAGCCGGAAGAACTGGACCGACTCGACCGCCGTATCATCCAGCTCAAACTAGAACAACAGGCGTTAATGAAAGAGTCTGATGAGGCGAGCAAAAAGCGCCTCGATATGCTTAATGAAGAACTTGACGACAAAGAGCGTCAGTATTCTGAGCTGGAAGAAGAATGGAAAGCGGAAAAAGCGTCACTCTCCGGCACACAGACGATTAAGGCTGAACTGGAGCAGGCGAAAATCGCTATCGAACAGGCGCGTCGTGTAGGTGACCTGGCGCGTATGTCCGAACTGCAGTATGGCAAAATTCCTGAGCTGGAAAAACAACTGGAAGCCGCCACGCAGTCTGAAGGCAAAACTATGCGCCTGTTGCGTAATAAAGTGACGGATGCGGAAATTGCCGAAGTATTGGCGCGCTGGACGGGGATCCCTGTCGCCCGCATGTTGGAAGGCGAGCGTGAAAAACTGCTGCGCATGGAGCAGGATCTGCATAATCGCGTAATTGGTCAGAACGAAGCGGTGGAAGCGGTATCTAACGCTATTCGCCGTAGCCGTGCGGGGTTGTCCGATCCGAATCGTCCGATTGGTTCGTTCTTATTCCTCGGACCGACCGGTGTCGGTAAAACCGAGCTGTGTAAAGCGCTGGCTAACTTTATGTTCGACAGCGACGATGCGATGGTGCGTATCGATATGTCCGAGTTTATGGAGAAACACTCTGTCTCTCGTCTGGTCGGTGCGCCTCCGGGATACGTTGGCTATGAAGAGGGCGGCTACCTGACAGAAGCGGTGCGTCGTCGTCCTTATTCCGTCATTCTGCTGGATGAAGTGGAAAAGGCGCATCCGGATGTGTTCAACATTCTGCTGCAGGTGCTGGACGACGGCCGATTGACTGATGGGCAAGGGAGAACGGTCGACTTCCGTAATACGGTAGTCATCATGACTTCGAACCTGGGGTCCGATCTCATCCAGGAACGTTTCGGCGACCTGGACTACGGACATATGAAAGACCTTGTGCTGGGCGTGGTCAGTCAAAACTTCCGTCCGGAATTTATTAACCGTATAGATGAAGTTGTTGTCTTCCATCCATTGGGTGAACAACATATTGCATCTATTGCACAGATCCAGTTGCAGCGTTTGTATAAACGTCTTGAAGAGCGTGGCTATGAAATCCACATCTCTGACGAGGCGCTGAAACTGCTGAGTGCGAATGGTTACGATCCGGTCTACGGGGCGCGTCCATTGAAACGTGCTATTCAGCAACAGATTGAAAACCCGCTGGCCCAGCAAATCCTGTCTGGTGAGCTGGTTCCTGGCAAAACAATCCGTCTGGAAGTAAATGACGATCGTATTGTGGCAGTGCAGTAAGTCACAAATTAACAAAAACGGGTCCGGTGGGGCTCGTTTTTGTTTAAAAGCCAGGCGAAAATAGGAGGATTGGTTGAAAAATAATCGCTTGATAGGTTTTTTGTATTTTTAACTTGTCAGCCTGAAATAACTCCCTATAATGCGCCTCCACTGACACGGAACAACGGATTACACGCCGCCGGGTCAGCGGAGTTCCACTGAGAACTTCTCCGAGGAAAGCAAATTAAAAGCTTGACTCTGAAGCGGGATGGCGTAATATGCACACCCCGCGCCGCTGAGAAAAAGCGAAGCGGCACTGCTCTTTAACAATTTATCAGACAATCTGTGTGGGCACTCGAAGATACGGATTCTTAACGTCGCAAGACGAAAAATGAATACCAAGTCTCTGAGTGAACATACGTAATTCATTACGAAGTTTAATTCACGAGCATCAAACTTAAATTGAAGAGTTTGATCATGGCTCAGATTGAACGCTGGCGGCAGGCCTAACACATGCAAGTCGAACGGTAGCACAGAGAGCTTGCTCTCGGGTGACGAGTGGCGGACGGGTGAGTAATGTCTGGGAAACTGCCCGATGGAGGGGGATAACTACTGGAAACGGTAGCTAATACCGCATAACGTCGCAAGACCAAAGAGGGGGACCTTCGGGCCTCTTGCCATCGGATGTGCCCAGATGGGATTAGCTAGTAGGTGGGGTAACGGCTCACCTAGGCGACGATCCCTAGCTGGTCTGAGAGGATGACCAGCCACACTGGAACTGAGACACGGTCCAGACTCCTACGGGAGGCAGCAGTGGGGAATATTGCACAATGGGCGCAAGCCTGATGCAGCCATGCCGCGTGTATGAAGAAGGCCTTCGGGTTGTAAAGTACTTTCAGCGAGGAGGAAGGTGTTGTGGTTAATAACCGCAGCAATTGACGTTACTCGCAGAAGAAGCACCGGCTAACTCCGTGCCAGCAGCCGCGGTAATACGGAGGGTGCAAGCGTTAATCGGAATTACTGGGCGTAAAGCGCACGCAGGCGGTCTGTCAAGTCGGATGTGAAATCCCCGGGCTCAACCTGGGAACTGCATCCGAAACTGGCAGGCTAGAGTCTTGTAGAGGGGGGTAGAATTCCAGGTGTAGCGGTGAAATGCGTAGAGATCTGGAGGAATACCGGTGGCGAAGGCGGCCCCCTGGACAAAGACTGACGCTCAGGTGCGAAAGCGTGGGGAGCAAACAGGATTAGATACCCTGGTAGTCCACGCCGTAAACGATGTCGACTTGGAGGTTGTTCCCTTGAGGAGTGGCTTCCGGAGCTAACGCGTTAAGTCGACCGCCTGGGGAGTACGGCCGCAAGGTTAAAACTCAAATGAATTGACGGGGGCCCGCACAAGCGGTGGAGCATGTGGTTTAATTCGATGCAACGCGAAGAACCTTACCTACTCTTGACATCCAGAGAACTTAGCAGAGATGCTTTGGTGCCTTCGGGAACTCTGAGACAGGTGCTGCATGGCTGTCGTCAGCTCGTGTTGTGAAATGTTGGGTTAAGTCCCGCAACGAGCGCAACCCTTATCCTTTGTTGCCAGCGGTTCGGCCGGGAACTCAAAGGAGACTGCCAGTGATAAACTGGAGGAAGGTGGGGATGACGTCAAGTCATCATGGCCCTTACGAGTAGGGCTACACACGTGCTACAATGGCATATACAAAGAGAAGCGACCTCGCGAGAGCAAGCGGACCTCATAAAGTATGTCGTAGTCCGGATTGGAGTCTGCAACTCGACTCCATGAAGTCGGAATCGCTAGTAATCGTAGATCAGAATGCTACGGTGAATACGTTCCCGGGCCTTGTACACACCGCCCGTCACACCATGGGAGTGGGTTGCAAAAGAAGTAGGTAGCTTAACCTTCGGGAGGGCGCTTACCACTTTGTGATTCATGACTGGGGTGAAGTCGTAACAAGGTAACCGTAGGGGAACCTGCGGTTGGATCACCTCCTTACCTTAAAGAAACGTTCTTTGTAGTGTCCACACAGATTGTCTGATGAAAAGTAAATAGCAAGGCGTCTTGCGATTGAGACTTCAGTGTCCCCTTCGTCTAGAGGCCCAGGACACCGCCCTTTCACGGCGGTAACAGGGGTTCGAATCCCCTAGGGGACGCCACTTGCTGGTTCGTGAGTGAAAGTCGCCGACCTCAATATCTCAAAACTGACTCCCTGAGTTATGTTTGAGATATTTGCTCTTTAAAAATCTGGATCAAGCTGAAAATTGAAACGACACACTGTGTCTGTTCTCCGTAATAAGAACAGATAAGCGGTGTGTTCGAGTCTCTCAAATTTTCGCAACGCGGAATGTTTTACGAAACATCTTCGGGTTGTGAGGTTAAGCGACTAAGCGTACACGGTGGATGCCCTGGCAGTCAGAGGCGATGAAGGACGTGCTAATCTGCGATAAGCGTCGGTAAGGTGATATGAACCGTTATAGCCGGCGATTTCCGAATGGGGAAACCCAGTGTGATTCGTCACACTATCATTACGTGAATACATAGCGTAATGAAGCGAACCGGGGGAACTGAAACATCTAAGTACCCCGAGGAAAAGAAATCAACCGAGATTCCCCCAGTAGCGGCGAGCGAACGGGGAGCAGCCCAGAGTCTGAATCAGCATATGTGGTAGTGGAACGGTCTGGAAAGTCCGACGGTACAGGGTGATAGTCCCGTACACAAAATCACACATGCTGTGAACTCGAAGAGTAGGGCGGGACACGTGGTATCCTGTCTGAATATGGGGGGACCATCCTCCAAGGCTAAATACTCCTGACTGACCGATAGTGAACCAGTACCGTGAGGGAAAGGCGAAAAGAACCCCGGCGAGGGGAGTGAAAAAGAACCTGAAACCGTGTACGTACAAGCAGTGGGAGCCTTGATTTATCAGGGTGACTGCGTACCTTTTGTATAATGGGTCAGCGACTTATATTCTGTAGCAAGGTTAACCGTATAGGGGAGCCGAAGGGAAACCGAGTCTTAACTGGGCGTTAAGTTGCAGGGTATAGACCCGAAACCCGGTGATCTAGCCATGGGCAGGTTGAAGGTTGGGTAACACTAACTGGAGGACCGAACCGACTAATGTTGAAAAATTAGCGGATGACTTGTGGCTGGGGGTGAAAGGCCAATCAAACCGGGAGATAGCTGGTTCTCCCCGAAAGCTATTTAGGTAGCGCCTCGTGAACTCATCTTCGGGGGTAGAGCACTGTTTCGGCTAGGGGGTCATCCCGACTTACCAACCCGATGCAAACTACGAATACCGAAGAATGTTATCACGGGAGACACACGGCGGGTGCTAACGTCCGTCGTGAAGAGGGAAACAACCCAGACCGCCAGCTAAGGTCCCAAAGTCACAGTTAAGTGGGAAACGATGTGGGAAGGCACAGACAGCCAGGATGTTGGCTTAGAAGCAGCCATCATTTAAAGAAAGCGTAATAGCTCACTGGTCGAGTCGGCCTGCGCGGAAGATGTAACGGGGCTAAACTGTGCACCGAAGCTGCGGCAGCGACACTATGTGTTGTTGGGTAGGGGAGCGTTCTGTAAGCCGTTGAAGGTGGCCTGTGAGGGTTGCTGGAGGTATCAGAAGTGCGAATGCTGACATAAGTAACGATAATGCGGGTGAAAAACCCGCACGCCGGAAGACCAAGGGTTCCTGTCCAACGTTAATCGGGGCAGGGTGAGTCGACCCCTAAGGCGAGGCCGAAAGGCGTAGTCGATGGGAAACAGGTTAATATTCCTGTACTTGGTGTTACTGCGAAGGGGGGACGGAGAAGGCTATGTTAGCCGGGCGACGGTTGTCCCGGTTTAAGCATGTAGGCGGAGAGTTTAGGTAAATCCGGACTCTTATTAAACGCTGAGGTGTGATGACGAGGCACTACGGTGCTGAAGTAACAAATGCCCTGCTTCCAGGAAAAGCCTCTAAGCATCAGGTAACACAAAATCGTACCCCAAACCGACACAGGTGGTCAGGTAGAGAATACCAAGGCGCTTGAGAGAACTCGGGTGAAGGAACTAGGCAAAATGGTGCCGTAACTTCGGGAGAAGGCACGCTGATACCAGGTGAAGCGACTTGCTCGTGGAGCTGAAATCAGTCGAAGATACCAGCTGGCTGCAACTGTTTATTAAAAACACAGCACTGTGCAAACACGAAAGTGGACGTATACGGTGTGACGCCTGCCCGGTGCCGGAAGGTTAATTGATGGGGTTATCCGTAAGGAGAAGCTCTTGATCGAAGCCCCGGTAAACGGCGGCCGTAACTATAACGGTCCTAAGGTAGCGAAATTCCTTGTCGGGTAAGTTCCGACCTGCACGAATGGCGTAATGATGGCCAGGCTGTCTCCACCCGAGACTCAGTGAAATTGAACTCGCTGTGAAGATGCAGTGTACCCGCGGCAAGACGGAAAGACCCCGTGAACCTTTACTATAGCTTGACACTGAACACTGGTCCTTGATGTGTAGGATAGGTGGGAGGCTTTGAAGTGTGGACGCCAGTCTGCATGGAGCCAACCTTGAAATACCACCCTTTAATGGCTGGTGTTCTAACGTAGACCCGTGATCCGGGTTGCGGACAGTGTCTGGTGGGTAGTTTGACTGGGGCGGTCTCCTCCTAAAGAGTAACGGAGGAGCACGAAGGTTAGCTAATCCTGGTCGGACATCAGGAGGTTAGTGCAAAGGCATAAGCTAGCTTGACTGCGAGAGTGACGGCTCGAGCAGGTGCGAAAGCAGGTCTTAGTGATCCGGTGGTTCTGAATGGAAGGGCCATCGCTCAACGGATAAAAGGTACTCCGGGGATAACAGGCTGATACCGCCCAAGAGTTCATATCGACGGCGGTGTTTGGCACCTCGATGTCGGCTCATCACATCCTGGGGCTGAAGTAGGTCCCAAGGGTATGGCTGTTCGCCATTTAAAGTGGTACGCGAGCTGGGTTTAGAACGTCGTGAGACAGTTCGGTCCCTATCTGCCGTGGGCGCTGGAGAATTGAGGGGGGCTGCTCCTAGTACGAGAGGACCGGAGTGGACGCATCACTGGTGTTCGGGTTGTCATGCCAATGGCATTGCCCGGTAGCTAAATGCGGAAAAGATAAGTGCTGAAAGCATCTAAGCACGAAACTTGCCCCGAGATGAGTTCTCCCTGACTCCTTGAGAGTCCTGAAGGAACGTTGAAGACTACGACGTTGATAGGTCGGGTGTGTAAGTGTAGCGATACATTGAGCTAACCGATACTAATGAACCGTGAGGCTTAACCTTACAACGCCAAAGGTGTTTTGGTGAAGAGACACGATATTCGGCTTGATACAGATAACATCAGAACGCAAAAAGCGGTCTGATAGACAGAATTTGCCTGGCGGCTGTAGCGCGGTGGTCCCACCTGACCCCATGCCGAACTCAGAAGTGAAACGCCGTAGCGCCGATGGTAGTGTGGGGTCTCCCCATGCGAGAGTAGGGAACTGCCAGGCATCAAATAAAAACAAAAGGCTCAGTCGAAAGACTGGGCCTTTTGTTTTATCTGTTGTTTGTGAAAACCAGTATCCCATCTACAGATCATTTCTCGAATATTTCTGAATCCTTTCTCTGCTAATTAAAAACGTGACCTATATCGCACAATAAAACATAACAATTATATAACATTTAATTTACTAAAAAAGACACTATACATCATTGATAAATTCACCAGATCCTTGGCAGGGGCAAAATTCTAATGGCTGATAGCAGTGTAACTGAGAATGGGGTGATGACGGACAGCGATACCCGTCGTCGTATATGGGCGATCGTAGGGGCATCATCGGGGAATCTGGTCGAATGGTTTGATTTCTACATCTACTCTTTTTGTTCTCTCTATTTTGCCCATATCTTTTTTCCTTCAGGAAATACCACTACACAACTCTTACAAACCGCTGGAGTTTTCGCTGCAGGTTTTTTGATGCGACCAATTGGCGGATGGCTTTTTGGCCGGATAGCCGATAAGCACGGACGTAAAAAGTCTATGCTATTGTCAGTATGCATGATGTGTATGGGATCTCTGGTGATCGCCTGTTTGCCGGGATATGAAACTATTGGCACATGGGCGCCTGCGCTGCTGCTGCTAGCCAGATTATTCCAGGGGTTGTCTGTTGGTGGTGAGTATGGAACCAGTGCAACCTACATGAGTGAAGTTGCTGTTGAAGGTAAGAAAGGATTTTATGCTTCATTTCAGTACGTTACCTTAATTGGTGGGCAACTTCTGGCATTGCTGGTAGTGGTGATACTACAGCAAACGTTAGAGGACTCAGCGCTCAGAGCATGGGGCTGGCGTATCCCCTTTGCGTTGGGGGCCGTGCTGGCGATTGTCGCGCTATGGCTGCGTCGCCAGTTGGATGAAACGTCGAAACAGGATGTGCGTGCACTGAAAGAAGCAGGCTCCCTCAAAGGGCTATGGCGTAACCGCAGAGCCTTCGTCATGGTACTAGGATTCACTGCAGCAGGTTCATTGTGTTTCTATACGTTTACGACCTACATGCAAAAATATCTGGTGAATACGGCAGGCATGCATGCCAACGTGGCCAGCGGCATTATGACGGCGGCACTGTGCGTTTTTATGCTGGTGCAACCGCTGTTCGGCGCTTTGTCAGATAAGATTGGTCGCCGCACATCGATGCTGTGTTTCGGCGCGTTAGCCACGCTTTTCACCGTTCCTATTCTAACGGCGCTGCAGGATGTGACTTCCCCGTATATGGCGTTTGGCCTGGTTATGTGTGCCTTGCTGATCGTGAGTTTCTATACATCAATCAGTGGCATTCTGAAGGCCGAAATGTTCCCGGCACAGGTTCGTGCATTGGGGGTTGGGTTGTCTTATGCGGTGGCGAATGCCTTGTTTGGTGGCTCAGCTGAATATGTTGCGCTGTCGCTGAAGTCGATTGGTATGGAAACCACATTCTTCTGGTACGTCACCGCTATGGCAGTGGTCGCATTCTTTGTCTCGCTACTACTGCACCGCAAAGGTAAAGGCTTACGCCTCTAGTGATGGGCCATTTGCCAGACGGTATAACCGGTGGAAGCACCGGCGACATCCCAGACAAAATCTTTCCAACTCCAGCCGCTTCCCGCCGGGCGGCTGTCCCACAGCTCTTTAGAAGCGCCAAGGCTAATTGAGAACATGAAACCTATGGCGGCACTGCGATCGTGGCTGTTCCCCTGATGCTGAGCGTACTCGTTCCCGGCTGCGGCCAGCATGGCTGAGGCAATGAAATGTTGCGCTTTGTCTTGTCCACTCCAGCTGTCGTTTGCCATATGGCTACAACCAGAAAGTATCAGGATACTGGCGAGAATAAACAGGCGCACCGTTGCCTCCATAGGAAAAACCCCGTCAATGACGGGGTTCTGGTTACAGAATACGGCTGATTAATCTGTCGATTCGGATACGGCGGAGTCGACGGATAAGCTTACGTACTTTGACCGGATAGTCGGCAATACTCTGCAGGTCGCGATAGTGTTTAACGACGGTAGTATGTGTGCGGATAAGTTCCAGCTCTTTCTCGCGCTGTAAAGTCAGTTCCTGCTTGGGATCGTGGATCAGGATGGCGTTTTCCAGATCCAGACGCCAGGCGCGAGGGTTAAGGTTGTTACCGGTGAGCAGCATCCATTTATCATCAACCCACATGCCCTTCAGATGATAGGTATTGTCATCATCTTTCCATAATCGTACGACCAACTGATCGGTATTAACGTAATACTGCAGTCGGCTCAGGAAGCGGCGCAGGTTAATTTCATACAGATAAGGGAGCGCGCCGATAATTTTAAACGGTTCATCTTCCGGGATGAAAAAGTCGTTGGCGGCCTTATCACCCACAATAATTTCGACCTTTTTCCCTTCGCGCAGGAGCTGGATAATATTGCGTACCAGTATTGCCGGTAGATTGAAATAAGGGGTACAGATAGTGAGTTTTTGCTCTGCGCAGGGCATCAGATGGAAAATGGTCTTATTGAGCAGACTGGATTTTCCAAGCCCAACCAGAGGCGTCACCGAAAGCTGTTCGTTATCCGCATTACCCTGGAAATGGAATGACGCATCACGCAATTCCTGACGATACAGGCGGATGTCGTTTTTAATTTCCGGACTTTTAGGACGGTTGGTATCGTCAAGACGATTCACGCCGCGACCGTTCATCAGGTTCTGCGTTACCCAGTCGAACATAATGTCAGCCATTTGCGCGTTGCGAATCAGCTGGTAGCGATCGTAGCGATATTTATCATGCTGGTGCAGGTAAACATCGTTCAGGCTGGCACCGCTATACAGGACGCTATCATCAATGATAAAGCCTTTAAAATGCAGGACGCCAAGCGCTTCACGTGTGTTAATCGGTACGCCGTAGACGGGAATATCGATCCCAGGGTTTTCTTGCGCCATTCGGCAATACCAGTCAGCGTTGGTATTGGACGCTGCTGCGCCAATGCGTCCGCGTTGGGCACGATGCCAGTCGACAAGCACCCGGATATCAAGCTCAGGACGCTGCCGCTTAGCCTCATAAAGCGCGTCGAGAATGCCTTTGCCACCGTCGTCCTGTTCAAGATACAGGGCAATGATGCAAATACGTCGCGTCGCGCTGGCTATTTTCTCCAGCAGAGTCTCCCTGAAATTAGCGGGAGCATAAAAGAAATCTACATCATCAACTGATTGAGAAATCTTAGGTAGTTGGGCAAGGTGTTGTTGATGTTTATTACGCTTAAATTTTGACAACATCACAGTGCATTTCTTCTCTGTTCATTGAAGGGTCCTCTGTGCTATGCAGACGACATAAGCGAGCAATGATAACACCAGTACCCGTTAAAGTGGTCAACATTTCCAGTACCTTACTCACGATTCCTCATATTGGGCTAGATTAAGCGTTAGCCCAACAATTCCCTCTTCGAGCTGGACGTCAACAGTGAACCCGAGTTTGCGGGCCAGGGCGACCATCCCCCGATTGTTTGGCATCGTAATACCATTCAGACGTCTCAGTCCGTGATCTCGGGTATAGGCAATTAATTTTTCCATCAATCGCCGTCCGAGCCCGAGCCCTTTGAGATCCGATCGCACCAGCACGGCAAATTCGGCATCGACGTTATCAGGATCGGAAATGGCGCGGGTTACGCCGAGGATCTCTTCGGTGTTATTGCGGCAACGTACCGCCACAAAGGCCATTTCCCGATCGTAGTCGATCTGCGTCATATTGGCTAAATCTTCATGGGTGAATTCATTGATCTCGCTAAAATAGCGGTAATACAGATCTTCTTTGGTCACCAGCGAAATGAATTGCTGTAGATGAGGTTCATCCTCCGGCAGAATAGGACGGAACAGACAGCGTTCGCCGTTCTTCATCTCGACCCATTCTTCAAGCTGTTGAGGGTAGGGGCGCACGGCGAGTCTGCTTTCGTTATCGCCAGTGAACGGGGCAATATCCAGCGTGACGTCCAGGGCGGTAAATTCACCGGCGGAGGCCAGCAGCGGATGGATATCCAGACGCTGTATTTCCGGGCAATCGACGATCAGGTTGGAGACCTGAACCAGAAGCTGGCTCAGACCGGCAATATCCAGAGGGCGTAGCGCACTGCGGGCGCGGATCTTTTTATTTTTTATCCCCTGGATCACCAGATAGCGTGCGAGGTTCATGTTCAGCGGCGGTAATGCCACCACGGCTTGCTCTTCCGGTCGCCACTCTACGCCACCTTCTCCTAGCATAATGAGTGGTCCAAATACCGGATCGTGTTCGACGACCACGCGCAGCTCCTGGGCCCCTGCGCGATTCGCCATACTCTGGACTAACAAACCATGGATACGCGCCTGCGGCCAGGTCATTTTCACCCGATCAAAAATGGCATTGGCAGCCTGCTGCACTTCTGTTGCTGTGCGCAGGTAAAGCATGACCCCCTGAACTTCCGATTTATGCGGAATATCGGGAGAGCGCAGCTTGAGCGCCACCGGATAACCGATTTGCTCGGCGATGTGCACGGCTTCTGCACTGTCGCTGGCAATCCAGGTGGACAGCGTGTGCAAGCCATAGGCGTGCAAAATAGGCTGGACTTCATGCGTATCCAGCGACGTCGCCCCATCAGCGATCGCCTGTTGTAATAGATTATGCGCCTCGGCGGTGTTAGCAGTGAGGCTGTCGGGGAGCACCGGCGTTTCGCGCAGTTGCTTCTGGTTACGCCGGTATTCAACCATATGCATAAATGCAGTGATGGTGCCTTCCGGCGTACGATAGGTGGGTAATCCGGCTTCACTAAATAACCTGCGGGCTTCCTGGGATGAAAACTCCCCGCACCAGTTGGTCAGTAAGGAAACAAACTTGCCGCGCGGATGATGTTTCACCGCCTCGATTAGCGCCTGTGCGCTTTCGGTGCCTGGTGCGGCCGCGCTGGGCGAGTGGATGACCATCAGGGCGTCGAAATCCTGGCTGGCGAGTAAAATATCCAGCGTTATGACGTAATGCTCACTGCTGGCGTCGTCGCGCAGATCCAGCGGGTTGGCAATATCAACGTGGGCAGGTAACGCATCGCGTAACTTCTGGCTGGTCTCTTCGCTTAGCGTGGCCAGCTTACCGTTTCGCGACCACAGCTCATCTAAAGCCAGTGCGGCAGGGGCGGCACCGTTGCTGATTATCATCAGCCTGTCGCCACGCAGGGGGCGCATGTGGCTGAGGGTTTCTACCGCCGAGAAAAGCTCGTGCGTGTCCTGTACGCGCAACAGACCGGCGCGCTGGATGGCGGCATCCCAGGCCGGGTCCATTCCGGCGCTGGTATTCAGTAGGCGCTGAGCCGCCGGACTGCGACCACTTTTGATTACCAAAATGGGTTTGTTGCGCGATGCGCTACGTGCTGCCGAGACAAAGCGGCGGGCATCGCTCAAATGTTCGAGATAGAGCAAAATCGCACTGGTTTTACTGTCACGGGCCAGGTAATCAAGTAGTTCATCAACGTCGATATCCAGGCTGTCGCCCAGCGCGATGAAATAGGAAAATCCCATTTCCCGCTGCTGCGCCCAGTCGAGAATAGTGTTGGATACGGCAGCAGACTGAGAGATAAACGCCAGCTTACCGCGTTTAATCGGCACGGGTGAAAAACTGGCGTTAAGCCCCTGCCAGGGAGCAAGCAGCCCCAGGCTGTTGGGGCCAAGCAGACGTATTTTATAGCGTGAAGCGCAGGCCAGCAGTTCTGCGTGCTGCGCCGAGGGCGCTGAAAGAATAATGCACGTTTTGCAGCCTTTCTCACCCAGCGCTTCCAGTAACGCCAGATTACGGCTGGCATTGGTGCACAAAACGGCAAGGTCGGGAGAAAAGGGCAGACTGCCGATATTGGGCCAGGCCAGCACGCCCAACACTGCTTTCCAGGCGGGTGTCACCGGTAAAACCGGCCCATTGAAACCACCGGCCAGTAAGTTACGCATCATCAGGTAACCCGCACGATTGGGCTTCATTGACGCCCCAATCACCGCAATGGATTTCGGTCTCAGTAGCGCTTCCAGACCACGTTGACTCATATCGGCTTCCTTAATGACACCAGTGACCGAATGATTTTAAACGCTTTCTGTTAAGTCTGCTGTGATGCTTCCCTGATGTTGGGTTTTTCCTGCTAAGTAGCGTGTTTTAAAACGCGTGAAGTGCTCGCCTAATCCTTCCGCTGCCTGCTTATCTCCTGCCAGATCCAGTAAAGCAATCGCCACTTCGGCGGTGCAATATTGCCCCTCGGCATGGACTTCGCGCAGATGGTAAGCGGAAAGACGTGATAAATCGACAGAGATCACCGGCAGGTTATCAAGGTACGGGCTTTTGCGGAACATTTTGCGTGCTTCCGGCCAGGTGCCATCAAGCATAATGAACAGCGGTGGTTTACCCTCCGATGGTGTGAAAATTACTTCACGACCCTCGTCGGCATAAGACGCCGGGAATACAACCATCGGCTGATAATCCGGATTTTTCACCAGCTCAAGCAATGCTGACGGCGGCTCGGTACGTGACCATTGAAACGCAGCGGTATCAGGCAGGATATCGGCAATTAAACGCCCGGTATTGCTGGGTTTCATCGGTTCGGTGTCAAACATTACCAGGCAAAAACGGCTGTTCGCCTGAGCTGGTGCCAGCGTTTCACACAGGCACAGTTTCAGTGGCAGCATGCAGCGCTGACAGCGACGGATGCGGTTACCTCGGGCAAGAAAAGGGCGCGTGGCGCGCGCAAGGCGCTCGGCACGTAACTGGAGAACGGCGTTATTAGTCATCGGGAAACACGTTGAAAAATGCTATTGTCGCAGAGGACAAAACGGGGCACAAGATGTGCCCCGCAGAGATTATAATGATTCGTTAAGCCAGCTATCAAATGGGGCTTTAGGCACTGCGCCATTGAGCATATCGACGACTTCACCTTTCTTGAATATCATAATGGTCGGAATGCTGCGGATGCCGAAACGTGCGCTGAGTTCGCGTTCAGCTTCGGTATTCACTTTAACAAAACGCACTTTACCGCTACGCTCTTCGGCGACATCTTCAAAAATGGGGGCGAAGTTACGACATGGGCCACACCATGGAGCCCAGAAATCGACCACCACCGGAAGATCGTCTTTTAACAGCTTATCCAGCGTAGCACCGGTCGCATTGATCACCTCACCGTCAAACAGGTCGTGGCCACAGCGTCCGCATTTTGCCGTATCCTGAACACGATCCTCAGGGATGCGGTTGATAGCCTGGCAGCTGGTACAAACGGTATTCATAACTAACCTCTGGATGAGTAGGGTGGACTTCGCGGCAATCATGCCGATATGTTTCTGTTATGTTACATATTATCGGAGAGACTGTTTTAAACAGCAATGCGTTTTATTCAATGAGTACAATAGTCATAAGCTTTTAAATGAAATAATGGCTAACGACGTGCACATCGGGTAATCTGCGCGCTTCGCGCAGAGCAGGTGGAGAAAAACATGAGCGACGAACTGAAGAACAAAAACGGCAAGGTCAAAGTGATGTACGTCCGCAGTGACGATGACTCGGACAAACGCACCCAAAATCCACGTACCGGTAAAGGCGGCGGTCGCCCAGGTACTTCCCGAGCCGAAGGCGGTCGTCGCCCTGCCCGTGATGACAGAAAGGGCCCGAACAGCGAACGTGGCCGTGAACGTGGTCGTGACCGCGATGTTGAACGCGACCGTAAACGTGAAGACTCACCGTGGCGTACCGTGTCCCGCGCGCCGAGCGATGACGTAGCGGAAAAGGCCGATCACGGTGGTATCAGCGGCAAGAGCTTTATCGATCCTGAAGTATTGCGTCGTCAACGTGCGGAAGAGACCCGCGTTTACGGAGAGAATGCCTGTCAGGCGCTGTTCCAGAGCCGTCCGGACGCCATTGTCCGCGCTTGGTTTGTCCAGAGCGTGACGCCACGATTTAAAGAAGCATTACGCTGGATGGCGGCAAACCGCAAAGCCTACCATGTGGTTGACGAAGCCGAGCTGGCGAAAGCTTCCGGTACTGAACACCACGGCGGCGTGTGTTTCCTGATTAAAAAACGTAATGGTACAACCGTTAAGCAGTGGGTTGGTCAGGCGGGTACGCAGGATTGCGTACTGGCGCTGGAAGATATCGCCAACCCGCACAACTTGGGCGGCATGATGCGTAGCTGCGCTCACTTCGGCGTGAAAGGTGTCGTGGTTCAGGATGCAGCGCTGCTGGAATCCGGTGCGGCCATCCGTACTGCGGAAGGTGGTGCCGAGCATGTTCAACCGATTACTGGTGACAGTATTGTGGATGTGCTGGATGATTTCCGTAAGGCTGGCTATACGGTCGTGATGACTTCCAGCGACAAAGGCAAGCCGTTGTTCAACACCACGCTGCCAGAAAAAATGGTGCTGGTGCTAGGTCGCGAACGCGATGCATTGCCGGAAGCGGCATGCTCAGCGGACGATTTGTGCATCTCTATCGACGGCACGGGCAATGTAGAAACGCTTAACGTCTCTGTCGCAACGGGCGTACTGCTCGCTGAGTGGTGGCGTCAGAACAAAGCTTGATAGTAAAAATGCCAGCGAATCGCTGGCATTTTTTTACTCGCTCTCAGCTGGTAGTACCGGCATCCAGTCAATCGGTTTTTCACCTCGTTTTTCCAGCCATTCATTTGCCAGGACAAAGTGATTGCAGCCAAAGAAACCGCGATGTGCTGAGAGCGGAGAAGGATGCGGTGCTTTCAGTATATGGTGACGCTGTGCGTCAATAATTGCGCCTTTCTTCTGCGCGTGCGCCCCCCAGAGCAAAAACACCACGCCTTCACGATGTTCGTTGATCAGGCTAATGACTTTATCGGTAAACGTTTCCCAGCCCAGACTGGCGTGGGAATGTGCCTGACCGGCCCTAACGGTAAGCACGGTGTTGAGTAACAGCACGCCCTGGCGTGCCCAGCTTTCCAGGTATCCGTGCGTTGGGCGTGTGAAGCCTGGAATCGTTGCTTCCAGCTCTTTATACATGTTCAGCAATGAGGGCGGGGTGGCAATACCTGGGCGCACCGAAAAAGCGAGGCCATGTGCCTGGCCTGGACCGTGGTAAGGATCCTGCCCCAGTATGACAACTTTCACCTCGCCAAGCTCGGTAAAGCGAAAAGCGTTAAACACATCTTTTTGCGGCGGGTAAATCGTCATGCCTGACTGGCGTTCACCGGCAACGGTATGCAGAGTGTTAACAAAGTAAGGTTGCTGCTTCTCATCAGTTAGCACGTCGTGCCAGGTTAGTTCGGTAGCCATCTCGCTCTCCTGCGAATTTTCAATCCGCCTAGCTTAACTGCTTCTCTCTGAGGCGCAAAATTCTCTACGTTTCTCAAGGGACTACCTCTTAAAGATAGTTGAAAATTTATGTAAAAAGTTTATCTATTTGCATGGTGTAAGTTGATGTAAAACAATAAAATCTACCCATCACCACTTTCACTGTGTGGTTTTTATTGATTTAAATCAAAGAATCAAGGGTGTGTGAGGGGTATATATACACTCAAGCAACAATGGTTTTACCAATTGGCCGTGCGACGGCCAACCGAAATCAAATAATTTTGCCGGGGAGGCATCAACATGATTACAGGTATCCAGATTACTAAAGCTGCAAACGACGACCTGCTGAACTCTTTCTGGCTGCTGGACAGCGAAAAAGGCGAAGCACGCTGCATCGTTGCGAAAGCAGGTTTCTCTGCTGATGAAGTTGTTGCCGTCAGCAAACTGGGTGAAATCGAATACCGTGAAGTGCCGGTAGACGTGCAACCGGAAGTCCGCGTGGAAGGTGGTCAGCACCTGAACGTTAACGTTCTGCGTCGTGAAACGCTGGAAGATGCGGTTAAGCATCCGGAAAAATACCCACAGCTGACGATTCGTGTCTCTGGTTATGCAGTGCGTTTCAACTCACTGACTCCGGAACAGCAGCGCGACGTTATTGCTCGTACCTTTACTGAGAGCCTGTAAGGCTCACGGGGTCATACCCCGATAATCAGATAATCAAAAAGCGGAAGATGTCAGTGCATCTTCCGCTTTTTTACATCATTTAATAAAAGATCCTCACAGCGCAGTACACCAGCAGTAATGCCAGAATGACATTCAATTGCCGCCCATAGCTGCGAAAGACGCGTTGGAAAAGATGGCCAGCCAGCGCCCAGCAGGCATTGCCGAATGTTCCTATCAATGCCAGTAATACGCTAACACCAATTATCCAACTCAGTTCTTTTGTATGCGGCAAAACAAACGTGGATAACGCGGTAATGCCGTACAAAATGATTTTGACATTAACAAACTGCAAGCCAAAACTTGCCCAAAAGCTAATCGGTTTTGCCTCAAGGCTATCATTTGAGGTCGGGCTGGTGGCGATTTTTATGGCCAGCCATATGATATATGCTGCCCCCGCCCAACTGAGCCAGTGGACGATAGCCGGATCAATGACTGCAAGCGAGAATGAAATCCCGGCACACAGCAACATGACTATCAAAAAGCCCAGGCTCATTCCCGCCAGAACACGCGTACTCTGACGAAAGCCATGTGATGTCGCTGCACTAAGCGCGAGGATATTGTTCGGGCCGGGGGTTAGCGCAGTAATCAGTGTATAGGTCCAGAATGCACTTAAAAGCGTGGGGGTCACTTGTTATCTCCTCTGTTTTAGCAGACAGTACTCGACACAGAACATTTAAAAAAATGAATGTTTTTGCATTCTGGGTTCGACAATTTCGATGGGTTGGTGAAGATGGATTTACGTCGGTTTATTACGCTAAAAACGGTGGTAGAAGAGGGTTCATTTCTTCGGGCTTCGCAAAAACTTTGTTGTACGCAGTCAACCGTTACATTTCATATTCAACAGCTTGAACAAGAACTCTCGGTGCGGTTGTTCGAAAAAATTGGTCGCCGGATGTGCCTGACCAGTGAGGGGAAACGGCTGATGCCGCATATACATGACTTGACGCGTGTGATGGCATCGATCCGGCAAACGGCACAACAAGATGCACAACCGAGCGGCGATCTCCGCGTCGCAACCGGAGAAACGCTGTTGGCTTATAAAATGCCTGAGGTTTTACAACGGTTTAAACAACGTGCGCCCAATGTTCGCTTATCCTTACAGTCACTCAATTGTTATGTCATTCGTGATGCTTTGCTGAGTGATGATGTTGATCTGGGTGTATTTTATCGGGTTGGTAATGACGATGCTCTTGAGATGCTGCCATTGGGCGAACAACCTCTTGTCCTGGTTGCTTCTCCGGTTCTCCAGCACGTTGATTTCACCCAGCAAAACCAGCACATTCCCAGCAGCTTTATCATTAATGAACCGCAATGTATCTTCAGGCAACGCTTTGAAAGTCTGCTGCGAAAGCGGCAGATTACATTGGAAAATACCATTGAACTCTGGAGTATTGAGAGTATCAAGCAGTGTGTATCTGCTAATCTTGGTGTTAGTTTTTTACCACGATTTACTGTTGAGAAGGAATTGCGTTCAGGAGAATTGATAGCGTTACCATTTGGTGAAGATCCTGAGTCAATTACCGCATTGTGCGCGCATCATGCCGGAAAAGTCGTCAGCCCGGCTATGCGGGTTTTCATGGATTGTATTGTAGAGAGCTTTGCGAAGCATGAAAAAATGCCGGGCTGACTGGCCCGGCATTCGGTTTATTCTTTGTCGGACTGCTGTGAGGCAGAGCCGCTCGGCTTACGACGTTTGCCGATATTTTTAGCATCGCGGTGACGTTTCTTCACGCGCGGCTTCTCTTTATCTTTCTCTTTTTTCTCGGCACGCTTCGCCAGCACTTTCTTGGATGGCTTACCGTTAGATTTCTCACTTGGCGCGCGCGTTGTTGGACGCAATTCGTCAATGACGCGCGGCTTCAGCGGTTCGTCAATATAGCGGCTCGCTTTGCCGAGCAGCAGGTGGTCATGCGCTTCAACCAGAGAAATAGCGGTCCCTTTACGGCCTGCGCGACCGGTACGGCCAATGCGGTGCAGATAGGCATCGCCACTGCGCGGCATGTCGTAGTTAAACACGTGGCTGACGTCAGGAATGTCGATACCGCGCGCAGCAACGTCGGTGGCAACCAGCACATTCACGCGGCCATCGGTCAGGCGTTTGATCGCTTCGTTACGCTTGTTTTGCACCATCTCGCCTTCGAGATAGCAGTTGTTGATCCCTGCCTGGCGCAGCCAGCCCGCCAGTTCGTGCACGCGCTCGCGTTTACGCACAAAAACAATAGAGCGGGTCGCTTCCGGCTGTTTTAACAGATGGATCAGCAACGCTGTTTTATGTTCGATATCATCGGCACGGTAGTAAAACTGATGGATTTTCTTGCGTTCGCGGGTGGACGGATCCGCAGATACCTCAACTGGATCTTCCAGCAGGCGCTCGGCAAAATCTTTAATCGCATCGCCTTCCAGCGTGGCAGAGAATAACATGGTCTGCTTACGCCAACGGGTTTCACCGGCAATATGCTCGATATCTTGCGCGAAGCCCATGTCCAGCATACGGTCGGCTTCATCAAGGATCAGCGTTTCGACCGCATGGCAGTCGAAGTTCTCTTCTTTAATATATTGCAGCAGACGTCCAGTGGTGGCGACCACGATGTCCTGGTTTTCGCTGAAGACTTCCATATGGTTCATGTAGGCTACGCCGCCAGTAATGGTGGCAACATCCAGATGCGTATTCTTCGCCAGTTCACGGGCGTGATCGGCAACCTGCATCGCCAGTTCGCGGGTCGGGGTCAGAATTAATACTCGCGGTGGACCCGATTTTTTGCGCGGGAAGTCGAGCAGGTGCTGCAACACTGGCAGCAAATATGCCGCCGTTTTACCGGTGCCTGTCGGCGCAGAACCGAGTACATCACGGCCATCGAGCGCAGGTGGAATGGCGGCTGCCTGAATAGCGGTCGGGCGAGTGAAACCTTTTTCCTGGAGGGCATCCAGCAGGCTTTCATCGAGTTCAAGTTCGGAAAAAGTCGTTACAGTCATGTTCTACCTCTGTGTGGGGCGCTGATTATAGACGTTACGGCTGCAATCTTCATCTGTTTGTATGGATATACCTTCTCAGGTATTGTTTTTATCCTATGTTATCGTTTTTTTCCCAGGAAGGTTGTTTTTCATGTCCCAATCCACATCCGTACTTCGACGTAATGGGTTTACATTTAAGCAGTTTTTTGTGGCACACGATCGTTGTGCAATGAAGGTCGGGACTGACGGTATTTTATTGGGGGCCTGGGCCCCTGTCGCAGGCGTAAAGCGGATCCTTGATATTGGTACCGGGAGCGGTTTGTTAGCGTTGATGCTGGCCCAGCGTACAGATGACAGCGCCCTGATTGATGCGGTGGAGCTTGATGTCGACGCTGCGCAACAGGCGCAGGAAAACATCGCACAATCTGCGTGGGGGCAGCGTATCCGGGTCCATACCGACGATATTCAACGGTGGATACCTCGCCAGACCGTGCGGTTTGATTTGATTATCAGTAACCCGCCTTATTATGAGCCGGGCGTGGAGTGCGGTACACCACAGCGCGAGCAGGCACGTTATACCGCAACGCTCGATCACGCGGCACTGTTAACGCTGGCGGCGGACTGTATTACAGAAGAAGGTTTTTTCTGCGTGGTGCTGCCTGAGCAGGTAGGCAACGCCTTTACCCAGCAGGCATTAAGCATGGGATGGCATCTGCGTCTACGTACGGATGTGGCGGAAACCGAGGCTCGGTTGCCGCATCGGGTACTGCTGGCTTTCTCCCCGCAGGCCGGGGAGTGCTTTAGCGACAGGTTGGTGATCCGTGGGGCAGACCAGCGTTACTCAGAAGGTTACACCGCGCTGACCCAGGCATTTTATCTGTTTATGTGATGGCTTAGCGGCGAAAGAATAGAAGGGCCTGATTCAGGCAACTGCTCTGGATAATCCAGCGTGTAGTGCAGGCCTCGGCTCTCTTTACGCATCATTGCACAACGCACAATCAACTCGGCAACCTGCACCAGATTGCGCAGCTCCAGCAAATTGTTCGACACGCGGAAATGGGCGTAATACTCGTCGATTTCCTGTTGCAGCATAGTGATGCGCCGCAGTGCGCGCTCCAGACGTTTGGTGGTGCGCACAATACCGACGTAATCCCACATAAACAGCCGCAGTTCATGCCAGTTATGCTGGATGACAACCAGCTCATCCGGGTTTTCCACCCGGCTTTCATCCCAACCCGGCAGCGTGCTGACGCTGCGGGCGTAGGGCATTCTACGATCAATATCTTCTGCCGCAGACCAGCCGTATACCAGACATTCAAGTAGTGAGTTAGACGCCATACGATTCGCACCATGCAGACCGGTGTAGCTCACTTCGCCGATGGCATATAAACCATCGACGTCGGTACGGCCAAAATCATCGACCATCACGCCGCCGCAGGTATAGTGTGCAGCAGGCACGATCGGTACCGGCTCTTTGGTCAGGTCGATCCCAAGGCCCAGCAGCTTTTCATAAATCATCGGGAAATGCTGACGAACAAATTCTTCTGGTTTATGGCTGATGTCGAGGAACATGCAGTCAGCGCCCAGACGTTTCATTTCGTGGTCTATGGCACGTGCGACAATATCGCGCGGAGCCAGTTCGCCGTGCTTATCAAAGTCGGGCATAAAGCGTGAACCATCCGGGCGCTTCAGGTGAGCACCTTCGCCACGCAGCGCTTCGGTCAGCAGAAAATTGCGTGCCTGCGGGTGATACAACGCGGTTGGGTGAAACTGATTAAACTCGAGGTTGGCGACGCGACATCCTGCACGCCAGGCCATCGCAATTCCATCACCTGAGGAGATGTCTGGATTGGTGGTGTATTGATACACCTTCGATGCGCCACCGGTAGCCAGCACTACCGATTTGGCATGACAGGTTTCGACGGCTTCTTTATTACGGTTCCAGATCCATGCACCAACTACCCGGCGTGTGCCCGGCAGGCCGATTTTATCGGAGATGATCAGGTCAACGGCGTTGCTGCGCTCCAGAACCTGAATATTGGGATGGTTTTGCGCCTGGCTGACCAGTGTGGTTTCGACTTCTTTACCAGTAGCGTCTGCCGCATGCAGGATGCGTCGGTGGCTATGGCCGCCTTCGCGGGTCAGATGATAGCTCTCTTCGCCATTGGGTTGAACTTGCGTATCAAACAAGACGCCTTGATCGATGAGCCACTGGACGCACGTTCGGGCATTGCTGGCGACGAACTCAACCGCATGGCGATCGCACAACCCCGCGCCTGCAATTAGCGTGTCTTCTACATGGGAGTCAATACTATCGGTTTCATCGAAAACAGCGGCAATGCCGCCCTGAGCATAGAACGTAGAACCTTCACTGACAGGCCCCTTGCTCAGAACAATAACCCGATGCTTCTCAGCCAGGCGCAGAGCCAGTGAGAGTCCGGCAGCTCCGCTGCCAATAATCAGCACGTCACAGGATAATTCAGGCGTCGTATTCATGATTTTTGTTTAATTTACTAAACAGTGTTTGGTCACCATAGCACCACATTGCGCGATACTGCACGTTTTATTTTTAATTGTGTTGCAATGACTAAACAAGAAAGAAAAGCATAGCGAGGGGGAAAATACGAAAAATATTTTGTGCAGCAGGCCGTTAGCGTCAGATTAGGAGATGAAATAAAGTGCCCGTTGGGTTACTCTGCAAGCGGTTTAATGGGCATTTCTGTACAGATAGTGCGTTGATCGGGTTATGTAGACTTATAATGAGAGATAAGACCTGTCTACAACATGACAAACAAAAACAAATGCGTAACGGAACTTTACGAAACTTGAGCACTCTAAGTCATTGCTTGCTCATATTGCAGCTGATGGAGTGGCGTTTCGAAAGCGCGTGGAAATTTGGTTTGGGGAGACTTTACCTCGGATGAGCGAGCAGTTAACGGACCAGGTCCTGGTAGAACGGGTCCAAAAGGGAGATCAAAAAGCCTTTAACTTACTGGTAGTTCGCTATCAGCATAAAGTGGCGAGTCTGGTTTCCCGCTATGTACCGTCGGGCGATGTTCCCGATGTTGTACAAGAAGCATTTATTAAGGCCTATCGTGCGCTGGATTCGTTCCGGGGAGATAGTGCTTTTTATACCTGGCTGTATCGTATCGCAGTCAATACAGCGAAGAATTACCTGGTCGCTCAGGGGCGTCGTCCACCTTCCAGTGATATAGATGCGATTGACGCAGAAAATTACGAAAGTGGCGGTGCACTGAAAGAAATTTCGAACCCTGAGAACTTAATGTTGTCAGAAGAACTGAGACAGATAGTTTTCCGAACTATTGAGTCCCTCCCGGAAGATTTACGCATGGCAATAACCTTGCGGGAGCTGGATGGCCTGAGCTATGAAGAGATAGCCGCTATCATGGATTGTCCGGTGGGTACGGTGCGTTCTCGTATCTTCCGAGCGAGGGAAGCTATTGATAATAAAGTTCAACCGCTTATCAGGCGTTGACGATAGCGGGATACTGGAAAAGGTATTAGGCATGCAGAAAGAAAAACTTTCCGCTTTAATGGATGGCGAAACGCTGGATACTGAGTTACTCAAAGAGCTGACTCACGACCCGGAAATGCAAAAAACCTGGGAGAGTTATCACCTGATCCGCGATTCCATGCGAGGTGATACCGCCAACGTTCTCCATTTCGATATTTCCGACCGCGTAATGGCTGCCATCGCAGATGAGCCAGTACGTCAGACGGCGCCATTGATTCCTGAGGCCCAGCCAGCACCGCATCAGTGGCAGAAAATGCCATTCTGGAAGAAAATGCGTCCGTGGGCCGCTCAGCTTACTCAAATGGGTGTGGCTGCGTGCGTATCGCTTGCAGTTATTGTTGGCGTCCAGCACTATAATGGGCAATCTGAAACGTCCCAGCAGCCTGAAACGCCGGTATTTAATACATTACCGATGATGGGTAAAGCCAGTCCGGTGAGCTTGGGTGTACCTTCTGACGCGACGGCCAGCGGCGGTCAGCAACAGCAGGTGCAGGAGCAGCGTCGTCGTATCAATGCTATGTTGCAGGATTACGAACTGCAGCGCCGACTGCACTCCGAACAGCTTCAGTTTGAGCAGGCACAAACACAGCAAGCTGCTGTACAGGTGCCAGGAATTCAAACTTTAGGAACGCAATCGCAGTAATGAAGCAACTTTGGTTTGCCATGTCACTTGTGGCCGGTAGCCTGTTCTTCTCTGTTAACGCCTCGGCCACTCCTGCGTCCGGGGCGTTATTGCAGCAGATGAATCTGGCTAGCCAGTCGCTCACCTATGAGCTGTCATTCGTCAGCATCAATAAACAGGGTGTTGAATCCCTACGTTATCGTCATGCTCGCCTGGATAACCGCCCGCTTGCGCAACTGCTGCAATTGGATGGACCACGCCGGGAAGTCGTACAACGTGGGAATGAAATCAGCTATTTTGAGCCGGGGCTCGAGCCGTTCACCCTGAACGGTGATTATATCGTTGATTCTCTGCCATCCCTGATTTACACCGACTTCAAACGTCTTGCGCCCTATTATGATTTTATCTCGGTAGGCCGAACCCGCATTGCCGACAGGCTTTGTGAAGTGATCCGCGTCGTGGCACGTGACGGTACCCGCTACAGCTACATCGTCTGGATGGATACCGAAACCAAGCTGCCGATGCGCGTCGATCTTCTCGACCGGGATGGCGAAACGTTGGAGCAGTTCCGCGTGATCTCCTTTACCGTGAATAGCGGTGTCGGGGACAGTATGCAGACGCTGGCAAAAGCCAACCTGCCGCCGTTGCTGTCCGTTCCTGCGGGCGAAAAAACCAACTTCAACTGGATCCCATCGTGGTTGCCACAAGGATTCAGTGAAGTCTCCAGCAGCCGTCGTCCATTGCCGACGATGGATAATATGCCAATTGAATCGCGTCTTTATTCTGACGGCCTGTTCAGCTTCTCCGTGAATGTGAATCGTGCGCAACGAAACAGTGCCGATCAGCTCCTGCGTACCGGACGCCGCACGGTCAGCACCAGCGTGCGAGATAATGCCGAAATCACTATCGTTGGTGAGCTTCCGCCGCAAACGGCGAAGCGCATTGCGGACAACATTAAGTTTAGGGCTGCGCAATGATCAAAGAGTGGGCAACGGTTGTTTCCTGGCAGAATGGCCTGGCGACGGTAAGCTGTGACGTCAAAGCGTCGTGCAGCAGCTGCGCCTCAAGGGCGGGATGTGGAAGCCGTGTGCTGAATAAATTGGGACCACAGACAACGCACACCATCGTGGTGCCCAGCGCTGAACCGCTGGCTGCCGGCCAGAAAGTTGAGTTAGGCATTGCCGAAGGAAGCCTGTTAGGCTCCGCAATGCTGGTCTATATGTCTCCGTTGGCGGGGCTGTTTGTTTTTGCAGCCTTGTTTCAGGTGCTGTTTGGCAGCGATATCGCCGCGTTAAGCGGTGCGATACTGGGCGGCGTGGGGGGATTCCTGATTGCCCGCGGTTATTCCCGTAAGCTGGCTGAACGTGAAGCCTGGCAACCTGTGATCCTCAATGTTGCTCTCCCGCCTGACCTCATTCGAGTCGAAACCCTCCAGTGATATCTTTGCCTGATGGCACTACGCTTATCAGGCCTACAGGACCGTTAGTATGTAGGTCGGATAATGCGCTTGCGCCGCCATCCTGCAAAAGTTTCACTGACTTTGCAAAGTTGTTTCCAGTTCCCGCTATCCTTGCTCTATGAACATTTCCTCGCCTCAGCGTTGTAGTGTAGAATGCGGCGTTTCACTTAAACAGACGTTAAGCTCAGAACAGCGACTTCTCAGAGCCTGCTCAGGCAGGCGTAAGGCACAATAATTACACTATATGAAGAACATACGTAACTTTTCAATCATAGCTCACATCGACCACGGTAAATCGACGCTGTCTGACCGTATTATCCAGATCTGCGGTGGCCTGTCTGACCGTGAAATGGAAGCGCAGGTTCTCGACTCGATGGATCTTGAGCGTGAGCGCGGTATTACTATCAAAGCGCAGAGCGTGACGCTCGATTTCAAAGCATCTGATGGTGAAACCTACCAGCTTAACTTTATCGACACCCCGGGCCATGTGGACTTCTCGTATGAAGTTTCCCGCTCGCTTGCTGCCTGTGAAGGTGCTCTGCTGGTGGTTGACGCCGGGCAGGGTGTTGAAGCACAAACGCTGGCTAACTGCTATACCGCCCTGGAAATGGATCTCGAGGTGGTGCCGGTACTGAACAAAATTGACCTGCCAGCAGCCGATCCTGAGCGCGTGGCAGAAGAGATCGAAGATATCGTCGGTATTGATGCGACAGATGCGGTACGCTGCTCGGCGAAAACCGGCGTTGGTGTGACCGACGTTCTGGAACGTCTGGTACGAGATATTCCGCCGCCGGAAGGAGATCCGGAAGGCCCGCTGCAGGCGCTGATCATTGACTCATGGTTCGATAACTATCTGGGTGTTGTCTCGCTGGTGCGTATTAAAAACGGCACCATGCGTAAAGGCGATAAAATCAAAGTGATGAGCACCGGGCAGGTCTACAACGCAGACCGTCTGGGGATCTTCACGCCGAAACAGGTTGACCGTACCGAACTGAAGTGCGGCGAAGTGGGCTGGCTGGTTTGTGCGATTAAAGACATCCTTGGCGCACCGGTTGGCGATACGCTAACCCAGGCACGTAATCCGGCAGATAAAGCACTGCCAGGTTTTAAAAAGGTTAAGCCACAGGTTTACGCCGGTCTGTTCCCGGTCAGCTCTGACGATTACGAAAACTTCCGTGATGCGTTAGGCAAGCTGAGCCTGAACGATGCCTCCCTGTTCTACGAACCAGAAAGCTCTACCGCGTTAGGCTTCGGCTTCCGCTGTGGCTTCCTCGGTCTGCTACACATGGAGATCATTCAGGAACGTCTGGAACGTGAATACGATCTGGATCTGATCACCACCGCGCCGACCGTGGTGTACGAAGTGGAAACCACGGGCAAAGAAACTATCTATGTCGACAGCCCGTCTAAACTGCCGCCGCTGAACAACATCTATGAGCTGCGCGAGCCGATCGCTGAGTGTCACATGCTGCTGCCGCAGGCTTACCTCGGTAACGTCATCACGCTGTGTATCGAGAAGCGTGGCGTACAGACCAACATGGTTTACCACGGTAACCAGGTTGCGCTGACCTATGAAATCCCAATGGCTGAAGTGGTGCTCGACTTCTTCGACCGCCTGAAGTCGACGTCTCGTGGTTATGCGTCACTGGACTACAACTTCAAACGCTTCCAGGCCTCTGACATGGTGCGTGTTGATGTTTTGATTAACAACGAGCGTGTTGATGCACTGGCACTGATCACTCACCGTGATAATTCGCAGAGCCGTGGTCGTGAGCTGGTGGAAAAGATGAAAGAGCTGATCCCGCGCCAGCAGTTTGATATCGCGATTCAGGCGGCTATTGGTACGCACATCATTGCGCGTTCAACAGTTAAACAGCTGCGTAAAAACGTTCTGGCTAAGTGCTATGGCGGCGATATCAGCCGTAAGAAAAAGCTGCTGCAGAAACAGAAAGAAGGTAAAAAACGCATGAAGCAGATCGGTAACGTCGAACTGCCTCAGGAAGCGTTCCTCGCCATTCTGCATGTCGGTAAAGACAGCAAATAATCCTAAGGAGTTGGCATGGCGAATATGTTTGCCCTGATTCTGGTGATTGCCACACTGGTGACGGGCATTTTATGGTGCGTAGATAAGTTTATCTTTGCGCCAAAACGCCGGGAGCGTCAGGCTGCGGCACAAGCCGCAGCGGGTGATTCACTGGATAACGCAACGCTGAAAAAAGTCTCCCCTAAGCCGGGCTGGCTGGAAACTGGGGCATCCGTTTTCCCAGTATTGGCGATCGTGCTGGTGGTGCGTTCATTTATTTATGAACCGTTCCAGATCCCATCGGGTTCGATGATGCCGACGCTGTTAATTGGTGACTTTATTCTGGTGGAGAAATTTGCCTACGGAATTAAAGATCCGATTTATCAGAAAACATTGATCGAAACGGGCCATCCGAAACGTGGTGATATCGTGGTGTTTAAATACCCGGAAGATCCACGTCTGGACTACATCAAACGCGCTGTCGGTTTACCGGGAGACAAAGTGACGTACGATCCTGTGGCGAAAGAGGTCACGATCCAGCCAGGATGCAGCTCCGGTCAAGCGTGTGAAAACGCTTTGCCGGTCACGTACTCAGACGTTCAACCGAGCGATTTCGTGCAGACCTTTGCTCGTCGCAATGGCGGCGAAGCGACCAGCGGTTTCTTCGACGTTCCACTGAACGAAACGAAAGAAAACGGTATTCGCCTGAACGAACGTAAAGAGACGCTGGGTGAAGTGACGCACCGTATTCTGACCGTGCCAATCGCGCAAGATCAGGTGGGGATGTATTACCGCCAGCCGGGTCAACAACTGGCGACCTGGATTGTTCCACCGGGGCACTATTTCATGATGGGTGATAACCGTGACAACAGCGCGGACAGCCGTTACTGGGGATTTGTACCGGAAGCGAATCTGGTAGGTAAAGCAACGGCTATCTGGATGAGTTTCGACAAGCAAGAAGGTGAATGGCCGACCGGTGTTCGTTTAAGCCGAATTGGTGGCATTCATTAATCGCTGATAATCGTTCACGTTGTCGTCATTATGGCGGCAGCGTGAATTATTTCTCGGATAAATTCCCGCAGACTAACGACATTCCTTGTCGTTGTGTATAGAATATTCCCCCGTAGTTTTAGGTTGGCACCGTCAGGTTGCCACGGCACACGAAACAGCGTTGATTCGTATACAAGAACATTCAGGCGAAGCCGAAACGGCTAACCGAATGGCGTATATCAGGTCTGTTTCGTGTGCTGGATTGTTGACGCATTCATTTATTGGTATCGCATGAACCCCATCGTAATTAATCGGCTTCAACGGAAGCTGGGCTACACTTTTAATCATCAGGAGCTGTTGCAGCAGGCATTAACTCACCGCAGTGCCAGCAGCAAACATAACGAGCGCTTAGAGTTTTTAGGCGACTCTATTTTGAGCTTTGTTATCGCCAATGCGTTGTACCATCGTTTTCCGCGCGTGGATGAAGGCGATATGAGCCGCATGCGCGCCACGTTGGTGCGTGGAAATACACTGGCTGAATTAGCCCGTGAGTTTGATCTCGGCGAATGTTTACGTTTGGGACCGGGCGAGCTGAAAAGCGGCGGCTTCCGTCGTGAATCTATTCTGGCAGATACGGTCGAAGCACTGATCGGCGGCGTATTCCTCGACAGTGATATTCAGACTGTTGAGCAACTGATTCTTAACTGGTATCAAACCCGTCTGGATGAAATTAGTCCGGGCGACAAACAAAAAGATCCGAAAACGCGTTTGCAGGAATATTTGCAGGGTCGCCACCTGCCGCTGCCATCTTATCTGGTAGTTCAGGTCCGTGGTGAAGCGCACGATCAAGAATTTACTATCCACTGCCAGGTTAGCGGCCTGAGTGAACCGGTGGTTGGCACAGGTTCTAGCCGTCGTAAGGCTGAGCAAGCTGCCGCCGAACAGGCGTTAAAAAAACTGGAGCTGGAATGAGCGAAGAAAAAACCTATTGCGGATTTATTGCCATCGTCGGTCGCCCGAACGTCGGTAAATCCACCCTGTTGAATAATCTGCTTGGGCAGAAGATTTCCATTACCTCCCGTAAGGCGCAGACGACCCGTCACCGCATTGTCGGTATTCATACCGAAGGTGCGTATCAGGCTATTTATGTTGACACCCCGGGCCTGCACATGGAAGAAAAGCGCGCCATCAACCGCCTGATGAACAAAGCGGCCAGCAGCTCTATTGGTGACGTTGAGCTGGTTATTTTTGTCGTGGAAGGCACGCGCTGGACGCCGGACGACGAAATGGTGCTGAACAAACTGCGTGACGGTAAAGCCCCGGTTATCCTGGCGATCAACAAAGTTGATAACGTACAGGAAAAAGCCGATCTGCTGCCACACCTGCAGTTCCTGGCAAGCCAGATGAACTTCCTCGATATTGTACCGATTTCTGCCGAAACGGGTATGAATGTTGATACTGTCGCGGGCATTGTGCGCAAACATCTGCCGGAAGCTATTCATCACTTCCCGGAAGATTACATCACCGACCGTTCGCAGCGTTTTATGGCCTCCGAAATCATCCGTGAAAAGCTGATGCGTTTCCTCGGTGCTGAACTGCCGTATTCCGTAACCGTTGAGATTGAGCGTTTTATCCCTAACGAACGTGGCGGCTACGATATCAACGGTCTGATCCTCGTTGAACGTGAAGGACAGAAGAAGATGGTGATTGGCAACAAAGGGTCCAAAATAAAAACCATCGGTATCGAAGCGCGTAAAGACATGCAGGAAATGTTCGAAGCACCTGTACATCTTGAACTGTGGGTGAAAGTGAAATCCGGCTGGGCCGATGACGAACGCGCGCTTCGTAGCCTCGGTTACGGCGACGACGTCTAAACTCATCTTCTGAAAAACGGCGAGTATATGGAAGGATGGCAACGCGCCTTTGTCTTGCATAGTCGCCCTTGGAGCGAAACCAGTTTAGTGCTGGACGTCTTCACGGAAGAGTCGGGTCGCGTGCGCCTGGTGGCTAAAGGCGCACGTTCCAAACGCTCCAATCTTAAAGGCGCTCTCCAGCCTTTTACCCCGTTATTACTTCGCTTTGGTGGACGTGGCGAGGTCAAAACCCTACGTAGTGCTGAAGCCGTTTCTCTGGCGCTCCCGCTTAGCGGAATCACGCTGTACAGCGGTCTGTATATCAACGAGCTCATCTCTCGCGTACTTGAGTATGAGACCCGCTTTTCTGAACTCTTTTTCGACTACCTGAACTGTATTCAGGCGCTGGCTGGCGCGACAGGTTCGCCAGAGCCTGCGCTGCGTCGCTTTGAGCTGGCGCTGCTCGGTCATCTGGGTTATGGCGTGGATTTTACCCATTGTGCGGGCAGCGGCGAGCCTGTGGATGACACCATGACCTATCGCTACCGGGAAGAGAAAGGGTTTATCGCCAGCGTCGTTATTGATAACAACACCTTTACCGGACGCCATCTCAAAGCGCTTGAGTTGCGTGAATTTCCGGATGTCGATACGTTACGCGCCGCGAAACGCTTTACCCGCATGGCGTTAAAGCCGTATCTTGGTGGTAAGCCGTTAAAAAGCCGGGAACTGTTCCGGCAATTTATGCCAAAACGCGCAGTAAAAACAAATAATGAATAACGAGGATTGTCATGGCTGAATTACTGTTAGGCGTCAACATTGACCACATTGCCACGTTACGTAATGCACGCGGCACCGCATACCCGGACCCGGTTCAGGCGGCGTTTATCGTTGAGCAAGCGGGAGCGGATGGTATTACCGTTCATCTGCGTGAAGACCGCCGTCATATTACCGACAGAGATGTGCGTATTCTGCGTCAAACGCTGGATACGCGCATGAACCTGGAAATGGCGGTGACGGAAGAGATGCTGGCGATTGCCGTTGAAACAAAACCGCATTTTTGCTGCCTGGTGCCAGAAAAGCGCCAGGAAGTCACCACTGAAGGCGGCCTGGACGTTGCGGGCCAGCGCGAAAAAATGCGTGATGCCTGCAAACGCCTGGCTGATGCGGGGATCTTGGTTTCGCTGTTTATCGATGCCGATGAACAACAAATTAAAGCTGCTGCTGATGTTGGCGCGCCGTACATTGAAATTCACACCGGCTGTTATGCTGATGCGAAAACCGATGCGGAACAGGCCAGCGAATTAGCGCGTATTGCGAAAGCAGCGACTTTTGCGGCAGGTCTGGGCTTGAAGGTGAATGCCGGTCACGGCCTGACGTATCACAACGTCAAAGCCATTGCGCGGATCCCGGAAATGCATGAGCTGAACATTGGTCATGCGATCATCGGACGTGCGGTGATGAGCGGTCTGAAAGAGGCGGTAGTAGAAATGAAACGCCTGATGCTGGAAGCGCGTGGCTAATGGCGATTCTGGGATTAGGGACGGATATCGTGGAGATTGCCCGCATTGAAGCGGTAATCTCCCGTTCCGGCGATCGGCTGGCCAGACGTGTCCTCAGCGATAACGAATGGGCTATCTGGGAAACGCATCAGCAACCGGTGCGTTTTCTGGCGAAGCGCTTTGCGGTAAAAGAGGCGGCGGCAAAAGCTTTTGGTACCGGTATTCGCAACGGCCTGGCATTTAATCAGTTTGAAGTGTTTAACGACGAACTCGGTAAGCCGCGTCTGCGGTTATGGGGAGAGGCGCTAAAACTGGCGGAAAAACTCGGTGTTATGCATATGCACGTGACGCTGGCCGATGAACGTCACTACGCCTGTGCCACGGTAATTATCGAGAGTTAAAGCTTGTCCGCGTGATGCATTAACACAAACTTATCCCACAGCTGTTCTTCTGTTTCGACATGTGCCGGATCTTTCAAAATGGTATTGGGGATCGGGCACACTTTCTGGCAGGTAGGCGTGTCGTAATGGCCTACGCATTCCGTACATTTGTCGCTGTTAATCTCGTAAATGCTGTCACCCATCGAAATCGCCTCATTCGGGCATTCGGGTTCGCACATATCACAATTGATACACTTTTTAGTGATTAACAGGGCCATCAGGAAACTCTCAAAACATCACAAATCGGGCGGGCATTATACGCGCATTCTTTGCTCAGACCAGTTTTTTTACCAGAGCTTCGCTGTGGCGAATACGTTCAGGGGCATGCTCGAGATCCTGCTGCACCAGCGCCATAAACAGTAAATCGGTCAGCATCATTTGCGCATGGGTTGATGAAATCGCGGCGCTGCGTGTAGCCTGTTCTTCGGCAATCGTGTACAGACAACGGGTGGCGCGCTGCTGTAGGGCATTGGGCGTAAATCCGGTAATCGCAAGGATTTTGGCCCCGGTACGTAACGTTTCATCCGCAGCCAGATTAAGCTCACGGCGTTCCCCGCTATACGAAATCGCCAGTAGGAGATCGTTTGGTGAAAGCGCCTGCACCGTCGCCAGCAGGGCGTGCATGTCGCGTTCAACCACCGCATTAAATCCAATTTTCAATAGCTTCCAGGCAAAATTTTGCGCCACCAGCCCTGAGGCACCAATCCCGGTCAGGATAATACGCCGGGCAGAGCGCAGCATCGTGACGCTTTCTATCAGTTTTTCTTCGCTATTGACGTCCAGCGTGGCATGCATCGCCGCCACGTTCTCCTGAATCAACTTCTCACCCACCAGGCGCATGGGGTCGTCACCGCGAATCTGATTGTGCACCGGAACAGAATGCGGATTGGGATTGCTTGCCAGCGCTTCACTGATGGCCAGTTTGAGTGCCGGAAAGCCTTTAAATCCCATTTTCTGCGCGAACTTTACGACGCTGGACTGGCTAACGCCCGCTTCAAAGGCCAGTTGTTGTGAGCTGAGATGACGCGCATTATCCGGCTGCGAAAGAAGATAATCCGCAAGCTTTTTATCGCTTTGTGCGAGGTCCGGGTAACGCTGACGAATGCGAATCAAACAGTTCATGCTGTCTCCTGGCGAAAACGTGATGGCGATTACAAAACAAAATTTCACTCGCCTGGGTGAATATAATATTCCATTATGACGGATTATTATGAATTAAAAATTCCTAAGGAACAAAAAATGAATCTCGGTGCGTTAGTGTCAGAAACCCGCAATCCACAGACGATGGATCTCGATGCGTTATCCACGCTTGAGCTGGTACATCGCTTTAATCAACAGGATACGCTGGTAGCGGAAGCAGTAAAAGCGACACTGTCTGAAGTTGCGCATGCGGTTGATGCGGCAGCGAAAGCGTTGAAAGACGGTGGGCGGATTATTTACATGGGCGCAGGAACCAGTGGGCGCCTCGGTGTGCTGGATGCATCTGAATGCCCGCCGACTTTCGGCGTACCACACGGACTGGTGGTCGGGCTGATTGCGGGCGGGCCGGGGGCGTTGTTGAAGGCGGTTGAAGGTGCGGAAGATAACCAGCAGCTCGGGGAAGATGACCTGCGGGCGCTGAATCTGACCGCGCAGGATCTAGTTGTCGGCCTCGCGGCATCTGGCCGTACACCGTACGTCATTGGCGGCCTGAAATTTGCCTGTACGGTGGGCTGTACGACGGTAGCGATTTCCTGTAATCCGGACTCACCGATCGCCCGTGAAGCGGATATCGCCATCTCTGTAGTGGTTGGTCCGGAAGCGCTGACAGGTTCAACCCGTCTGAAGTCGGGCACCGCGCAGAAACTGGTGCTGAACATGATCTCCACCGGTGCGATGGTGAAGTTTGGCAAGGTGTATCAGAACCTGATGGTAGATATGAAAGCAACCAACGCCAAGCTGGTAGATAGAGCGTGTCGTATGGTGGTAGAGGCCACCGGTATTGCGCGTGAAGAAGCAGAAGCGTTGTTAGAGCAAACTGACTTTGATGTTAAACCCGCCATTCTGATGGCATTGACCGGGTTAGACGCGACGGCAGCCAGAGCAAAACTCTCCGCTCACCAGGGTTTTTTACGCGCGGCATTAGAAAACTAAGAGGTGCATATGGACAAAACGGCGGCGCTTGCCAGCGATATCTTGCTGGGAGTAGGCGGAGAAAAAAATATTCTGCGCCTGGAAAACTGTATGACCCGCGTCAGGGTAGAAGTACAGAATGACGACCAACTGGATATTTCCCGGTTGAAGCAGTTGCCTGGCGTCAGCGGCTATGTGAAGCAGGGGGCGCAGCACCAGATTATTGTCGGTCCAGGTAAGGCCGCCAAAGTGGTGGATGCCATGCGTTCTCTGATTGCCGATGACAGTGAACGTCCGGATGCAAACGACATTGAGCGCACGAAGTCAGAGGTTAAAGCGAAGTACAAAGCGCCAATGAGCGATGCGCTGCGTAAACTGGCGAACGTTTTTATTCCGCTAATCCCGGCGTTTATCGCTTCCGGTTTGATTACCGGCATTATTAACATTCTGAAACGCCCGGATATTGTTGGCGATTTTGCCACCCATTATCCCAATATGCTGGGGTTGATGGGCATCTTCGGCAGTGCCGTTTTTGCCATAATGAATATTCTGGTGGGGGTGAATACAGCCAAAGTGTTTGGGGGTTCGCTGGCGATGGGCGGTGTGATGGCCGGCATTCTCTCTAGCCCTCAGTTGGCGCAAATTACGCTATTTGGCGAAGCGCTACAGCCCGGGCGCGGCGGGGTTATTGCGGTGCTGCTGGTGGTGGCGCTGATGTGCTGGATCGAACGCAAATTCCGCGAGGTGTTGCCGGAATCGCTGGAGCTGATCCTCAACCCATTACTGACCACCCTCATTACCGGGACGATAGCGATTGTGGCGCTGCAACCGCTAGGTGGCTGGATTTCCGAATCCATTGCCCACGGAGCCTCCTGGGCTATCGATCGCGGTGGTTTCCTGGTCGGTGCGGTACTGGCGGGAACCTTTTTGCCACTGGTGTTAACCGGATTACATCAGGGGCTGGTGCCGATTCACGTTGAGCTGGTGCAGGCGCATGGCTACAACGCGCTGTTTCCCATCCTGGCGATGGCGGGGGTCGGACAGATTGGCGCAGCGATTGCCGTGTTGATGAAAACCCGTAACGCACGGCTGAAAAAAGTGATCAAAAGCGCGCTGCCAGTAGGATTGCTGGGTATCGGCGAACCGCTGATTTTTGGCGTGACGTTGCCGCTCGGTAAACCGTTTATCGGCGCTTGCCTTGGTGGTGCGGTCGGAGGGGCGCTAATCAGCTACTGGAAGGTCGCGACGGTTATCACCTTTGGCATCTCGGGATTACCGCTGGCGCTGACGATTGTTGCCGGAAAAGTGATGTTCTATCTGTTAGGCTATCTGGTAGCGGTTATTGCCGGGTTCTTGTTTACCTGGCTATTGGGGTTCAACGATCCAGAGGACTAAGGTTTGACCAATCACGAGCGTCGCGTTGTATTTTTTGATTTGGACGGTACGTTACACCAGCAGGATATGTTCGGTAGTTTTCTGCGCTATCTGCTGCGTCGCCAACCGTTGAATGCGTTGCTTGTACTGCCGCTGTTACCGATTATCGCGGTGGCGATGTTGATCAAAGGGCGTGCCGCCCGCTGGCCAATGAGTCTGCTCCTGTGGGGATGCACTTTTGGTCGGAGTGAAGCGCGCCTGAAAGCCCATCAGGACGATTTTGTTCGTTGGTTTCGCCATAACGTTACGGCGTTTCCGATCGTACAGCAGCGCCTGACTACCTATCTGTTAAGCGCCGATGCTGACATTTGGCTGATCACCGGCTCCCCGCGGTCGTTGGTCGAGCAGGTTTACTTCGACACGCCGTGGCTCCCGCGGGTGAATCTTATCGCCAGTCAAATGGCGCGCGGTTACGGCGGCTGGGTGCTGCCTCTGCGCTGTCTGGGCCATGAGAAAGTCACCCAACTGGAACGGCAGATTGGCGCACCGCTATCGCTTTACAGCGGTTACAGCGACAGTAAACAGGACAATCCTCTGCTCTCGTTCTGCCAGCATCGCTGGCGCGTCACGCCACATGGAGAGCTACAACAACTCGAATAGAGTAAACGATAGCGTCTGTGTATAATGCGCCCGCTTTAATTACTGGAGTTCTGCCATTGTCTGATGTTGAATTTAGCCACGAGTACTGGATGCGTCATGCTTTAACGCTGGCTAGGCGCGCCTGGGATGAGCGTGAAGTTCCGGTGGGTGCAGTATTGGTGCATAACAATCGCGTTATTGGTGAAGGCTGGAACCGGTCGATTGGTCACCACGATCCGACTGCCCATGCTGAAATTATGGCGCTGCGTCAGGGCGGACTGGTACTGCAAAATTACCGTTTACTGGATGCTACACTGTACGTCACCCTGGAGCCATGCGTGATGTGCGCTGGTGCGATGGTACACAGCCGTATTGGCCGGGTGGTGTTTGGCGCGCGCGATGCGAAAACAGGTGCGGTAGGTTCGTTATTGGATGTGTTGCATCATCCGGGAATGAATCACCGGGTTGAGGTTACGGAAGGCATATTGCGCGATGAATGCGCCACGCTGCTCAGTGATTTCTTCCGTATGCGTCGTCAGGAAATTAAAGCCTTGAAGAAATCTGCAACGGATTGATTGCGGTTGTAAGTCGGATAAGGCTTTTAAGCTGCCATTCGACAAGAGTATGCCACTATTTCTCCGCCTTCTTCTGCGGGGAGAACAGCAGTGAAGGGGTATGCGTCAGATAGTTTGACGAGGTTTGAGAGAGAAACGCAGAGAGCGGGAATTTCTCTTTACCTGACAGTTCTGCGGGCGAAACCGCCGGATAATCCTGCGCCAGCTGTTGCGATTCTACCGCCTGCTTTTCTTTCTCCTGCAGATATCCCACCAGGCTTATCTGATACTTACGGATATTCTCTACGTAAGCATAGGCTTCGTGGCCCCGCGCATAGCCATAGGTCAGCTTTTTGTACCAGGGTTTCTGGCTGAGCAGCGGCAGGCGCTGTTTGACGTCGGCCCAACTATCCGGGTTGCCTTTGGTTTTCACCGTTAGCGCGCGAGCATCCAGCATATGCGCATACCCCATGTTATAGGCGGCAAGTGCAAACCAGATCCGTTCTCCCTCGGGGACGGTATCCGGGACTTTACTCATCATATCCTGCAGATAGCGTGCGCCCCCGCTGATGCTCTGCTCGGCGTCGGTTCGGTCAGTCAGCCCGAGGCTCTGGGCGGTATTTTTGGTCAGCATCATCAAACCGCGTACGCCGGTCGGGGATGTTGCTTGCGCATCCCAGTGTGATTCCTGATAAGAGATGGCGGCAAGCAGTCGCCAGTCTATCTCCTGCGCATATTTCTCAAACAGCGGCTTGAGGTCCGGCAATACGCTGTCGACCGCACGTAAGAAAGTGCGGGTATCGACGTAGTCAAAATCATTGCCATGCCCGAGATATTTTTCTTCCAGCCGCGCAAGTGTTCCGTCTTCATTGATGGTGTTAAAGAAATCCAGCAGTGCGGCAGAAAGCGTATTGTCGTCATCCAGACGACTAAACCAGGTGACGGGCTGTTCGTCGGAGACATCCAGCGCCACGGCCAGCTCCGGATGTACGCGTTGGTACAGGCTGATGGCGACCGAATCGGCAATGGTGTAGTCCAGATTGCCATTGATGACGTCATCGAGCAGTTCAGTGGTGCCCTTTTTATCATCGACTTTCCAGCTCAGTTCAGGAAATTTTGTCTCTTTCAGGTGTTGCAGATCATTTACCACCACGTGTCCGGGGGCGATGGTCAGCTGTTTATCGTTCACGCTGGCCAAGGTTCGCGGACGATATTGCCCGACCCGATACACCAGCTGTTGTGAAACAGAGTAGTAGGTTGGGCCTGGCTGGTAATTTTTAACGCGTTCGCTGTTATACACCAGGCCTGCGGCTAGCAGGTCGGCGTTACCGCTATCCAGGTCGTCAAAAAGCTGACTAATGTTCTGGCGCACGGTGACTTTTAACGTCACGCCTAAATAGCTGGCGAACTGTTGGGCCAGCTCATAATCCAGCCCGAACCGTTTCCCGGTAAGAGTGGAATACGTTAAGGGGGAGTCAATAGTACTGACGCGTAACTCTCCCCGCGATTGAATGGCGGCGATACGATTGTCGGCTTTACCGAACCAGGGAATAGATGGCCACAGGGCCGCTGCCAGCAGCAACGTCAATATGCCGATAAACAGATAATTAATCTTTAATTTTTTCAATTAGTTAATTCTCTGAACCGTGCGTTTTTTCAGCTTGCTATGGTCGGGGTTAAGAAGTGAATTCATCATTAATGAGCGGCATTTTGCTTAAACTTGCGTCAGTTGGCAACTCATTCAGAATTACGGTCGCATTAGATGATAACAGGAGGTCGTGATTTTATTTCGACGCAAACGGTTTCGTCTGCGCGGTAGATTCTTTATAATAACGCCCGTTTCCCCCCTTGCGCACACTTATAAGCGCCTCAGGCGCTTCGAAGACGAGAGACTTATGATGGAAATTCTGCGTGGTTCGCCTGCACTGTCTGCATTCCGTATTAACAAACTGCTGGCGCGTTTTCAGGCTGCCAATCTTCAGGTCCACACTATTTACGCCGAGTATGTCCATTTTGCTGACCTGAATGCCCCGTTAAACGAGGATGAGCATGCGCAACTTGCACGCCTGTTGAAATATGGTCCGAGTCTCAGCAGCCATGTCCCAGAGGGCAAACTGCTACTGGTTACGCCTCGTCCGGGCACCATCTCCCCTTGGTCTTCTAAAGCGACTGACATTGCTCACAACTGCGGCTTGCAGCAGATAAACCGTCTGGAACGTGGCGTCGCCTGGTATGTTGAAGCCTCCACGCTGAGCGCTGAACAGTGGCAGGAAGTGGCTGCCGTGCTGCACGACCGCATGATGGAAACGGTTTTCTCTGCGCTGGATGATGCACAAGCGCTGTTTGCTCGCCACCAGCCGGCACCGGTTTCCAGTGTTGACCTTCTGGGTGCAGGCCGCCAGGCGCTGATCGACGCTAACCTGCGTTTGGGTCTGGCGCTGGCAGACGATGAAATCGACTATTTACAGGATGCGTTTATCAAACTGGGACGCAACCCGAACGACATCGAACTGTACATGTTTGCGCAGGCTAACTCTGAGCACTGCCGCCATAAGATTTTTAACGCCGACTGGGTTATCGACGGTAAACCGCAGCCGAAGTCGCTGTTTAAGATGATTAAAAACACCTTCGAAACCACGCCGGATCATGTTCTGTCTGCTTATAAAGACAATGCGGCGGTGATGGAAGGTTCTGAAGTGGGCCGCTACTTCGCCGACCACAAAACGGGTCGTTACGATTTCCATCAGGAGCCTGCACATATCCTGATGAAGGTCGAAACCCATAACCACCCGACCGCTATCTCTCCATGGCCGGGCGCGGCAACCGGTTCCGGTGGTGAAATCCGCGATGAGGGCGCAACCGGGCGCGGCGCGAAGCCGAAAGCCGGGCTGGTGGGTTTCTCCGTATCGAACCTGCGTATTCCGGGTTTTGAACAGCCGTGGGAAGAAGATTTCGGCAAGCCGGATCGTATCGTTACCGCACTGGATATCATGACCGAAGGCCCGCTGGGCGGCGCGGCGTTTAACAACGAATTTGGTCGTCCTGCGTTGACCGGCTACTTCCGTACCTACGAAGAGAAAGTGAACAGCCACAACGGCGAAGAGCTGCGTGGCTATCACAAACCGATCATGTTGGCCGGCGGGATCGGCAACATCCGCGCCGATCACGTGCAGAAAGGCGAGATCGTCGTCGGTGCGAAGCTGATCGTCCTTGGCGGTCCGGCGATGAATATCGGGCTTGGCGGCGGGGCGGCGTCTTCAATGACGTCCGGCCAGTCCGATGCCGATCTGGATTTTGCTTCCGTACAGCGCGACAACCCGGAAATGGAACGTCGCTGTCAGGAAGTTATCGACCGCTGCTGGCAGATGGGTGACGCGAACCCGATTTTGTTTATCCACGACGTGGGGGCGGGCGGTTTGTCTAATGCGATGCCGGAGCTGGTCAGCGACGGCGGGCGCGGCGGTAAGTTTGAGCTGCGCGATATCTTAAGCGATGAGCCAGGTATGAGCCCGCTGGAGATCTGGTGTAACGAATCTCAGGAGCGCTACGTTCTGGCGGTTGCTGCTGACCAGTTGCCGTTGTTTGACGAGCTGTGTAAGCGCGAGCGCGCGCCGTATGCGGTAATCGGTGAGGCCACCGAAGAGCAGCATCTTTCGATGAATGACCGTCATTTCGATAATCAGCCGATCGATCTGCCGCTCGACGTGCTGCTGGGCAAAACGCCAAAAATGACCCGCGATGTGCAAACGCTGAAAGCGAAAGGCGAGCAGCTTGCGCGTGAGCAGATTACGCTGGCCGATGCAGTTAACCGCGTGCTGCACCTGCCTGCCGTTGCAGAAAAAACCTTCCTCGTGACGATTGGCGATCGTACCGTGACCGGTATGGTGGCGCGTGATCAGATGGTGGGGCCGTGGCAGATCCCGGTAGCAAACTGCGCGGTCACCACCGCAAGCCTTGATAGCTATTATGGCGAAGCGATGTCCATCGGCGAACGTGCGCCGGTCGCACTGCTGGACTTCTCTGCTTCTGCTCGTCTGGCAGTGGGTGAAGCGCTGACCAACATTGCGGCAACGCAGATTGGTGATATCAAGCGTATCAAACTGTCGGCAAACTGGATGGCGGCGGCCGGTCACCCTGGCGAAGACGCCGGGCTGTACGAAGCGGTCAAAGCGGTAGGGGAAGAGCTATGTCCGGCGCTTGGCCTGACCATTCCGGTAGGCAAAGACTCCATGTCGATGAAAACCCGCTGGCAGGAAGGTAATGAACAGCGCGAAATGACTTCGCCGCTGTCGCTGGTGATCACCGCGTTTGCTCGCGTGGAAGATGTACGCCACACTATTACCCCGCAGCTCTCAACCGAAGACAACGCCCTGTTGCTGATTGATCTGGGACGTGGTCACAACGCGCTGGGTGCGACTGCGCTGGCTCAGGTCTATCGTCAACTGGGCGACAAACCGGCGGATGTACGCAACGTTGCACAGTTGAAAGGCTTCTACGACGCTATGCAGGCGCTGGTTGCTGCGCGTAAGCTGCTGGCCTACCACGACCGTTCTGACGGCGGCCTGCTGGTGACGCTGGCAGAAATGGCCTTTACCGGCCACTGTGGCATTCAGGCCGATATTAGCACGCTCGGTGATGACCGCCTGGCGGCGCTGTTTAACGAAGAGTTGGGCGCGGTAATTCAGGTTCGCGCGGCGGATCGTGAAGCGGTTGAAGCGCTGCTGGCACAGTATGGCCTCGGCGACTGCGTTCACTATGTCGGCCAGGCTGAAGCCAGCGATCGTTTTGTGATTGCAGCCAACGGTCAAACAGTGTTTAGCGAAAGCCGTTCAACGCTGCGTATGTGGTGGGCGGAAACCACCTGGCAGATGCAGCGCCTGCGCGACAACCCGGAATGTGCCGATCAGGAACACGACGCCAAAGCCAACGATGCTGACCCTGGGCTTAACGTAAAACTGTCGTTTGATATCAACGAAGACATTGCAGCCCCGTACATTGCGACCGGCGCGCGTCCAAAAGTGGCCGTGCTGCGCGAGCAGGGCGTTAACTCCCACGTTGAAATGGCGGCTGCTTTCCAACGTGCGGGCTTTGACGCCATTGATGTTCACATGAGCGATCTGCTGGGCGGGCGCATTGGTCTGGGGAACTTCCAGGCGCTGGTGGCCTGCGGCGGTTTCTCTTACGGCGACGTGCTGGGGGCCGGTGAAGGGTGGGCGAAATCTATTCTGTTCAACAACCGCGTGCGCGATGAGTTTGAAACCTTCTTCCATCGTCCGCAGACGCTGGCGCTTGGGGTGTGTAACGGTTGTCAGATGATGTCTAACCTGCGTGAACTTATCCCTGGCAGCGACCTGTGGCCACGCTTTGTGCGTAACCACTCCGATCGCTTCGAAGCGCGCTTTAGCCTGGTCGAAGTCGCCAGCAGCCCATCTTTGTTGCTACAAGGTATGGAAGGCTCACGCATGCCAATCGCCGTTTCTCACGGCGAAGGCCATGTAGAAGTGCGCGATGGTGCGCATCTGACTGCACTGGAAAGCAAAGGTCTGGTGGCACTGCGTTTCGTCGACAACTTCGGCAAGGTTACCGAAACCTATCCGGCTAACCCGAATGGTTCGCCAAACGGGATCACCGCAGTGACCAGCGAAAATGGTCGTGTAACGATCATGATGCCGCACCCGGAACGCGTATTCCGTACCGTGAGCAACTCCTGGCACCCTGAAAATTGGGGCGAGGATAGCCCGTGGATGCGTATCTTCCGCAATGCGCGTAAACAACTTGGCTAACGCAACTGCGTGATGTATCGAGCCCCTCTGTGTGAGGGGCTTTTTTTTGGCTGTGATTTCCCTGGATGTCTGATGAGCCTGAGTGAGACGTTGCAGACCGGAGTCGGCATTGATGCGAGCTCAGTGCGATATCGGTTGTGTCACTGAGTTTTAGTGTCGGGAAATGCCGACATATACAGGGTTGCCGTGTCGCTAAAAAGAGACATTTAATTGATTGATTTATATGTAATTTGTTTTTTAGTGCTTCAGGTGTTGCTATTTAGCGACAAAAAGGACAAAAAGCAGTCAACAGACCTTTTAGTATAATTAAACATATTTCCTATATTTATCATTGTGTTAATAAAGTGTTTTGAATATTGGCACAGTTGCTGCATAATATTAACCAGTGGCTCATTCACCCTCTTATGTCAGCCCCTTCGGGACGCGCTACATAAACTTCGGATGACGCACAACAAGGTGCCTGCCGTCCAACTTCTGATATTAGCACTGCTATATCAATCTCCGGGCGAAACGTCGAGTTAGGCACCGCCTTATTCCATAACAAAGCCGGGTAAATCCCGGCTTTGTTGTATCTGGCGTTCCCCTCAGTTAGCATCAACTTATTCCTGTCCATTGAGAGTAACGCCTTGAAGCGCTGGTCTGTTTTCCCCCGGTCTTTACGTCAGTTGGTGACGTTGGCATTTTTGCTGATCCTGCTGCCTCTATTAGTTCTGGCCTGGCAGGCATGGCAAAGCCTGAATGCCCTGAGCGCCCAGGCGGCGCTGACCAACCGCACCACGCTGATTGACGCCCGGCGAAGCGAGGCGATGACCAATGCGGCGCTGGAGATGGAGCGCAGCTATCGGCAATACTGCGTGCTGGATGACCCGACGCTGGCTAGGGTCTATCAGGGGCAGCGTAAGCGCTACAGCGACATGCTGGATGCTCATGCGGGCGTGTTACCTGACGTTAAACTCTATCAGGCGCTGCGCCAGGATCTGAACGATCTCGCGCAGTTGCAGTGTAAAAACAGCGGTCCTGACAGCGTGGCGGCTGCACGTCTTGAGGCTTTTGCCAGTGCCAATACGGAAATGGTACAGGCCACGCGTACCGTGATCTTCTCGCGCGGCCAGCAATTACAGCAAGAAATTGCTGAGCGTGGTCAGTTCTTTGGCTGGCAGGCGCTGGTGCTGTTTCTCGTCAGTCTGGCGATGGTATTGCTGTTCACGCGCATGATTATCGGCCCGGTAAAAGCCATTGAACGGATGATCAACCGTCTGGGGGAAGGTCGTTCGCTGGACAATACCGTTTCGTTTACCGGTCCGCGAGAGCTACGCTCGGTGGGTCAGCGTATTATCTGGCTGAGCGAGCGTCTCTCGTGGCTTGAATCTCAGCGGCATCAATTTTTACGTCATCTTTCACACGAACTTAAAACGCCGTTGGCGAGCATGCGCGAGGGAACTGAACTGCTTGCCGATCAGGTAGTGGGTCCGCTGACGCCGGAACAAAAAGAGGTGGTCGGGATTCTGGATGACAGCAGCCGCAATCTGCAAAAACTGATTGAGCAACTGCTTGATTACAACCGAAAGCTGGCCGATGACGCGATTGAACTGGAAAGGGTTGAAATCGCACCGCTCGTGGATAGAGTGGTTTCTGCACATAGTCTGCCTGCGCGCGCCAAAATGATACATACTGATATGTCTCTGGCAGAGGAAGCCTGCCTGGCAGAACCGATGCTGTTAATGAGCGTGCTGGACAATCTTTATTCCAATGCGGTGCACTATGGTGCTGAATCCGGTACCATTTGTATTCGCAGCAGTCTGCATGGCGCGACGGTGTACATTGACGTAATGAATACCGGCACACCGATTCCGCAAGCAGAAAAGACCATGATCTTCGAGCCTTTTTTCCAGGGAAGCCATCAGCGAAAAGGGGCGGTAAAAGGAAGCGGATTAGGGCTCAGTATCGCCAGGGATTGCATCCGTCGCATGCGGGGGGAACTGTACCTTGTTGACGATCATGAGCAAGGCGTTTGTTTCCGCATAGAACTGCCGCTATCTGCAACGAAAAACCATTAAAATGAATCTAAGTCTGGTGAGTATGCCACACGTTGTTTTCCGAAAGCTTAAACGACATTTTTTCCGCCGCGTATTATTGCTGAGCTTGCCGTGCCTGGCATTGGCTGGGTGCGTACCGAACGCGGTGGACCACATTATCGGCGATCCTTCGCAGGAGAAAATTCCGCCCTATCAGCTGGCGGATTACCTTTCAACCGAGTGCGCAGATATCTGGTCGCTACAGGGTCAGTCTACCGACACCAACCCTTTGTACTGGTTGCGCGCCATGGACTGTGCTGACCGCCTGATGCCGGTTCAGGCGCGCAGTGAAGCCAGTACCCTGCTGACTGATACCTGGCAGGGCGCATTTAAGCGCGGGATCCTGCTTGCCAATGCCAATATCACGCCACCGGAAAGACGAGATGCGGTGACGCGACTCGATGCGCTAAGCCCGCAAATTCCGGCACAGGTTCGACCGCTTTATCAGGTCTGGTTTCGCGACCAAACGCTGCAGTTACAGCTTGCCGAAGAACGTATGCGCTACAGCAAACTTCAGCAGGCGTCAGACAGCGATCTTGATACGCTGCGGCAGCAACAACAACATTTGCAAACGCAGCTCGATCTCACCACCCGCAAACTGGAAAATCTGACGGATATCGAACGCCAGCTTTCCACGCGTAAGTCTGGCGGTAGCTATAATCCTGATGCGCAGCATGGGAATGATAAACTTACTACACCTGACGACGCAGAGGGCTCAGCGTCCTCGACTGATGAGGTAACGCCATGATAAGCCGTAAGCCCGCGCATTTACTGCTGGTTGATGACGATCCGGGATTGTTGAAATTACTCGGCATGCGTTTAACCAGCGAAGGCTACAGCGTTGTGACGGCGGAAAGCGGGCAGGAAGGGCTACGGGTGCTTAACCGTGAAAAAGTGGATCTGGTCATCAGCGATCTGCGCATGGATGAAATGGACGGCATGCAGCTGTTTATCGAAATCCAGAAAGTCCAGCCGGGCATGCCGGTGATTATCCTTACCGCGCACGGTTCAATTCCTGACGCCGTGGCCGCGACCCAACAGGGCGTTTTTAGTTTTCTTACCAAGCCGGTTGATAAAGACGCGCTGTACAACGCCATTGATGGGGCGCTGGAACAATCAGCCCCGGCTACCGATGACGGCTGGCGTGAATCAATCGTCACTCGCAGCCCGTTGATGCTGCGCCTGTTAGAGCAGGCTCGTATGGTGGCGCAATCGGATGTCAGCGTGCTGATCAACGGTCAAAGTGGCACCGGGAAAGAAATTTTTGCCCAGGCCATCCACAATGCCAGTCCGCGTAACGGCAAACCCTTTATTGCGATTAACTGCGGCGCGTTGCCGGAACAGCTGCTCGAGTCTGAGCTGTTTGGTCATGCGCGTGGCGCGTTTACCGGTGCGGTGAGCAACCGTGAAGGGCTATTTCAGGCCGCCGAGGGCGGGACGCTATTTCTTGATGAGATAGGCGACATGCCCGCACCGTTGCAGGTTAAATTGCTGCGCGTATTGCAGGAACGTAAAGTCCGCCCCCTTGGCAGCAACCGTGATATCGACATTGGTGTGCGGATTGTTTCTGCGACGCACCGCGACTTACCCAAAGCGATGGCGCGGGGCGAATTCCGCGAGGATCTCTACTACCGTCTCAACGTGGTGAGTCTGAAGATCCCGCCGCTGGCTGAACGTGCGGAAGACATTCCGTTGCTGGCCAACCACCTGCTGCGCCAGTCTGCCGAGCGGCACAAGCCGTTCGTGCGCGCCTTTTCCACTGATGCAATGAAGCGTTTAATGACGGCCAGTTGGCCGGGGAATGTGCGTCAACTGGTCAACGTGATTGAACAATGCGTGGCGCTCACCTCGTCGCCGGTGATCAGCGATGCGCTGGTGGAGCAGGCGCTGGAAGGGGAAAATACTGCTCTGCCAACCTTTGTTGAAGCGCGTAACCAGTTTGAACTTAACTACCTGCGTAAGCTGTTGCAAATTACCAAAGGCAACGTGACCCATGCGGCGCGAATGGCGGGGCGCAACCGAACGGAGTTCTACAAGTTGCTCTCTCGGCACGAGTTGGATGCAAACGATTTCAAAGAATAAATTTACGGATTATGTTAGGTTTATCCGATCAAAAGACAGGCGACTTTCTCAAGGATTAGCATGAAAAAGATTGATGCGATTATTAAACCCTTCAAGCTCGACGACGTCCGCGAAGCGCTGGCAGAAGTCGGCATTACCGGTATGACCGTAACGGAAGTGAAAGGGTTTGGCCGTCAGAAAGGCCATACTGAGCTGTACCGTGGCGCAGAGTATATGGTGGATTTTCTGCCGAAGGTAAAAATTGAAATTGTCGTCACCGACGACATCGTGGATACCTGTGTCGATACCATCATTCGCACGGCCCAGACGGGTAAAATCGGCGACGGCAAGATTTTTGTCTTTGACGTTGCGCGCGTGGTGCGTATTCGTACCGGTGAAGAAGACGACGCGGCAATCTAAGCCGCGCCGTGTTTGCCGGATGGTGGTGTAAACACCTCCTCCGGCATGACGTCATTACAGGACTTTATGCGGGCCGAAGCATTCGTAATGAATGTTTTCGTTTTTCACGCCCAGACCCACTAACTGTTTTGCGGCAAACTGCATAAAGCCAACCGGACCACACAGATAAAACTGCATCGCCGGATCGCTGATTGCACCTTCCAGTTTGTTCAGATCCATCAGTCCTTCACTATCAAACTGACCTTTCGCGCGATCGGTTTCGCTCGGCTGACGATACCAGGTGTGCGCGTTAAAGCGCGGCAGTGTGTTGCCCAGTTCGTTGACTTCATCGGCAAAGGCATGCACATCGCCGTTTTCTGCCGCATGGAACCAGTTAACCTGCGCCGTGTGGTTGGCTTTCGCCAGCGTATCCAGCATCGCCAGCATCGGCGTCTGACCCACGCCTGCGGAAATCAGTGACACTGGGGTATCGGTCGCGACGTCCATAAAGAAATCGCCCGCCGGTGCGGCCAGGTGAACAACGTCACCGACATTCGCGTGGTTGTGCAACCAGCTTGAAACCTGACCACCGTCTTCGCGCTTAACGGCAATACGGTAGCCTTTGCCATTCGGTTTGCGGGTCAGAGAGTACTGACGAATTTCCTGATGCAGGAAGCCTTCCGGTTTCAGCCAGACGCCCAGATATTGTCCCGGATGGTATTCAGCCACCGCGCCGCCGTCGACGGGTTCGAACTCAAAGCTGGTGATCGCGCGACTTTGCGGTGTTTTTGCCACGATGCGGAAAGGACGAGTGCCTTCCCAGCCGCCATTTTTGTTGGCGTTCTCGCTGTAAATCTGCGCTTCACGGTTGATGAAGACGTTTGCCAGCACGCCATACGCTTTGCCCCAGGCGTCCAGCACTTCCTGGCCCGGGCTGAACATCTCGTCCAGCGTTGCCAGCAGGTGGCCGCCGACGATGTTGTACTGTTCGGGCTGAATCTGGAAGCTGGTATGCTTCTGGGCAATTTTCTCGACCGCAGGCAACAGCGCCGCCAGGTTTTCGATATTGCTGGCGTACGCGGCGATGGCGTTAAACAACGCTTCACGCTGATCGCCATTACGCTGGTTACTCATGTTGAAAATTTCTTTGAGTTCTGGGTTATGCGTAAACATGCGATCGTAGAAATGGGCGGTCAGCTTCGGACCGGTTTCGACCAGCAGGGGAATGGTGGCTTTCACTGTAGCGATGGTTTGTGCGTCAAGCATACGGTCTTCCTTATATCTGAGACTTTAATGATGTATGTCAAATACATCTTATAAAAAATACCCCTGCATTGTAAATGGTTCTTTGTAACTTTGCGTTGTAAAGGTTACAACGTGAAAAATCTGCATCACAAACCTGAAAAGAAATCCGTTGAAATTCGCCATCTCTTTATTCTCCAAAGCCTTGTGTGCTGTGGAGGTAATCGTTTGCGTAAAATCCTTTGTCAAGACCTGTTATCGAGGAATGATTCGGTTATACTGTTGCCCGTTGTCCTACGGACCGCCTTTATAAGGCCAAAAAATTTATCGTTAGCTGAGTCAGGAGATGCGGATGTTAAAGCGTGAAATGAACATTGCCGATTATGATGCCGAACTGTGGCAGGCTATGGAGCAGGAAAAAGTACGTCAGGAAGAGCACATCGAACTGATCGCCTCCGAAAACTACACCAGCCCGCGCGTAATGCAGGCGCAGGGTTCTCAGCTGACCAACAAATACGCTGAAGGTTATCCGGGCAAGCGCTACTACGGCGGTTGTGAATACGTGGATATCGTTGAGCAACTGGCGATTGACCGCGCGAAAGAGCTGTTTGGCGCAGACTACGCTAACGTCCAGCCGCACTCCGGTTCTCAGGCTAACTTTGCGGTCTACACCGCGCTGCTGCAGCCGGGCGATACCGTTCTGGGTATGAACCTGGCGCAAGGTGGTCACCTGACTCACGGTTCCCCGGTAAACTTCTCCGGCAAACTGTACAACATCGTTCCTTATGGTATCGATGAATCCGGTAAAATTGACTACGAAGACATGGCTAAGCAGGCTCAGGCCCACAAACCGAAGATGATTATCGGTGGGTTCTCTGCCTACTCCGGCGTGGTTGACTGGGCAAAAATGCGTGAAATCGCCGACAGCATCGGCGCATACCTGTTCGTAGACATGGCGCACGTTGCCGGTCTTATCGCCGCTGGCGTGTACCCAAACCCGGTACCACATGCTCACGTTGTTACTACCACTACCCACAAAACCCTGGCGGGTCCGCGCGGCGGCCTGATCCTGGCGAAAGACGGTAGCGAAGAGCTGTACAAAAAACTGAACTCCGCCGTATTCCCAAGCGCGCAGGGCGGCCCGCTGATGCACGTGATCGCGGCGAAAGCGGTAGCGCTGAAAGAAGCGATGGAGCCAGAGTTCAAAGTTTATCAGCAGCAGGTTGCGAAAAACGCCAAAGCGATGGTTGAAGTGTTCCTGAACCGCGGTTACAAAGTGGTTTCTGGCGGGACTGAAAACCACCTGTTCCTGCTGGATCTGGTCGACAAAAACCTGACCGGTAAAGAAGCGGATGCAGCGCTGGGCCGTGCGAACATCACTGTTAACAAAAACAGCGTACCGAACGATCCGAAGAGCCCGTTTGTGACTTCCGGTATTCGTATCGGTTCTCCGGCTGTGACCCGTCGCGGCTTCAAAGAAGCAGAAGTGAAAGAGCTGGCTGGCTGGATGTGTGACATTCTGGACAACATCAATGATGAAGCCACTATCGAACGCATTAAAGCAAAAGTGCTGGATATCTGCGCACGCTTCCCGGTTTACGCGTAAGCGTTAATCGTTTGATGTGAAAAAGGCCGCGAATGCGGCCTTTTTTGTTCCCGATGGCGCTGTGTTTATCAGGCCGTTATCACAAGGACTTCAACGCCACGGCTGGATCACGCAAAGCTTCCTCGTTCACCGATCGTCCAGACTGAATCAGCTTACGCAACACGCGCACTTCGCGTCCGTTGTTGAGCGCTACTGCGCCAATCAACGCCTCATCGCGTAGCTGAAACCAGATAGCCTTGCCGTCATCTGGACTGCCGCGAACGACCCAGCTCTCTCCACACATATCGCCAACAAATTGCAGATTGTCATTAAATTGGTCGGTCCAGAACCAGGGCGGGGGCAGTGTCGGTAGAGGTAATTCGAGCATAGCCGCTGCGGCAATTTGCGCCTGATTATTGGCGTTTTCCCAGCTTTCACAACGTTGCAGCGTTCCGTCTGGCGAACGCTGTACTGCCACATCACCGGCGGCAAAAATGTGCGGATCTGCGGTTGTGCATGAGGCATCAATGATAATGCCGTTTGCCACATCAAGACCCGCTTCACGGGCCAGCCCGTCGTTGGCAATAATCCCGATACCGTAAATCACGCTATCAACCTGAAGCTGCTCACCGCTTTGCAATGTAAGAGTAAGACGATCTCCCTCAAACACCTGCTCAATCGCATTGTTGAGTATAAGGTGCACGCCCGCCTGCTGATGACGGGCGGTCAGGTAACGCTGTATCGGCGGTGGTGCGTTGCGGCCCATCACCGTGGCGGCCAGTTCAATGACGGTGACCTTGCAACCGCGCTGCGTGGCGCTGGCCGCCAGCTCAAGTCCAATGGTTCCGGCCCCGACAATGGCGATCGACTGCCCGGGTCTGAGCGCTTCGCGCAGACGCGCCGCATCGTCGGCATGACGCAGCGTGAAGCAGCGTTCACCGAGCATATCCAGTAACGGGAACGGGCGTGCCGCCGCACCCGTGGCAATCAGTAACCGATCCCACGGGTAGGTTTGCCCGTCAGCCAGTACCAGCTCGTGCGTTTGTCGTCCGAGCGTCCGCACGGTGACGCCCAGATGCAACTGAACGTTATTATCCCGCCACCAGTCCGCGCTCAGCACCGGTTGCAGTTGTGGTGTGTCGTCCAGCAACATGGTTTTGGAAAGCGGAGGGCGTTCGTAGGGCAGATGCGGCTCATCGGAAAACAGATGTATTTCGCCGTCAAATCCCTGTTGGCGTAGTGCGGCCGCAGCCATTGCCGCAGCCTGTCCACCGCCGACAATTGCAATGATGTTGTTGTGCATAATGCCTCCTCAGAGATCCAGCCCAGCGGCAACATGACGAATACCGCGAATACCCAGACCGGCATCGGCATTGATCATTACGCCGCTCAGTGTGCGGTTGTTGCGCCGGGATGCCAGCATCACATACGGGCCGGTAAAATCCGCAGGTTGCGGGAAAAACTGCAGCGGCAAGATGGCGGCAATTTTTTCTGGCGTCAGCGACTGCATAATCGACGTATCGCTCTGGCCCAGTGCCTGCGGGCCGCGCAGATCGGTCGCCATACCGCACGGCCCCACGCCGTTGACGCGGACCTTCGGCGCCAACTCATAGGCTAACTGGCGAATCAGTCCGGTTGCCGCATGTTTACTGGCGGTATACAGCGGACCGCCGCCGCCGGGGTACCACGCCGCGTTGGAAAGGGTAAAAATGATGCTGCCTTCGCTGGCGATTAGCGCGGGAGCACAGGCTTTGGCCCCCAACAGATAACCCAGCACGTTGACGTTGAATAACTCGTGAAAGCCGGTCTCCAGCGCCTCAGCAGAGGTGTTCACCAACGATGCGTTATGATCCCAAATTCCCGCGTTGCCGATGAAACAGTCCAGCTTGCCGAAGGTGGTGAGGATCTGATCCACTGCGCGCTGATAGTCGGCGTAGCAGGTGACGTTTCCTTCGAGCGCCAGCACGTGTTCGCCAAAACGCTGGCGCAGGCTGGCGATTTTGGCGGCGGAGAGTTCCAGCGTGGCGACCCGCGCGCCTTCTTCAATAAAGCGTTCGACCAGCGCCAGCCCAAGACCGGAGCCACCGCCGGTAATAAAGACCACGTTATCGCGTAAATCGCTCATCAGTCCTCCTCAGGCATATCAATAAACACCTCGCCACCTTCCACGTACACCGTGTAGGTTGTTAGCGGATCGGTGGCGGGCAGGCACAGCGCTTTGCCGGTTTTCAGGCAGAAGCTGGCGGCGTGCAGCGGGCACTCTACGGTGGCATCGTCTTCCAGATAACCTTCTGACATCGAGGCGTTACCGTGGCTACAGCGATCGTTAATGGCATAAAACTCGCCGCCAACGTTAAACAGTGCGATAACCGGCGATGTGTCGAGCCGCAGCGCTTCACCCTCCGGCAGCTCCCCTACGGGGCAAGCAAATACACGATTCATCAGAACAGTACACTCAGGTTATGAGAGGAGATCACCGCCTGATCCAGCACGATCTCACGCTCCAGTAAACGCCACTCGTTGCCTGGCAGACGGCGTACTTTGTCCACGCGCATGCCAACGTATAAGGTTTCATCCCGCTCTTTTTGTGCACGATACAGCAGGTAGTTCAGCCGCACGCTAAATACGTCGGGAACGTCGGTTTCGCTGACTTGCAAGTTGCTGATCGTATGACGAGTGCGGGATGGGGGTTCTTCCGCCCAGGCCATGCCGGTTTCCAGCCGTGCAATCCGGCGCTCGAGCTGATCTTTGTTGTCGTTGAAAATCCAGGTGGTCGGCGGCTGCACCCCTTTGCGGCGATCGCGGGTCTGAGCATTCACCGTGGTACGCATGGTGTAGCGGATCTCGTCGTCAAGCTGCGCCAGCCAGTCGCGAAACTTCCAGTCGTCCAACAGGCTGGCTTCGTGGTAAAGAAACTGGGTAATGCGATGATGTAGTTCCAGGGAAACTAACGCGCTCATTTCATCACCTCCTGCTGGTAAGCGGCGGTTTTTTTCTGCACTTCCTGCCAGCTTTCGCTGCTGAGTAAATCGGCCCAGCGTTGGTACATGCCGCGCGCGGCGGTTTCGGAGAAGATGTAGTTGGTGATCCCCGGAATGCCATCTTCACGACGTTTTTCCTGACCTAATCCCATTTCCAGACACAGCTGGCTGTTACGCGCCCGGTGGCCCTTCAGCAGTTTTTGAATTTCACACCAGTTTTCTGAATCATCCTGCTCAAGGAAACCGGCCGGGCCAAAGGCGCGGGTGGCACTATTTTCAAATGCGGCTTTCACTTCGTCAGAGGCCGCTTTGTCGGTAATACAGAACGCCCACACTTCGACTTGATCTGGCCCGCGCGGATGCCAGACGCGCAGCGTGGCGGTACCGTTCAGCCAGGACAGGGTGGGGAAAATATTGTTATGACCGGCCAGGCGCAGGGCGCGTACTTTACCTAGACGCTGTTCGGCTTCGGCGTAGGTGTCGCGGTAGTAGCTGGAGACCTCGCCGTCGACCCAGACGTTGGCATCGGGGTTTTCGGTAAAGAAAAATCCGCTGCCGTGTCCGTCCTGGCCGAATTGCAGCGCATCTTTGGCGGTTTCCCACACTGGACGTGCGGTTTGCCCATCGCCCAGACGCTTATCGCTACCATCGTCTTTGGCCCCCAGCACCTGCACGGCAGAAGCGTGGCTGAACAGCGCGTGGTACTGGTCGCTGGCGAACTGCTCTGCAGGGAATTTCCAGTTGCAGTCGATCACCCATTTCTGTACGCCGCCGACGATTTCGGTGCCGCCTTCGCGACGATCCAGCACGCCGTCCAGATACCAGGCGATGTCGCCGAGATAATCACGCAGCGCAGGTGCGGTGGTGTCCCAGTTACCGAAAATCAGCCCTTTGTAGCTCTCGACACCGGAGACTTCGTTCAGCCCCCAGTGGGACTTGCACAGTCCTTGCGGGTAGGCGCGTGGCTCCAGTGGCACGTCGATCAGCTCACCGTTTATGCCGTAAGACCAGCCGTGATACGGGCAGGTAAAGGCGCGGGTGTTACCGCAGTCGGCGTAGCTGACGCGCATGGCGCGGTGGCGACACTGGTTGAGAAAGGCTTTGATGCTACCGTCTTTCTGGCGGACTACCACGACCGCATCCTCGCCCATGTAAGTGTTAAAAAAATCACCGGGCTTGGGGATTTGGCTTTCGTGGGCGAGAAAGAGCCAGCAGCGTCCGAAGATGCGTTCCAGCTCCAGTTGGTAAATTTCAGGGTCGGTATAAATCCGTGGGGTTACGCGACCGTGTTGGGTATCGATCAGGGTGTAGATGTCTAAATTTGAGGGTGTGGTCATATTTTTTAATCCTGAAAGCTAAGATGTATTGACCTTCTTTTTTTGTGCCATAAGGATGTTGCTGGTTAGTTATCAATCTGTGAAATAGTAAATATCTACCAGCTGAGACGTTTTTTCGATAACAAGGAGCAGGGCATGGAACTGAGGCACTTACGCTATTTCGTCGCGGTGGCGCAGGCGCTGAATTTCACCCGTGCGGCAGAGAAGTTGCACACATCTCAGCCGTCGTTAAGCAGCCAGATCCGCGATCTGGAAGCCTGCGTCGGGGTGACGCTGCTGGTACGGGATAAACGGACAGTTGCCTTGACGGCGGCGGGTGAATGCTTTCTGCAGGATGCGCTGGCAATCCTCGAACAGGCGGAAAACGCCAAAATTCGTGCCCGTAAGGCAGTGCAGGAAGACAGCCATTTCTCGATTGGATTTGTCCCTTCCGCAGAGGTGAATCTGCTGCCGAAGGTGCTGCCGCTGTTTCGATTAAAACAACCGGACACACATATTGAACTGGTGAGCCTGATAACCACCGCGCAGGAAGAGAAGATCCTGCGCGGGGAGCTGGACGTTGGCTTAATGCGCCATCCGGTTTACAGCCCGGAACTTGACTATCTGGAACTGATTCATGAACCGCTGGTCGTGGTACTGCCGGTTAACCATCCGTTAGCCAGCGAGAAGACGATATCGGCACAGCAACTGCATGGCGTGAACTTTGTCAGTACCGATCCGGCCTATTCCGGCGCGCTAGCGAAGATTGTCAAAACGTGGTTTCAGCAGCAGGAAAGCCAGCCCAATATTGTGCAGGTTGCTACCAATATTCTGGTGACGATGAACCTGGTCGGCATGGGGCTGGGAGTGACTTTGATACCCGGTTATATGAATAATTTTAATACCGGTCAGGTGGTTTTTCGCCCAATCACTGGCGATGCGCCGACTATCGCGTTACTGATGGCGTGGAAAAGGGGCGAGATGAAGCCCGCGTTGACGGATTTTATCACCACGGTGCAGGAACGTTTGGCCGTGCCCATGGCGGAATCATCATGACAATTCGCTAAGCTGTGACTCCACATACAGGTAGCCAATGCCCATCAGTTGCTGGGCTCGGTTAAGCTGGCCGAAGCTTATCTGCGTGGCCCTGGCCTGCGAATTATCGCCGTTCGCCGCCGGATTCTGCCACTTTTCTGCCAGTGCCAGCATCACACAGTCATTATCCAGCAGGACCTGCACGCCGAGCATCTCTTCCAGGAGATATTTTATTTCCACCGGTGTCTTCCACGGTGCTTGCACGCCTTGCTGACCCTCACCCATAGCGGTGAACAACCGATGTTATACGGTTGTGGATTCCATCCGTTTTTTGTCTTCGATACGCGCAGTACGGCGCAGTTTTCTGCCAGCGGTTACTGGCCGGAAGGGGAGCAACACTTGCCGTTATCCTGGCAGATCACTATACCGCTAGCGGCTGATTTCACCTGCGCGCAGTATGGCGAAGATGCTTGGCTCAACGTGGGTTATTCAGCGTGGGGCGGGCAGGCTGTCATTCAACGTGATGTGATGAGGGTCACGATTCTAGCGCAAACTCCGTGGCTTATGTTGTTCAGAGTGTCGGGTGAGGAGTTCCTTTGCCTCGAGCCGCAGACGCATCCGGTGAATGCCCACCACATGCAGGGGCAGCCGGGATTGCGCCTTTTAGCGCAGGGAGAGCAGTGCCATTTTGCGCTGCAAATTCGCGTAGATTAGGCAATTATTATGTTATTTGCCTGTTAATACTCTCTTGCGCCAACTGGGGTTTATCGCCAGACTATCGCCTCCAAACGGGAGGGAATCATGGTTTTGCATTCCACGCGCTGGCTGGCGCTCGGTTATTTCACCTACTTTTTTAGCTACGGTATTTTTCTGCCTTTCTGGAGCGTCTGGCTCAAAGGGTTGGGGCTGACGCCTGAAACCATCGGTTTGCTGTTGGGCGCGGGGCTGATTGCACGTTTTCTCGGTAGTTTATTGATTGCGCCGCGCGTGAGCGATCCCTCTCGCCTGATTTCTGCTTTACGTATTCTGGCCCTGCTGACGCTGGTGTTTGCACTGGCTTTCTGGGCGGGAACGCACGTGGCGTTGTTGATGGTGGTGATGGTCGGGTTTAACCTGTTCTTCTCACCGCTGGTGCCGCTGACGGATGCGCTGGCCAACACCTGGCAAAAACAAATCACCATGGATTATGGCCGGGTGCGGTTATGGGGATCGGTGGCCTTTGTGATCGGCTCGGCGTTGACCGGTAAGCTGGTGACGTTGTACGACTACCGGGTGATCCTGGTTTTGTTGTCACTGGCGATAGCGTCGATGCTGCTGGGTATGATGATCCGCCCGAGCGTACAGCCTGCGGGTGAAAACCGTCAGCAGGACAGCGCCGGATGGCAGGCCTGGCGTAAGCTGGTTATGCAGAGCTGGCGTTTCCTTGCCTGCGTGAGTTTGCTGCAAGGTGCACACGCCGCCTATTACGGTTTTAGCGCTATTTACTGGCAGTCTGCCGGGTATTCTGCGTCAGCTGTGGGCTATTTATGGTCGCTGGGCGTGGTCGCGGAAGTGATTATCTTTGCGCTCAGCCATAAGCTGTTCCGCCGTTTTAGCGCCCGCGATCTGCTTCTTCTTTCCGCCGTTTGTGGCGTGGTGCGCTGGGGGCTGATGGGCTGGAGTACCGAACTGCCGTGGCTGATTGTGATACAAATCTTGCATTGCGGCACGTTTACCGTGTGTCACCTGGCGGCTATGCGATACATTGCCGCGCGCCAGAGCAGTGAAGTGATTCGTTTGCAGGCGGTTTATTCCGCCATTGCGATGGGCGGCAGTATCGCCATCATGACCGTGTTCGCAGGCTACCTGTATCAGAATCTGGGCAGCGGCGTATTCTGGGTGATGGCGCTGGTGGCGCTGCCCGCCATCGCCTTGCGGCCTAAAGTGACGGCGCAGGCATCGGCGTTATGATTCGAGGATTTTGCGGATCTGCTGTTGCTGATGCGGCGTAAGCGACAGATCCGCATGAATCAACGGTGGTGAAAACAGCGGCAGCGGCGTGGTGTACGGCGTAATAATCAGCGCCACTCCACGCGGCAAACCCTGTTTTTGAAAGTCTTGCATTGGCATATGTTTTACATTCAGCGGCAGCAGGGTCAGCTCACGCAACTGCTGCTCAATATGCGCTTCCAGTCTTTCATTAGTGCCCGTCAGCAGGATGATTTGCTTCTCATGCAGATCCTTTTCCTGCATCAGCCACGCGCCAAAAATGACGGCCACCAGCCCCGTTTCTTCTTCCGAAAAATGCACATCGTATTCCGCCTCGAACCCCTTGAGGGCCTCGCGCGTGGTGCGTACCAGCCGTGGATAGAGCCGGCTGAACTCTTCCGGCAGGGTGTTATCAATGCCAATCGCGAACATGCTTCGATTCAACGCCTGGCCAAGATGTATGTACAGCTGGTCGTTCAACCCTTGCTCGTCGCTGAAGCGGACGTTGCCGATCTCACGAAAACGCAGCACCAGCCGGGCAATGGCCAAATGCAGGCGGCGGTCTTGCTGGTGGTTATCGCGAATCGGGTCCGGAATACGGATCATCGAGAACAGCAGCGCCATAAACAACGACTCGCCCAACGGCGCACTCTGCATCACGCGACGTTGCCAGTGACGGCCAATTTCCTCGGCAAGCGTGTACTCGGCGCAGGATTGCGCCCAGCGCTGCTGCAGCGGATTAAACTCCGGGTTGATCCCGGCATGATGTTGCAACAGGCAGTACTGTAAAAACAGGCGCAGAAACTGGATGTCACGGCATTCAAATGACTTTTGCAGCCGCCGGGAACAGAGGTTGATGAGCGCATGCAGATTGGTGTCGTCATACAACGTGCGGGCGATACCGCGTTGTTTCAGCTCTATTTTTAACGCTGGCGTAAACTGCTCGGTGATAAAACGTGGGCAGATTCGCAGGCCGCGTCGTAGCCAGTGCAGAAGACATAAGCGTTGATTGAGCGTAGTGCCTTCGATCTGGTAGCCGCCATTCTGTGTGGCGATGATGGTAAGCCGATGATAACGCTGGATTTCGATCCCCGCGCCGATGATATCCTCGCGGACAACATCGTCATCGACACCGTTCAGGGTACGGAATGTCTGGGTGGTGGCTATTTGCCCCGGCTGGAAAAGCGTCAGCAGCACATGGCAGCGGCGCTGGGGAGCAGAAAGTACAGATGGTGGGGCAAGCGTTGACATCATCTGTAGGGTCTCCCGAAAGTATATTTGGTAAGAATAGCTAAAGTTTGCTCATAGAAATGAAGAATGGAATCCTTTCCACCAGGAATGCTGGAGAGCGTCACAGAATTTTTAACGTGAGGAACAGTGACCGGGAGTTAAACGCAGCGCGTTAACACCTTTTTTCACTGTTTTATCTTCTGTTGAAACATAAAAAACCCCGCCAGTGAGTGACGGGGTTGGGAAGGTGAGCACAAATGCCTGTTCTAACTCTTGCGTTGCTGGCTGAGCGTTAATCCCACATCGCCGCCCGGATGTACTGCCAGCAGGGTCTCTTTTGAGTAACCACTCTCGCTCATCAAGCAGGCGCAGGCGGCATCAAAGATCGCCAGTACCAGAATAATGGAGGTGGTCGCCAGCATATCCAGCGGATCGGCCTCGCGCTGTACGCCGGTGGAAATCACCAGCCGGGAGGCGCTGGCGATGGCGGAGTTCGGGTTTTCAGTCACGCTGATTACCGACACCGCCTTCTCAGCAAGCCCTGGCAGCAGCCGGGTGAGTTCATCCGAATTTCCTCCACGTGACAACATAATCACCAGATCGTCGGCACGTAAAAAACCCAGGTCGCCATGCGCTGCATCCGTCGCGTTGAGGTAAATTGCCGGACGTTCCACGCAGGCTAACATATGCGCGACCTTGCGTGCGGCAATACCCGACGTGCCGACGCCTGTGACGACGATTTTCCCTGTGCAGCCGCGTAGTTCCGCCATTAAAGACAGCCAGGTCTGTTCAGTCAGATGCTGCCCCAGCCCTGCCAGAGCTTCGCTGTAGAGCTGCCACACGCCGTTCGCCTGTGGCCATGAGTCACTCATGCGTCCTCCTGCATCAGCTGGCGGTATTTCATATGATCCTGGTACATCTCATGGAAAACCCGGTATTTGCGATCGTAGTACTGCTTAATGCGGTTGGTTTGCGGGGTGACTGTTTTACCAATACGGCTCATCGCCGACATCGCTTCCGGGAAGGTATCGAACACGCCCGCCGCGATGGTTCCCATCATGGCGCCGCCCAGTAGCATGGCTTCACTCTCTTCCGGCAGCAGCATGGCACAGCCGGTGGCGTTGGCATGTTCCTGCACGAAAATCGGGTTTTTTGTGCCGCCGCCGCTGGCCATAATCGTATCGATGGTATAACCGCTTTGGTTCATCGTTTCGATAATATGCCGTGTCCCCAGCGCAATGGCCTGAATGGTCGCCAGATACTGCAGCGCCATATCTTCAGGCGTGCGGGACAATTTAAGCCCGGTGATCGCACCGGTGAGCGTTGGATTGGCGCGCGGTGAACGGTTGCCGTGGAAATAGGGCAGGATATGCATGTCGCGGGTCAGGAAGGCGATATCTTCCGGCTCGCCAGCCATTTTACGCAGCAGCGCATTCAGCACTTCGTAAATAGTCTGTCCCTGTGATTTTGCCTGTGCCAGCAGCGTGTCGTAGCACGGATGCGACTGAATTACGTGGTCAATTAATGCGCCCGTGGCCGACTGCCCGCCTTCATTGAGCCAGTATTCCGGCAGAACGGCAGAGTAGTAGGGGCCCCAGATCCCGCCGATAAAGCGCGGTTCTTTGGAGATCGCCATATGACCGGTGGAGGTGCCGCCAATCAGCGCGACGCGGCGGTCGAAGTCAGCTACCTCGCCAGAAACACCGCAGGCGCCAAGCGTGCCGAGCGTACCGGCGTGAGCATCGATAATCGACACGCTGACCGCAGTTCCCGGGATCAGACCCATTTCGCTGGCGGCCCGCGCAGAAAGGCCATGACCGAGCGGTTCACCCATGGTTTTCACGTAGCGGCCAATTTTGGCGGCATCGTGTTCCAACAAGTCTTCCAGCCCAATCTGGCGGAAATAGCTGGCATCCCACTTGTCTTCGTGGCCCATATAGGTCCATTTACATACCGTCGAGCACAATGAGCGCGTGTCATCGCCGGTGGCGCGCCAGGTCAGGAAATCAGGCAGATCAAAATAGTAGCCTGCATTGGCCCATGTATTGGGCATATGTTGCTTCAGCCACAGCAGTTTGGGCGTCTGCATTTCCGGCGAAATAATGCCGCCAACGTAATCCAGCACCCGATGATGCAGGGCGTTAATCCGCTCGGCCTGGGTAATGGCTCGGTGGTCCATCCACACAATAATGTTCTGTTCGCTGCGCCCGGAAGGGCTGATGGTCAGCGGTTTACCTTCTTTATCCAGCACCACCAGTGAACAGGTGGCGTCGAAGCCCAGACCTTTCACCTGAATCGGGTTGATATCTGACTGGTTAATCGCGTCGCGAACTGCGTTACACACCGCCTGCCAGATGTTATCGGAAGACTGCTCAACGAAATCGGCTTGCGGACGGTAAATCTCGATGGCCCGACTGGCCTGACCGACCATTCTGCCATTGAGATCAAACACGCCAGCACGGGCGCTTCCGGTTCCGACATCCACACCAATAAAGTAACTTGCCATAATTTTTTCTCCTGGAATCAGGCTTTACGATTCTGTAATGCGATAAAGAGGATCAGCACCGCGCCCCACAGCGCCATCGTCAGATAGCTACTGACCCCCAGCAAGTTAAGGCCGCTTTCCAGCATTTGCAGCACAATGAGCGCCAGCACCAGGCCGATAATGCGCCCGAAGCCGCCATCCGGGTTGATACCACCCAGCACTGAGGCGAGGATGGTGACCAGCAGGTAGGATTCGCCGTATCCGGCTTTTGCCGAGTTAAATTTCGCCATCATCAGGATGGCGGCAACCCAGCCAAGCAGGGCAGAAATGACGTACACGGAAATCTGTACCCGAACGGTATTCACGCCGCTATAGCGGGTTGCTTGTTCATTGGAACCGACGAGGTACAGGCTGCGTCCCAATGTGGTGTGCTCCAGTAGCACCCACAGCAGGATGGCCACGAGGAAAAAGAGCAACAGCGCTACGGGGATTCCGGCAATAGTGCCGTTACCCAGGTATTGAATGGCGGCCGGAAATCCGGAAATAACCGTGCCGTTGGAGAGCAGAATATTCAGCCCGGAGATCAGCGTCATAGTGCCGAGCGTGGCGAGGATCGGCGACACGCCGACCCAGGCGATCAGCGCGCCGTTCAGCGTGCCGATAGCAATCGCCACCGCGGCACCCGCCAGCAGGGCGATGACCAGGAACAGTGGGTTATCCGGATTGGCGACGATGATGGCTGCCATCACCAGCGAGCAGGCGTTAGCCCCGGCAATAATAGACAGGTTAATGCCGCCGGTCAGCATGGTCATACCCATTCCCAGCGCCAGCATGCCGAGGATCGGTAGCTGTGAGCTGATGGACTGGAAGTTAGCGACGCTGAAAAAGCGGCTGCCGAGCAGGGCTGAGAAGACCAGCGCGACGACTACAATAATGACGCATTGCAGACGAATGATGGCATCACCGGGTAAAAATCTGGCGATTGTTTTCATCTCAAAGCTCCCTTGCCAGTTTGCGTTTTTCGTTCCAGGCCGTGGCGCTAATGCTGACCAGGATAATGGCGCCGCTGAACACGGTGTGCCAGTAAGAGGAGACGCTCAGCAGCGTCAGACCATTTTGTAAAAAGGCCAGCAACACAACGCCGAGTAGCGTTCCGGTCAATGTACCGCGCCCGCCGCTCATGCTGGTTCCGCCGAGCACCACAGCCGCCAGCACCGTCAGCTCAAAACCGAGCAGGGAATTGGGGGCGACGGATTGCGTGATCTGCGCCTGCACTACGGCGGCAACGCCAGCCAGAATGCCCATGTAACCGTACACGTAGAAATGCAGCTTCAGTAGATTCAGACCGAGGCGTGATGCCGCGTCGCGGTTGCCACCCATGGCGTAAACCTGACGGCCCAGGCGGGTATAGTTCATCAACACGGCGGTAACAATAATCACCGCCGCCAGGCACAGCAAGGGCAGGGTCAGTCCGTAGTCGTAGCCGTCTGCGGCGGTGAACGAAAACCAGTTGATGCCGTTCATAAACCAGTCCGGGAAGCCGTACAGCCAGGTACCTTTGGTGGTGTACACCAGCAGACCGTAGTAGACGTTCAGCGTGGCGATGGTAATGATGATCGCCGGGACGCGCAGCCAGTAAACCAGAAAGCCGTTGAGCAGCCCCAGCAGCAGTCCAACTGCAATGGCAATAACCAGCGCCAGCGCAAAGTTACCGCCGTGGCCGATCACCCAACTGGCCATTGCGTACTGGGCAATCGCGGTCATCGCTGGAAATGAAATGTCGATACCGCCGGAAATCAACACCACAAACAGCCCACAGGCAAGGATGCCGAGAATGGCATAGCTGGTGGCGACGTCCGTCAGGTTCCCCAGTGACAGGAACTCATCGGTACTGATGCTCAGCCCGATGGCCAGAGTCACGACCAGCAAGCCCAGCCAGAACTCGTGTTGCCCGATTAAACGGGAGAGATGCATCTTATTCATTGATTACCTCGACCACTTCAGCAATCTCCTCTTCACGACAGTGATGAGGATTAAATTCCGCCACCAGTTTGCCGCGACGCATCACCAGCACACGGTGGCTGTTGTAATAGGCTTCCGGGATCTCATCGCAGATCATCAGCACCGCCATCCCCTGTTCAGCCAGGTCGCGGGCAATCTGGTAAATGCCCTCTTTGTTGGCGATATCGACGCCAACGGTGGGGGAATCCAGGATCAGGATGCGCGGATTGGTCGCCACCCATTTGGCAATGGCGATACGCTGGGCGTTGCCGCCGGAGAGCGTTTTGACCGGCAGGTGTGGATCGGACACTTTGATGTTCAGCTCGCGGATCAAATCAGCGACCAATTTTTGTGCTTTACCATGATCGAGCAAACCGCTGTGGGTATGCAGTTGATCAAAGACCGTAACGATGGTGTTGTCGTAGATCGACTGCTCCATGATCAGCCCCTGCGTCAGGCGATCTTCTGAGACGTAGCCGATCCCGTGCTTAATGGCATCGTGGTTATTGCGAAGCGTGACCGGCTGACCGTTAATGCGCATTTCACCGCTTTCCGGGTGGGTCATGCCAAACAGGCTCAGGCAAAGCTCGGTGCGCCCGGCACCCAGCAGGCCGACAATCGAGACAATTTCGCCGCCGTGCAGCGACAGATTGATATTCTGATATTTTCCGCGACGGCTCAGGTTGCGCAGCTCAAGCATTGGTTCTTGCTCAATAGCGGGCCTTTCTGGCAGCGGGCTGTAGTGGAAGCGTTGTCCGGTCATCAGGAAGGCCAGCTCGTGGCTGTCCAGTTCGCTGGCAGGGTATGTACCTACCAGTTTGCCGTCGCGCATCACGCTGATACGGTCTGCCACTTCCATCACTTCATCCAGACGGTGGCTGACAAACACGACGCAAATGCCGGCAGCTTTCAGTTCGTTGACCACCCGTAGCAGCCCGTTGACTTCCTGACGGGTTAACGAGGCGGTCGGTTCATCCATGATGACCAGGCGTGCGTCGGCGGCAATCGCCCGGCAAATAGCCACCAACTGACGGTCGGCGATGGAGAGCTTCTCGACTTTTTTGTCAGGGTCGAGGGTTACGCCGATGCGTTTCATGGCCGCCAGCGCTTGTTGTTTCATGGCGCCGCGACGTACCCAGATATCGCCGCCGGGCAGGTAGCGGTTAACAGCAATATTTTCCGCGACGCTAAAATTAGGGAACAGCGACAGGTCCTGATAGATAACCTGGATACCGTAGTGAGAAGAAAGCTGAGGCGTCAGGTGATGGAACAGTTTGCCATCAAGTAAAATCTGCGCGCCTTTTTCAGGGTGATAGACCCCGGAAATCACTTTAATGATGGTGCTTTTACCACAGCCGTTTTGACCCGCCAGACAGTGAACTTCGCCTTTTTTCAGCGTCAGATTCACGTTATCCAGCGCCAGCACGCCCGGGAATTGTTTGCTGATATTCTCAAGAGTGATAAATGCGGTGGTGTCTGTCATGGACAATACCCCTGCGAGCGTCCTTCCGGACGCTGAGTGTTAGTGTTGTGGATAGCGCCGACCAGACGGTCGGCGTTATGGTTTCCCTGGTGTTGGCAAAAGCCTTAGAAACCGAGTGATTGTGCGTTGTCTTTGGTGACTTCGAGGATCTTGTTAAAGCGGATCACTTTCTTCTCCATGTCGATATCGGCTTTCCCTAAACCTTCGATACTCAGATCGGCGTTGACTTCTTTACCCTGCAACAGTTGATCGGCAACGGTGACCAGCGCGTAGCCCGCATCTTTTGGATCCCACAGCAGCGCTTTTTTGATATCACCGCGCATCAGGTAAGGAGCGGCCTGGGCTGGCATGGCGATACCGACGACGGCAATTTTATCCTTGGCGCGTTTTTTCTGTACGGCCTGGCCTGCCCCGATGGGACCCAGCGAGCCGAAACCGATAATTCCTTTCATTTGCGGATAGGTTTTCATCAGATCCAGCGTCGTGGAATAGGACTTATCAATACTTTCCGCTACCGGCAGACGTGAGGTGACTTCGAACATCTCCGGGTATTTTTCTTTCTGATATTTAATCGCGTAGTCGGCCCACGCGTTATGCAACGGCACGGTCAGTGAACCTACATAGATTGCATAACCCCCTTTGCCACCCATACTTTTCGCCAGTTCATCGACGTTGGCCTGCGCGTATTTTTCGCTGTCGATGGTTTCGATATCCCACTGACCGATTTGTTCGTCCGGGGATTCGTGCGTCAGGACCACAATGCCTTTCTCGCGCGCTTTTTTCAGTACTGGTTCAAGAACCTTGGCATCATTCGGCACCACGATGATCGCATTGACGTTTTTGGCGATCAGATCTTCAATCACTTTCACCTGCTGCGCTGGGTCCGGCGTAGACGGACCGGTCTGGTAAGCGTTCACATCCAGTTTTTTTGCTGCTTCGTTAACGCCGGTTTCCATGCGGTTAAACCAGGGAATACCGGTGACTTTGGCAACCACAGCAATTTCATATTTTTCCGCCGCAAAGGACGTGCCGGACAACATGCATGCAGAAACCAGGGTTGCACTGAGTAATGCGAGTTTGAATTTCATAGTTGTACCTTTAGTAGGGGGCAGGGCATGTCACGGCGTGAGGTTAACAACGAAGGGAAGAGGGAATGAATCATAAATACCACGAATGTGATCTATGCCCATTTTTGTGAATATGTAGATCTAATTGTGTTAATTTTTAGTTAAATATAAGGCCAGGCACTCTCTTGAGAATCTTTTTATTGTTAATAATGAATTAAAATAAAACATAAAATTAACATTTATTTATCATTTGATTTAAGGGTAAGAGGGAGAACGTCATTTTTGCCGTTGCTGGCAACAAAGAAACTTTCGAAATTGAGAACTGAATCGATACCGGAAAAGGGGGCTCAATATTTTATCGTTCAATGCTATCCTCAGCGCATTCTCGCCAACGACTCCCTTTATATGGCGAGCTGGATTTCCGTGGAGAACTCATGCAGCGCGTTAAACGCATCATTGTCACGTTGTTTCTGGCCGTCCTGTCCTTTGGCGCGGGTGCGCATCCCCACAGCTTTATTCATCTGAAAACAGAGCTCGTGAGTGAAAATAATCAGTTTGTGGCGTTAAAAATGCGCTGGACGATGGATGAAATTACCTCCGCCGATCTGCTGTACGATGCGGGCAACGCCAAACCGGGCGATGAGATCTGGAAAAAATTGGCGGCGGAAGTCATGGCCAATGTCCTCGGACAGCACTATTTCACCGAAGTGTGGCGCAACGGGCAGAAGGTAAAATTTAAAAATCGCCCGACGGAATATGGTATGGAGCATGAGGAACATCAGGCGGTGTTGACGTTTGTACTGCCGCTGGCTCAACCGCAGCCACTTGCCGGACAGACCTATATTATTTCCACGTTTGATCCCACCTACTACGTGGATATGAGCTATGACAAGGACAACGATGCCACGCTGGCACCGGGCCTAAGTAATCAATGCCGGATTAACGTGCATACCCCGACGCCCAATGAACAATCGCTGCGCTTTGCGCAGTCACTGGATAAAGAAGACGCGCCGCCGGAGGATATGGAGTTGGGGAAACAATTTGCGCAGAAGGTGACAGTGCAATGTCAGTAGTGTATCAACAACGTACAGCCGGTCGTCGCTGGCTCACGCTATGGCCGCTGGCGGTCTTTTTTCTGCTGGCAACCGGTGGTGCACTGTGGTTATGGCAGGCCTGGCCGCAGGTGATGGTGAAAAGCATTATCTGGCAACGGGACGTTAACCAGCAAATGAGCGGCTTGCTGAAAGCGGTTGCCGCCAATCCTACCCGTGCAGGCGGATCGCTATTGCTGTTTAGTTTTATTTATGGGGTATTGCACGCGCTGGGGCCGGGGCACGGGAAAATCGTCATCACTACCTGGCTGGCGACGCATCCGTCGAAGCTCAAGTCGAGCATCGGGCTGACGCTGGCGTCTTCCTTATTGCAGGGGCTGGTGGCAATAGGGCTAGTGGTTGTGGTGCTCACGGTGCTGCAACTGCCTGCCCGACAGCTACACATGAGCAGTTTCTGGTTGGAGAAAGCCAGCTATGCACTGGTTGGCGTACTGGGCGTTTTGCTGTGTTGGCGGGCATTGAAAAAGTTACGCGCGCTGCTGCGCCGACCTAAATTTACCGTCTTTACACCGCATCATGTGCATCATGAACACTGTGGCTGCGGGCATCAGCATTTACCCGATCCCGAACAGATACAAAGCGGCGATGACTGGCGCGCCCGGCTGATGATTATTCTTTCCATGGGCATGCGTCCCTGCTCTGGCGCAATTATGGTGCTGCTGTTCAGTAAAGTGGTTGGCGTCTTTAGCTGGGGCATGGCATCTGCGCTGGCGATGGCGGCAGGAACGTCTTTGACGATTACGTCACTGGCTTTGTTGGTACACAGTTTTCGCTCGCTGGCGGTGAGACTTAGCGGACATAAAGCGCCGGTGCTGTGGCGACAGATTGGCTGGACCACGCTGGCGCTGGCCGGTGGTGCTATGTTAGTCGTTGCAGCAGTGGTGATGTGGGTGAGTGCGGTGCCAGTGGGAAGGGGATTACGACCGTTTTAAGTTGTCGGCCCGGTAAGCGTAGCACGCTACCGGGCACTTCTGAGATTAACGCTTCAGCGCGTCGCTCAGTTCGTCGCGCATGTTCGCCAGCATGGCTTTCACTACACGCGGGTTACCTGCAACGATGTTGCCAGTCGACATGTAGTTATGACCGCCGGTGAAGTCGCATACCAGTGCGCCTGCTTCACGAGCAATCAGTTCACCTGCGGCAAAATCCCACGGTTTCAGACCGATTTCGAAGTAACCGTCAACGCGCGCGGCGGCAACATAAGCCAGATCCAGCGCAGCAGAACCGGTGCGGCGGAAGTCAGCGCATTCGGTGTACATCTTGCCGAGGATCTTCATGTAAGAAGGAGCGTGCTGTTTGGCTTTGAACGGGAAGCCAGTGGCGATGATGGTGCCATCCAGATCGCGAGCGGTGCTGCCACGCAGACGGTAGCCGTTCAGCTGTGCGCCCTGACCGCGCGTTGCGGTGAACAGTTCGTTACGCATTGGATCGTAAACAACGGCGACTTCAGTACGGCCTTTGATGCGTACTGCGATGGATACCGCGAAGTGCGGCAGACGTTTTACGAAGTTGGTGGTGCCATCCAGTGGATCGATAACCCATTGAACATCCAGATCTTCACCAATATGTTCACCGCTTTCTTCGGTGATGATGGTGTGCTGAGGGTAAGATTTGCGGATTGTTTCGATAATAATCGCTTCTGCGGCTTTATCGACGTTAGTCACGAAATCATTGCTGCCTTTCTGGCTGGTTTCTACAGAGTCTGGTGTTTCGTAGTGTTTGGCAATTACATTACCCGCCTTGCGCGCTGCGCGCACGGCGATGGTCAGCATCGGATGCATCGGTCTCTCTCACTGGATGTTAAAGAACGGGAAAACGGCGCAGAGTATAGCAGCGAGTTCGGTATATGTCTTCGTTTTATGATAATATGGCCGAATAATCTTTAGCCGAAGAAATACAATGCTGCAAAATATTCGAATTGTGCTGGTGGAGACCTCTCACACCGGCAATATGGGCTCCGTTGCCCGTGCAATGAAAACCATGGGTTTAACCAATCTGTGGCTGGTCAATCCGCTGGTAAAACCTGACTCCCAGGCTATTGCCCTGGCGGCCGGTGCCAGCGATGTGATCGGCAATGCGCAAATCGTCGACACCCTCGATGAAGCGCTGGCTGGCTGTAGCCTGGTTGTTGGAACCAGTGCGCGTTCCCGTACCCTGCCGTGGCCGATGCTCGATCCACGTGAATGTGGTTTGAAAAGCGTAGCCGAAGCGGCGAATACCCCGGTAGCGCTGGTCTTTGGCCGTGAGCGTGTGGGATTGACCAACGATGAGCTGCAGAAATGCCATTATCACGTCGCTATTGCCGCGAACCCGGAATACAGTTCGCTGAACCTGGCGATGGCGGTACAGGTCATTTCTTATGAAGTGCGCATGGCCTGGCTAGCAACGCAGGAAAGCGGTAAAACCACAGAATACGAAGAAACCGAGTATCCGCTGGTCGATGATTTAGAGCGTTTTTATGGTCATCTGGAGCAAACGCTACTGTCGACGGGCTTTATCCGCGAGAACCATCCGGGACAGGTGATGAACAAATTGCGCCGTCTGTTCACGCGTGCGCGTCCTGAGAGTCAGGAACTGAATATTCTGCGTGGAATGCTTGCATCTATAGAGCAGCAGAATAAAGGAAAGTAGGCCGGATAAGCGAAGCGCCGTCCGGTGAGTGAAAACGGCACTGAAGGTTAAATACCTGACTAATTTAGTCAAGTAAATAGTTGACTGATTTAGTCGGGAATGTCAGACTTGCCCCTGCTATGCAATACCCCCATTTTACAATAAAAAACCCCGGGCAGGGGCGAGTTTGAGGCTAAGTAAGACATGAGACTGACATCAAAAGGGCGTTATGCCGTGACCGCAATGTTGGACGTTGCGCTCAACTCCGAAACGGGCCCGGTACCGTTGGCTGATATTTCTGAACGTCAGGGAATTTCCCTTTCGTACTTGGAGCAGCTGTTTTCCCGTTTACGTAAAAACGGTCTGGTTTCCAGCGTACGTGGACCAGGCGGCGGGTATCTGCTGGGTAAAGATGCAGGCAGCATCGCAGTAGGTGAAGTAATTAGCGCTGTTGACGAGTCCGTAGATGCGACGCGTTGCCAGGGCAAAGGCGGCTGTCAGGGCGGCGATAAATGCCTGACCCACGCGCTGTGGCGCGATCTGAGCGACCGTCTGACCGGTTTCCTCAACAATATTACGTTAGGCGAACTGGTGAATAATCAGGAAGTCCTGGATGTGTCTGGTCGCCAGCACACTCATGACGCTCCACGCAGTACCCGCACGCAAGACGCGATCGACGTAAAACTGCGTGCCTAATAAAAATTACGCAATATCCTTCTTTTTGCATCAAGGCAGGCAGAAGGATGAAGCGTAAAAGTATTTCAGAATCAGGCCGGGGTGTTGGACACTCCGTTAACTCGGTCGTACATCCAGCCGGTTGCCTGGTTCCTTGCATTGAAGCGATGTACGGAGTTTATAGAGCAATGAAATTACCGATCTATCTCGACTACTCCGCAACCACGCCGGTGGACCCGCGTGTTGCCGAGAAAATGATGCAGTGTCTGACCCTGGACGGAAACTTTGGTAACCCAGCGTCCCGTTCACACCGTTTTGGCTGGCATGCTGAAGAGGCGGTAGATATCGCCCGTAATCAGATTGCCGATCTGGTGGGTGCCGATCCGCGTGAAATCGTCTTTACTTCCGGTGCGACCGAATCCGACAACCTGGCGATTAAAGGTGCGGCCAACTTTTATCAGAAAAAAGGCAAGCACATCATCACCAGCAAAACGGAGCACAAAGCTGTGCTGGACACCTGTCGTCAACTGGAGCGTGAAGGGTTTGAAGTGACCTACCTCGCCCCGCAGCGCAACGGTATTATTGACCTGAAAGAACTCGAAGCGGCGATGCGTGATGACACCATTCTCGTTTCCATTATGCACGTGAACAACGAAATCGGCGTGGTGCAGGATATCGCGGCTATCGGCGAAATGTGCCGTGCGCGTGGCATCATCTACCACGTTGATGCGACCCAGAGCGTGGGCAAACTGCCTATCGATCTGAGCCAGCTGAAAGTTGACCTGATGTCCTTCTCCGGTCACAAAATTTACGGTCCGAAAGGTATCGGCGCACTGTACGTTCGTCGTAAACCACGTATTCGCATCGAAGCTCAGATGCACGGCGGTGGTCACGAGCGCGGTATGCGTTCCGGTACGCTGCCTGTCCACCAGATCGTTGGTATGGGTGAAGCTTACCGTATCGCGAAAGAAGAGATGGAAACCGAGATGGCGCGTCTGCGCGGTCTGCGTAACCGTCTGTGGAACGGCGTAAAAGATATGGAAGAGGTGTACCTGAACGGTGACCTCGAGCATGGCGCACCGAACATTCTCAACGTCAGCTTCAACTTTGTTGAAGGCGAATCGCTGATTATGGCGCTGAAAGATCTGGCTGTTTCTTCCGGTTCTGCCTGTACGTCTGCAAGCCTGGAACCTTCCTATGTGCTGCGTGCGCTGGGTATGACTGACGAGCTGGCACACAGCTCAATCCGTTTCTCTTTAGGTCGTTTCACAACCGAAGAAGAGATTGACTACACCATCAACCTGGTTCGTAACTCCATCGGCCGTCTGCGTGACCTTTCTCCACTGTGGGAAATGTTCAAACAGGGCGTGGACCTGAACAGCATTGAATGGTCACATCACTAATCGGTACCGATAAGGAGAATTCAGCATGGCTTACAGCGAAAAAGTAATCGATCATTACGAGAATCCACGTAACGTGGGCTCTTTTGACAACAGCGACGAGAACGTGGGCAGCGGCATGGTGGGTGCACCGGCTTGTGGCGACGTGATGAAGTTGCAGATCAAAGTCAACAATGAAGGTATCATTGAAGACGCGCGTTTCAAGACTTACGGCTGCGGTTCCGCCATTGCCTCCAGCTCTCTGGTTACCGAATGGGTGAAAGGGAAATCTCTGGACGAAGCACAGGCGATTAAAAACACCGATATCGCAGACGAGCTTGAACTGCCACCAGTGAAAATTCACTGTTCTATTCTGGCTGAAGACGCGATTAAAGCCGCGATTGCGGATTACAAAAGCAAACGTGAAGCAAAATAATTAAGAGTTGAGGTTTTATTATGTCGATTACCTTAAGCGACAGTGCAGCAGCGCGAGTAAATACCTTCCTGGCAAACCGTGGTAAAGGGTTTGGCCTGCGTCTGGGCGTGAGAACCTCCGGCTGCTCAGGTATGGCCTATGTACTGGAATTTGTTGACGAGCCGGCGGCTGAAGATACCGTGTTTGAAGACAAAGGCGTAAAAGTCGTGATCGACGGTAAAAGCCTGCAATTCCTCGACGGTACGCAGTTAGACTTCGTCAAAGAAGGTCTGAACGAAGGGTTTAAGTTCACCAACCCTAACGTGAAAGATGAGTGTGGGTGCGGCGAAAGCTTCCACGTATAACGCGCTTACCGATAACCCCACCGTGGTCACCTGCGCGTGGGGTTTGTTTTACCTGACTCTCTGGTTTTGCCACATCGAACAACAGAGAATCGATGCCCTGAGAATGTTATGGACTACTTCACCCTCTTTGGCTTACCGGCCCGTTATCAGCTCGATACTCAGGCGCTGAGCCTCCGTTTTCAGGATCTACAACGTCAGTATCATCCTGATAAATTTGCCAGCGGCTCTCAGGCGGAACAACTTGCTGCCGTTTCGCAATCCGCCACGATCAATCAGGCCTGGCAAACGCTGCGTCATCCCTTGATGCGCGCCGAATACTTACTGTCTTTACACGGCTTTGATATCCGAAGCGAGCAGCACACGGTGCGCGATACTGCGTTCCTGATGGAGCAGCTGGAACTTCGCGAAGAGCTGGACGAGATTGAACAGGCTAAAGACAGTCAACGTCTGGATGCGTTTATGCAGCGAGTCAGCGAGATGTATAACGTTCGTCATCAACTGATGGTTGAACAGCTGGACAGCGAGACGTGGGACGCGGCGGCAGATACCGTGCGTAAGCTGCGTTTTCTCGATAAACTACGAAGCAGTGCAGAACAACTCGAAGAAAAACTGCTCGATTTTTAATTTCCGGAAGCGAAAATGGCCTTATTACAAATTAGTGAGCCTGGTCTGAGCGCCGCGCCGCACCAGCGTCGTCTGGCGGTCGGTATCGATTTAGGCACCACCAACTCCCTGGTTGCGACCGTACGCAGCGGCCAGGCCGAAACGCTGGCTGACCACGAAGGTCGTCACCTGTTGCCGTCAGTGGTTCACTATCAGCAGCAGGGCTACTCTGTCGGTTACGATGCCCGCGCCAATGCCGCGTTGGACACAGCTAACACTGTCAGTTCGGTAAAACGCATGATGGGCCGCTCTCTGGCGGATATCCAGGCGCGTTACCCACATCTGCCGTATACGTTCCAGGCAAGCGAAAACGGCCTGCCGATGATCGAAACCGCTGCCGGTTTGCTTAATCCGGTGCGCGTATCCGCTGACATTCTGAAAGCGCTGGCCGCGCGGGCAACCGAATCGCTGTCCGGCGAGCTGGACGGCGTGGTGATTACCGTTCCGGCCTATTTTGACGACGCACAGCGTCAGGGTACTAAAGACGCCGCGCGTCTGGCGGGTCTGCACGTACTGCGTCTGCTGAACGAACCGACCGCTGCCGCAATTGCCTATGGCCTGGATTCCGGTCAGGAAGGCGTGATCGCAGTCTATGACCTTGGCGGCGGCACGTTTGATATTTCTATTCTGCGCTTAAGTCGTGGTGTGTTTGAAGTGCTGGCGACGGGCGGGGATTCCGCGCTCGGCGGTGATGATTTCGACCATCTGCTGGCCGATTATATTCGCGAGCAGGCAGGCGTTGCCGATCGTAGCGATAACCGCGTACAGCGCGAGCTGCTGGATGCCGCGATTGCCGCCAAAATTGCGCTGAGCGACGCCGAGTCCGTCACGGTTAACGTGGCGGGATGGCAGGGTGAAATCTCCCGTGAAACGTTTAATGAACTGATCTCTGCACTGGTTAAGCGTACGCTACTGGCCTGTCGTCGCGCGTTGAAAGATGCGGGCGTAGAGCCGCAGGATGTGCTGGAAGTGGTGATGGTCGGTGGTTCAACGCGCGTGCCGCTGGTGCGTGAACGCGTCGGTGAATTTTTTGGTCGCACGCCGCTGACCTCCATCGATCCGGATAAAGTGGTCGCCATTGGTGCGGCAATTCAAGCGGATATTCTGGTCGGCAATAAACCGGACAGCGAAATGCTGCTGCTGGACGTAATCCCACTGTCCCTGGGACTGGAAACCATGGGTGGTCTGGTGGAAAAAGTGATCCCGCGTAATACCACTATTCCAGTGGCGCGTGCGCAGGATTTCACCACCTTTAAAGACGGTCAAACCGCGATGTCCATCCACGTGATGCAGGGCGAGCGTGAGCTGGTGCAGGACTGCCGTTCACTGGCGCGTTTTGCGCTGCGTGGTATTCCGGCGCTGCCAGCAGGCGGCGCACATATCCGCGTCACCTTCCAGGTCGATGCGGACGGACTGCTAAGCGTGACCGCCATGGAGAAATCCACCGGCGTGGAATCCTCAATTCAGGTTAAGCCGTCCTACGGTCTGACCGACAGTGAAATCGCCTCCATGATTCAGGATTCGATGAGTTTTGCCGAGCAGGATGTCAAAGCCCGTATGTTGGCAGAACAGAAAGTCGAAGCGGCACGTGTACTGGAAAGCTTATCCGGTGCGCTCGCTGCTGATGCCGCGCTGTTAAGCGCCGCAGAACGTCAAGCCATCGACGACGCCGCCGCGCATTTGAGCGAGGTCGCGCAGGACGACGATGTTGACGCTATCGAACAAGCCATTAAAAACGTAGACAAACAAACCCAGGAATTCGCCGCTCGCCGCATGGACAAATCCGTCCGTAGCGCGCTGAAAGGCCATTCCGTGGACGAGGTTTAATATGCCAAAGATTGTTATTTTGCCTCATCAGGATCTCTGTCCCGATGGCGCAGTTCTGGAAGCTGAGACCGGTGAAACCATTCTCGACGTTGCCCTGCGTAACGGTATCGAGATTGAACACGCCTGTGAAAAATCCTGTGCCTGCACTACCTGTCACTGCATCGTGCGTGAAGGTTTCGACTCCCTGCCGGAAAGCACGGAAGAAGAAGACGACATGCTGGATAAAGCCTGGGGACTGGAGCCGGAGAGCCGTTTAAGCTGTCAGGCGCGCGTCACCGAGGACGATTTAGTGGTCGAAATCCCACGTTACACAATCAATCATGCGCGTGAGCATTAACAGGGGGTAGTATGGGACTGAAGTGGACCGATAGCCGCGAAATCGGCGAGGCGCTGTACGACGCGTTCCCCGATCTCGATCCCAAGACCGTTCGTTTCACCGATCTCCATCAGTGGATCTGCGATCTTGAGGAATTTGATGACGACCCTGGCGCATCCAATGAAAAAATTCTGGAGGCGATTCTGCTAGTCTGGTTAGATGAAGCAGAGTAAGTCACATAACGGGCTGCCATAGGGCGGCCCGTTTGCTAATAAGGATAAATAAAATGACAGAAGCCATGAAAATTACGCTTTCCACGCAGCCTGCTGACGCGCGTTGGGGTGAAAAAGCGACCTACAGCATCAATAGCGACGGTATTACCCTGCACCTTGATGGAAAAGATGACCTGGGCCTTATCCAGCGCGCCGCACGTAAAATAGACGGCCTGGGTATTAAGCATGTCCAACTGGATGGTGAAGGCTGGGATACCGAACGTAGCTGGGCGTTCTGGCAGGGCTACAAAGGACCAAAAGGCACCCGTAAAGTTGAGTGGGCCGCTCTGGACGAGGCGCAGCGCAAAGAGCTTGATAGTCGTCTGAAGATTATTGACTGGGTGCGCGACACCATTAATGCCCCGGCAGAAGAGTTGGGCCCGGAACAGTTAGCGCAGCGCGCGGTTGATCTGCTGTGCAGTGTGGCGTGCGATAACGTCTCTTACCGCATTACCAAAGGTGAAGATCTGCGCGAGCAGAATTACATGGGCCTGCACACGGTAGGCCGTGGATCTGAACGTCCGCCGGTGTTGCTGGCGCTGGACTTCAACCCGACAGGTGATAAAGAAGCGCCGGTTTACGCCTGCCTGGTTGGCAAAGGGATCACCTTTGATTCCGGCGGTTACAGCATCAAGCAAAGTGCGTTTATGGACTCGATGAAGTCAGATATGGGCGGTGCGGCAACGGTAACCGGCGCACTGGCGTTTGCCATAACTCGCGGTCTGAACAAGCGCGTGAAGCTGTACCTGTGCTGTGCAGATAACCTGATCAGCGGCAATGCCTTCAAACTCGGCGATATTATTCGCTATCGCAACGGCAAAAATGTTGAAGTGATGAATACCGATGCCGAAGGACGCCTGGTGCTGGCCGATGGTCTGATCGACGCCAGCGCGCAGAAACCGGAACTAATCATTGATGCCGCCACGCTGACCGGTGCGGCGAAAACGGCGCTGGGTAATGATTATCACGCGTTGTTTAGCTTTGATGACCAGCTGGCTGCACGCCTGATGGCAAGCGCGGCGCAAGAAAACGAACCGTTCTGGCGTCTGCCGCTGGCGGAGTTCCACCGTAGCCAGCTGCCGTCTAACTTTGCCGAGCTGAATAACACCGGCAGCGCGGCCTACCCGGCGGGCGCAAGCACCGCTGCGGGCTTCCTGTCTCATTTCGTGGAAAACTATCAGCAAGGCTGGCTGCATATCGACTGCTCTGCAACCTATCGCAAAGCGCCCGTTGAGCAGTGGTCCGCGGGTGCGACCGGTCTGGGTGTGCGCACGATTGCCAACCTGCTGACCGCGTAAATTATGACTGTATGGCCGGATGGCGTTTTGCGCATTCGGCCTACACGTACTCATCCAATTTGTGGTTCTTATGTCTGAAACAAAAAACGAATTAGAAACGTTGCTGGAACAAGCGGCGACTGAGCCTGCGCATCGCCCGGCATTTTTCCGTACGTTGCTGGAATCCACCGTCTGGGTTCCGGGAACAGCCGCAGAAGGCGAGGCGGTGGTTGAAGATAGCGCGCTGGATCTGCAGCACTGGGAAAAAGAAGACGGCACCACCGTGATCCCGTTTTTCACTTCTCTTGAAGCCTTGCAGCAGGCCGTTGAAGACGAACAGGCATTTGTTGTGATGCCGGTACGCACGCTGTTTGAAATGACGTTGGGCGCAACGCTGTTTCTCAACGCCAAACTGCCAACCGGCAAAGAGTTTATGCCGCGCGAAATCAGTCTGCTGATAGGTGAAGAAGGGAATCCGCTGAGTACCCAGGAAGTGTTGGAAGGCGGCGAGTCGCTTATCCTCTCTGAGGTTGCGGAACCGCCGGTACAGATGATTGACTCACTGACCACGCTGTTTAAAACCATTAAACCCGTTAAACGGGCATTTATCTGCTCGATTAAAGAGAGTCCTGATGCTCAGCCGAACCTGCTGATTGGCATTGAAGCCGATGGTGATATTGAAGAGATTATTCATGCCACAGGCAGTGTAGCAACGGATACGTTACCGGGTGATGAACCGATTGATATCTGCCAGGTGGTGAAAGGTGAAAAAGGGGTCAGCCACTTTATTACCGAGCACATCGCGCCGTTCTACGAGCGCCGCTGGGGCGGTTTCCTGCGCGATTTTAAACAGAATCGAATTATCTAAAAGATGTTGCCGGATAAGCGAAGTGTTATCCGGCATTTCAAACGTTATGCCGGTTCTACTGGTAAATCGTTGCGCGCTCCCCATTCGCTCCACGCGCCGTCATACAATGCGACGTTGGGGACACCCAGCGTGGCAAGCGCCAGCACCACCACGGCAGCTGTTACGCCGGAGCCGCAGCTGGCGATAATTGGTCTGTCAAAACTCACGCCGTGGCTGAAGAAGATAGCATCCAGCTCATCGGTGGTTTTTAATTCGCCATCACGAACCAGTTCTGTCCACGGTACGTTCAGTGCACCTGGAACATGACCGCGCTTCAGGCCAGGACGCGGCTCGTCAACTTCCGCGTTAAAACGTGCAGCCGGTCGCGCATCGACAATCTGCGCGGTTTTTTCATGGCTGGCCAGCAGGACATCGGTCACCCGCACTACGGCCTCTGGCGTAAACGCGGTGTCAAACTCGCCTTCGGGCAAATCAACGCTCCCTTCCTGCAACGGTAACTCATCACGCTGCCAACTCGCAAAACCGCCTGCCAAAATGGAGACATTTTCCACGCCAAACGTGCGCAGCATCCACCAGGCTCGCGGGGCAGAAAATAGATTGCCGTCATCGTAGATGACCAGGTGTTTATCCTGATGTACACCCAACTCGCGCATGGCTACGGCGAAAGCCTCCGGACGTGGCATCATATGCGGTAACGCAGAGGTATGGTCGGAGAGCGCTTCGATATCAAAAAAAACCGCGCCAGGAAGATGGCCGGCGCGATACTCCTCGCCAACATCGCGATCTTCCTGTCCTGGAGGAGCCATCCGGGCATCAATAATTTGTATTTCCGGATCGTCAATGTGTTCGACAAGCCAGTCGGCAGCGACAAAGAAGGCGGTGGTCATAGGCATCTCCATTTTTACCAAGTTTCGGCAAATTGTCGGCTGTTTACCGTAAAGCGACAAGTAAAAGAGGCTGATTTGTCAGGTGGACCCACATTAATCACGAAAATTCAGACAACAACATCCTATTACTGACTTCCACCGCCTGAAATCTGACGCATAATAGTTGTTCTACGTAGCTAACGGGCCACTCAGGCCAGGGATGAAAAATGAAACATTTACGCGTAGTGGCCTGTATGCTGATGTTGGCGTTGGCGGGGTGCGATAATAACGATAAGCCGTCGACGGCGGCAAAAAATGATGCACTAGCCCCACAGACCACGCCGGCAAAAGATCCGGCGCAATTACATAAGCTGATGCAGCAAAGTCAGGGTAAACCGTTGACGCTTTTGGATGCTTCAGAAGTCCAGTTGGACGGTGCGGCGACGTTGGTGCTGACTTTCTCTATTCCTCTCGATCCTGAACAAGATTTTTCTCGCGTACTGCACGTTGTCGATAAAAAAAGCGGCAAAGTAGACGGAGCCTGGGAACTGGCGCCAAACCTGAAAGAGTTACGCTTACGTCATCTGGAGCCCAATCGCGAGCTGGTGGTGACCATCGAGCGCGATTTGCTGGCGCTGAATAAGGCGACGTTTGGCATCGAGTATGAAAAAAATATCACCACTCGCGATGTCCAGCCGAGCGTCGGGTTTGCCAGCCGTGGTTCGCTGTTACCTGGTAAAGTGATCGAAGGGTTACCGGTGATGGCGCTGAATGTCAACAGCGTGGATGTGAACTTCTTTCGCGTGAAACCGGAGTCGCTCGGTGCGTTTGTCAGCCAGTGGGAATACCGCAACTCGCTGTCTAACTGGGAATCAGACACCCTGCTGAAGATGGCGGAACTGGTTTATTCCGGGCGCTTTGACCTTAATCCTGCGCGCAATACCCGCGAGAAACTGCTGCTGCCGCTGGGTGATATCAAGCCGTTGCAACAGGCGGGTGTTTACGTTGCGGTGATGAACCAAGCCGGACAGTACAACTACAGCAATGCTGCCACGTTGTTCACGCTCAGTGATATTGGTGTTTCTGCACATCGTTACCACAATCAGCTGGATGTCTTTACCCAGAGCCTGGAAAACGGCGCTGCGCAGCAGGGGATTGATGTCACCTTACTCAATGAGAAAGGACAGACGCTGACGCAGGCGACCAGCGATGCGCAGGGACACGTGAAGCTCGAGACGGATAAAGACGCCGCTTTATTGCTGGCGCGTAAAGACGGACAAACCACGCTGCTGGATCTGAAATTGCCGGCGCTGGATCTGGCAGAATTTGATATTGCTGGGGCACCGGGATACAGCAAACAGTTCTTTATGTTCGGCCCACGCGATCTCTATCGTCCGGGTGAAACGGTGATCCTCAACGGACTGCTGCGCGACAGCGACGGCAAAACGTTGCCCGATCAGCCGGTTAAGCTGGAAGTCGTGAAACCCGACGGACAGGTATTACGCACGGTGGTCAGCCAGCCCGAAAACGGTTTGTATCGCCTGACCTGGCCGCTGGACAGCAGTGCGCCAACGGGTATGTGGCATATTCGCGCCAACACCGGCGATAACCGCTCACGGATGTGGGATTTCCACGTCGAAGATTTTATGCCCGAACGGATGGCGCTCAACCTCACTGCCAACAAAACGCCGATTGCTCCGACGGATGAAGTGAAGTTTTCGGTGGTGGGTTACTACCTTTACGGCGCACCAGCGAATGGTAATGCTCTGCAAGGGCAGCTTTTTCTGCGACCTCAGCGAGAGGCGGTTCCCGCATTGCCGGGGTTCCAGTTTGGTAATATTGCTGAAGAGAACCTCTCCCGTAGCCTCGATGAAGTTCAGCTGACGCTGGATGAAAATGGTCGCGGCGAAGTCACAACGAGCAGCCAGTGGCAGGAGGCACACTCTCCTTTACAGATTATTTTGCAGGCCAGCCTGCTGGAGTCGGGCGGCCGTCCGGTGACCCGTCGGGTAGAGCAGGCGGTCTGGCCTGCGGATACCCTTCCGGGCATTCGCCCGCAGTTTGCCGCGAAAGCCGTTTATGATTACCGCACCGACACCACGGTGAACCAACCCATCGTCGACGAAAACAGCAATGCCGCGTTTGATATTGTCTATGCCGATGCGAAAGGTGAGAAAAAAGCGGTTACCGATTTGCAAGTGCGTTTGATCCGCGAACGTCGGGATTATTACTGGAACTGGTCTGAGGGCGAAGGCTGGCAGTCTCAGTTCGATCAAAAGGATCTGGTCGAAGGCGAGCAGGCTTTGGATCTTAAGGCCGACGAAACCGGTAAAGTCAGCTTCCCGGTTGAGTGGGGTGCTTACCGTTTGGAAGTCAAAGCACCGAACGATACGGTGAGCAGCGTACGCTTCTGGGCCGGATACAGTTGGCAGGATAACAGCGACGGCAGCGGGGCTGTGCGCCCGGATCGCGTGACTCTGAAACTGGATAAACCCAATTATCGTCCTGGCGACACCATGAAGCTACACATTGCCGCACCTGCTGCCGGTAAAGGTTACGCGATGGTCGAGTCCAGCGAAGGTCCGCTGTGGTGGCAAGAGATCGACGTACCTGCGGATGGCCTTGATCTTTCTATCCCGGTCGATAAAACCTGGAATCGTCATGACTTGTATCTCAGCGCTTTGGTGATACGTCCTGGCGATAAATCCCGCTCAGCAACGCCAAAACGTGCGGTGGGATTACTGCATTTGCCGTTGGGCGATGAAAACCGTCGTCTTGATTTGACGCTGGAAAACCCGGCGAAAATGCGCCCCAATCAGCCGCTGACCGTCAAGGTGAAAGCCAGTGTTAAAAATGGTGAGATACCAAAGCAGGTTAATGTACTGGTATCCGCCGTTGACAGCGGGGTGTTGAATATCACGGATTACGCCACGCCGGATCCGTGGCAGGCGTTTTTCGGCCAAAAACGCTATGGCGCGGATATTTATGATATTTACGGCCAGGTGATCGAAGGGCAAGGTCGTCTGGCGGCGCTGCGTTTCGGTGGTGATGGCGATGAGTTAAAACGCGGCGGAAAACCGCCGGTCAATCACGTCAATATCGTGGCGCAGCAGGCGTTACCGGTCACGCTCAACGAGCAGGGCGAGGGGGCGGTGACATTACCGATTGGCGATTTCAACGGTGAACTTCGGGTGATGGCGCAAGCCTGGACAGAAGATGACTTTGGCAGCAGCGAAAGTAAAGTGATCGTTGCCGCGCCGGCGATCGCTGAACTGAATATGCCGCGCTTTATGGCCGGAGGCGATACCTCGCGCCTGACGCTGGATGTGACCAACCTGACCGACAAACCGCAGACGCTGAATATTAAGCTCGCAGCCAGTGGTTTACTGGAACTGGTGGGGCAAGATCCGGAACCGGTGAATCTGGCTCCGGGCGTGCGTACCACGCTGTTTATTCCGGTGCGGGCGCGGGAGGGATTCGGCGATGGCGAAATTCAGGCGCAGATTAGCGGCCTTGCGCTGCCGGGTGAAACGCTACCTGTTCAGCATAAACAGTGGAAGATTGGCGTGCGCCCGGCGTTCCCGGCGCAAACCATCAACAACGGCGTCGCGCTCCAGCCGGGCGAAACCTGGCAGGTTCCGGGCGAAGAACTGACCAACTTCTCTCCAGTCACGATGCAGGGGCAACTGCTGCTTAGCGGCAAGCCGCCGCTGAATCTGGCGCGCTACATCCGCGAACTGAAAGCCTATCCATACGGCTGTCTGGAGCAGACGGCCAGCGGATTGTTCCCATCTTTATATACCAATGCCGCACAGTTAAAGGCGTTAGGTATCGCGGGCGATAGCGATGATAAACGCCGTGAGGCGGTCGAGATCGGTATTTCCCGGTTACTACAAATGCAGCGTGACGACGGGGGTTTTGCGCTGTGGGATAAGAACGGGCCGGAAGAGTACTGGCTGAGCGCTTATGTCATGGATTTCCTCGTCCGAGCAAATGAGCAAGGCTACAGCGTTCCGGCTGAAGTGATTAACCAGGGTAATGCGCGGTTGCTGCGCTATTTGCAGGATTCGGGCATGATGTCGATTCGCTACACAGATGATACTGCAGCCAGCCGGTTTGCCGTGCAGGCCTATGCCGCGTTGGTGTTGGCCCGTCAGCAGAAGGCCCCGCTCGGCGCACTGCGCGAGATCTGGGAGCGTCGTGCCCAGGCCGCCTCCGGTCTGCCGCTGCTGCAACTGGGGGTCGCGTTGAAAAACATGGGCGATGCTAACCGCAGCGAACAGGCGTTGACGCTGGCCCTGAATACACCGCGCCGCGATGCGCAGCAATGGATGGCGGATTACGGCAGCCAGTTGCGTGATAACGCGCTGATGCTGGCGTTACTGGAAGAGAACAAACTGAAACTAGACGTACAAAACACATTGCTGAACACGCTATCAGAGCAGGCTTTTGGTCAACGCTGGCTCTCCACTCAGGAAAATAATGCGCTGTTCCTTGCTGCGCGCACATTGCAGGATTTGCCTGGCACGTGGCAGGCACAGACCTCGCTCTCTGCTCAGACGCTGGCGGGCGAGAAATCGCAAACCCGTAATCTGGATGCTGAACAGTTGTCTACTCTGGCGGTGACCAATACGGGTAACCTGCCGCTGTGGTTGCGTATGGATGTCAGTGGTTATCCGCAAACCTCGCCGCAGCCTGCCAGCAATGTACTGCACATTGAGCGTCAGGTTCTGGGCACCGATGGGCAGAGTAAATCGCTCTCGTCTCTGCGTAGCGGTGAGCTTGTGCTGGTGTGGCTGACGGTAAAAGCCAGCCAGAATGTACCGGATGCACTGGTCGTCGATTTACTGCCTGCCGGACTGGAGCTGGAAAACCAGAATCTGGCTAACGGCAGCGCCAGCCTGCAGGATAGCGGCAGTGAAGTGGCGAATCTGCTCAATCAAATGCAGCAGGCGGATATCCAGCACGTTGAGTTCCGCGACGATCGCTTTGTCGCGGCGGTCGCGGTCAACGAAGGGCAGCCGGTAACGTTGGTGTATCTGGCGCGAGCGGTTACGCCGGGAACGTATCAGGTGCCTGTACCACAAGTGGAGTCGATGTATGTTCCGCAGTGGCGTGCGACTGGCACGGCTGAGGGCCCGCTGATTGTCAGACCGTAAATGATGCATAGATGGGCTAAACGCGGCTGCTGGCTGGCAGCCGTTGCGTTATTAGCAGGGGTGGTGGTGTGGGCGGCGGATAAAATCTGGCCGCTGCCGCTGCATGAAGTTAATCCTGCGCGGGTGGTCGTGGCTCACGATGGTACGCCGCTGTGGCGCTTTGCCGACGCGGACGGTATCTGGCGTTATCCGGTCACCATTGAAGAGGTATCGCCCCGGTATCTTGAGGCGCTTATTAACTACGAAGATCGCTGGTTCTGGAAACATCCCGGCGTCAATCCGTTTTCAGTGCTGCGCGCGGCATGGCAGGACCTTTCTTCTGGACGCGTCGTCTCAGGCGGCAGTACGCTCACCATGCAGGTGGCGAGACTGCTTGACCCGCATCCGCGCACTTTCGGCGGCAAGTTCCGCCAGCTCTGGCGCGCATTCCAACTTGAGTGGCATCTATCCAAGCGTGACATCCTGACGCTGTATCTTAATCGCGCACCGTTTGGCGGTACGCTGCAAGGTGTCGGTGCCGCAAGCTGGGCGTATCTTGGCAAATCGCCAGCACAACTTAGTTACTCCGATGCTGCGCTATTGGCCGTCCTGCCGCAGGCACCGAGTCGTTTGCGCCCGGACCGTTGGCCGGAGCGGGCGGAAGTCGCACGAAATAAAGTGCTCGAACGCATGGCGACGCAGGGAGTCTGGTCGGCACAACAGGCGCAGGAATCACGTGAAGAACCGGTCTGGCTGGCACCGAGACAGATGCCGCAATTAGCACCACTGTTCTCGCGCATGATGCTGAATAAAAGCCGCAGCAACAAAATTGTCACCACGCTGGACGCCGGGCTGCAACGCCAACTGGAAGAGCTGGCGCAAAACTGGAAAGGTCGGCTACCGGCGCGCAGTTCGCTGGCGATGATTGTCGTTGATCACACCGATATGAGCGTGCGTGGCTGGGTCGGCTCGGTGGATATGAATGACGACACTCGTTTTGGTCATGTGGATATGGTGAGTGCAATCCGCTCGCCGGGATCTGTGCTGAAACCGTTTATCTATGGCCTGGCGCTGGATGACGGATTAATTCACCCGGCTTCATTATTACAGGACGTACCACGGCGTACCGGTGATTATCGACCAGGGAATTTTGACAGCGGTTTTCATGGCCCGGTAAGTATGGGAGAGGCGTTGATACGCTCGTTGAATCTACCGGCAGTCCAGGTACTGGAAGCTTACGGTCCGAAGCGTTTTGCCGCATCGTTGCGTAACGTTGGCTTACCGCTGTATCTGCCCGCAGGGGCTGCGCCAAATCTATCGCTGATCCTCGGCGGTGCAGGGGCAAGGCTGGAAGACATGGCCGCAGCGTACAGCGTATTTGCCCGTCAGGGGAAAGCAGGAAAATTGCGCCTGCAGCCGGAAGACCCGCTGCTGGAACGCCCGCTGATGTCGGCGGGGGCTGCGTGGATTATCCGGCGAATTATGGCGGATGAAGCGCAGCCCCTGCCGGATAATGCGCTGAGCCGCGTGGTGCCGCTGGCGTGGAAAACGGGCACCAGCTATGGCTATCGCGATGCGTGGGCTATTGGCATCAACTCACGTTACGTGATTGGCATCTGGACAGGCAGGCCAGACGGGACGCCGGTGGTGGGGCAATTTGGTTTTGCCAGCGCGGTGCCTTTGCTGAATCAGATTAATAACTTACTGTTGGCGCGTGGAACAAATCAGCCTGAAGATCCGCGACCAGAGTCGGTCAGCCGGGGCATGGTGTGCTGGCCGGGCGGGCAATTTTTGCCAGACGGGGACGGCAACTGTCGTCGCCGCTTAGCCACCTGGCTACTGGACGGTAGCCAGCCGCCTACGCTGTTATTACCCGAGCAGGAAGGGGTTAACGGTATTCGTTTTCCCGTCTGGTTAGATGAGGCAGGAAAGCGCGTTGCGCCAGATTGCGCGCAGGCGCGTGAACATATGTTAATCGTCTGGCCCTTACCGCTGGAGCCCTGGCTGCCGCAATCTGAGCGCCGAGCCGCACGGTTACCGCCGGTTTCCGCTACCTGCCCGCCGTTGGGGCAGGATGCTTTCTTACCGCTCCAGTTGACAGGCGTTCGTGATGGCGCGATTGTGAAACGTTTACCCGGTTCTCCGGAGGTCTCAGTACCGGTGCAAACCAGCGGTGGGACAGGTGAGCGCTGGTGGTTTCTTAACGGTGAGCGACTAGACGAGCGTGGGCGAAATCTTACCCTGCGCTTAACGGTAAAAGGGGAGTATCAGCTGCTGGTGATGGATGCTGGTGGGCAGGTTGCTACGGTGGGATTTGCTTTGCAGTAGACTAGCTTGATGTGGTTTGTTGCTAAAATTCATCTTATTTTAAAGAAATGTTACCTTCGTCAATAGTCAATTGCAGGGATGCTCTTTATAATCCGCGCCAGGTAAACGACAACAAAACATCTTTTTCAGAGGTAATCATGGCTATTGAACGTACTTTTTCCATCATCAAACCAAACGCGGTGGCAAAAAACGTTATTGGGAGCATCTTCGCGCGCTTTGAATCAGCAGGGTTCAAAATTGTCGGCACTAAAATGCTGCATCTGACCGTTGAACAGGCACGTGGTTTCTATGCTGAGCACGACGGCAAACCGTTCTTTGACGGTCTGGTTGAATTCATGACCTCCGGTCCAATTGTTGTTTCCGTACTGGAAAGCGAAAACGCCGTTCAGCGTCACCGCGATCTGCTGGGTGCAACCAACCCGGCGAATGCCCTGGCAGGCACGCTGCGTGCAGATTACGCTGACAGCTTTACTGAGAACGGCACCCACGGTTCAGACTCCGTTGAATCTGCCGCGCGTGAAATCGCCTATTTCTTTGGTGAAGGCGAAGTGTGCGCTCGTACTCGTTAATTTAACGGGTTCGTTTACATATTATTTTCGCTAATGCTTCGTGCAAACGTGGCATCCCTGCGCCAGACTTTGTACAATGCAACGCCCCGGAAGAGCAGACCGCTTGCCGGGGCGTTTCTTTTTAACCCTCCACGGGCCATAACGTGTAACAACGAGGCCGGAAAAAATTATGTCTGAATTAGTTAACACCTCTGAAGTCGTCATTGCTGCGGTTCCAAATAAAAATGGAAAAATTAACCTGCTGGATCTGAACCGTCAGCAGATGCGCGAATTCTTCAAAGAGATGGGCGAAAAACCGTTTCGTGCCGATCAGGTCATGAAGTGGATGTACCACTATTGCAGTGACAATTTTGATGACATGACTGACATCAATAAGGTGCTGCGCAACAAACTGAAAGAAGTCGCTGAAATTCGCGCCCCGGAAGTAGTGGAAGAGCAGCGTTCATCTGACGGCACTATCAAGTGGGCCATTGCTGTTGGCGATCAGCGCGTAGAAACCGTATATATCCCGGAAGACGATCGCGCCACCCTGTGTGTTTCTTCACAAGTTGGTTGTGCATTAGAGTGCAAATTTTGCTCTACGGCTCAACAGGGTTTTAATCGTAACCTGCGGGTGTCGGAAATCATCGGCCAGGTCTGGCGTGCAGCGAAAATCGTCGGTGCGGTGAAAGCAACAGGCGTGCGTCCTATCACCAACGTGGTGATGATGGGTATGGGTGAACCGTTGCTCAACCTGACCAACGTGGTTCCGGCGATGGAAATCATGCTTGATGACTTCGGTTTCGGGCTGTCCAAGCGTCGCGTCACGCTGTCCACCTCAGGTGTTGTTCCTGCGCTGGATAAACTGGGCGATATGATTGACGTTGCATTGGCGATTTCCCTGCATGCGCCGAACGATGAAATTCGTGACGAGATTGTGCCGATCAACAAAAAGTACAATATCGCAACGTTCCTCGAGTCCGTGCGTGGCTACATTTCGAAGTCTAACGCCAACCAGGGTCGCGTCACCATTGAATACGTGATGTTAGATCACATCAATGACGGTACTGAGCACGCGCATCAGCTGGCGGAACTGCTGAAAGATACGCCGTGTAAGATCAACCTGATCCCATGGAACCCGTTCCCGGGGGCACCGTACGGACGTAGTTCTAACAGCCGTATCGATCGTTTCTCCAAAGTATTGATGGGCTATGGTTTCACGACCATTGTGCGTAAAACACGCGGCGACGATATTGATGCGGCCTGCGGTCAGTTGGCGGGTGATGTCATTGACCGTACCAAGCGTACCCTGCGTAAGCGTATGCAGGGTGATGCTATCGACATCAAGACCGTTTGATGTTGGGTGTACTACGGTATAATTAATGTACCGTAGTGCAATATGAGTTACATGCGGTCCTTTGTTATACTCGTCAGGTCAATATTAACGGTGCGTTTCTGTCGACTTTAGGGCAGTATGTAACGGCGTAACAAGAGTTTAGCCCTGAGGTTTACGCTGTTTTGTCATTAGTAGTCTGACCGTTTTATACTGTCTGACGAAGGTTAACTGACCAGATGTTTCGCGGTGTGGGTGAGCATTATGGCTCACCGACATCAGAACCCAAATTTACGCAGCTGTAGCGAATGAATACTGAAGCCACGCACGACAAAAATGAAGCACTATCCACCGGCGTTCGTCTGCGCAATGCCCGTGAACAACTCGGATTCAGCCAGCAGGCAGTCGCGGAACGACTTTGCCTGAAGGTTTCCACGGTACGCGATATTGAAGAAGATAAGGCGCCAGCCGATCTCGCTTCAACATTTCTGCGCGGGTATATCCGTTCTTATGCGCGGTTGGTGCATATTCCTGAAGAAGAACTGTTGCCAGGGCTGGAAAAACAGGCTCCGATTCGCCCAGCCAAAGTGGCGCCAATGCAGAGCTTCTCGCTCGGTAAGCGTCGTAAAAAACGCGATGGCTGGTTAATGACCTTTACCTGGCTGGTACTGTTTGTCGTGGTTGGACTGACAGGAGCCTGGTGGTGGCAGAACCACAAAGCGCAGCAGGAAGAGATCACCACGATGGCCGATCAATCCTCCGCTGAACTGAACGCCGGCAAAGACAATGCACAGAGCATACCGTTAGATACCAGTGCTGCGGCAAGCCAGGGTTCGACCCCGGCGCCGGAAGAAGGTACGGTAGCTGACGCTACGCCAGCGCCTGAAGCCGCTGCAACACCTGCACCAGTCGCCGATGTTCAACAGAATGCGGTGGTCGCACCGTCTCAGGCGAACGTCGACACCGCGACGGCGGTACCAGCCGCACCGGCTACGGCTGCACCGCTGCCGACCGATCAGGCGGGTGTGACAACGCCTGCTGCCGATCCTAACGCGCTGGTGATGAATTTCACCGCCGACTGCTGGCTGGAAGTGACCGATGCGACCGGTAAAAAACTGTTTAGCGGCATGCAGCGTAAAGATGGCGCATTAAATCTTACCGGCCAGGCACCGTACAAACTGAAAATTGGTGCTCCGGCAGCAGTACAGATTCAGTACCAGGGTAAACCTGTCGACCTGAGTCGTTTTATCAGAACTAACCAGGTTGCGCGTCTGACCGTTAATGCCGAACAATCACCGGCTCAGTAACAGACGGCAATGCGGGAGATTTTGTAATGCATAACCAGGCTCCAATTCAACGTAGAAAATCGACACGCATTTACGTTGGGAATGTGCCGATTGGCGATGGCGCGCCCATCGCCGTACAGTCTATGACCAATACGCGGACCACTGACGTGGCGGCGACGGTCAATCAAATCAAAGCGCTGGAACGCGTCGGCGCAGACATTGTTCGAGTCTCAGTACCAACAATGGATGCTGCAGAAGCGTTCAAGCTTATCAAACAGCAGGTTAATGTCCCGCTGGTTGCCGATATTCATTTCGACTATCGTATCGCGCTAAAAGTGGCGGAATACGGCGTCGATTGTCTGCGTATCAACCCAGGTAATATCGGTAATGAAGAGCGTATTCGCATGGTTGTGGATTGCGCTCGTGATAACAACATTCCTATCCGCATCGGCGTTAATGCCGGATCGCTGGAAAAAGATCTGCAGGAAAAATACGGCGAACCGACGCCACAGGCGCTGCTGGAATCTGCCATGCGCCATGTGGATCATCTCGATCGCCTGAACTTCGACCAGTTCAAAGTGAGCGTTAAGGCATCTGACGTTTTCCTCGCCGTAGAATCCTATCGCCTGCTGGCGAAACAGATCGATCAGCCGCTGCATCTGGGGATCACCGAAGCCGGTGGTGCACGCAGTGGATCAGTGAAGTCCGCGATAGGCCTGGGATTGCTGCTGTCGGAAGGGATCGGCGATACGCTGCGCATCTCTCTGGCGGCCGATCCGGTTGAAGAGATCAAAGTAGGGTTCGATATTCTGAAATCGCTGCGCATTCGCGCGCGCGGGATCAACTTTATCGCCTGCCCAACCTGTTCCCGTCAGGAATTCGACGTTATCGGCACGGTGAACGCGCTGGAGCAACGCCTGGAAGATATCATCACGCCAATGGACGTTTCGATCATCGGCTGCGTGGTTAACGGTCCTGGCGAAGCGCTGGTTTCCACGCTCGGGGTAACGGGCGGCAACAAGAAAAGCGGTCTGTACGAAGACGGTGTGCGCAAAGATCGCATCGACAACGACGATATGATTACGCAGCTTGAAGCCCGTATTCGCGCTAAGGCGAGTATTCTGGACGAAGCGCGTCGTATCGACGTGCAGCAGCTTGAAAAATAATAACGTGATGGGAAGCGGCGTGCTTCCCGTGTATGATTGAACCCGCATGGCGCCCGCATTGTTCGGGTTAGCGCTGAGGGTTCATTTTTATATCCATAAAGAGAATAAACGTGGCAAAAAACATTCAAGCCATTCGCGGCATGAACGATTATCTGCCTGGCGAAACCGCCATCTGGCAGCGCATTGAAGGCACTCTTAAAAACGTGCTCGGCAGCTACGGTTACAGTGAAATCCGCTTGCCGATTGTAGAGCAGACCCCGTTATTCAAACGCGCGATAGGTGAAGTCACCGACGTGGTTGAAAAAGAGATGTACACCTTTGAGGACCGTAATGGCGACAGCCTGACTCTGCGTCCTGAAGGGACGGCTGGCTGCGTACGCGCCGGCATCGAACATGGTCTCCTGTACAATCAGGAACAGCGTCTGTGGTATATCGGGCCAATGTTCCGCCACGAGCGCCCGCAAAAAGGTCGCTATCGCCAATTCCATCAGCTGGGTGTCGAAGTGTTTGGTCTGCAAGGCCCGGACATTGATGCTGAGCTGATTATGCTGACCGCCCGCTGGTGGCGTGCGCTGGGTATTTCTCAGCATGTCAGCCTTGAGCTGAACTCCATTGGTTCGCTGGAAGCGCGTGCGAACTACCGTGATGCGCTGGTTGCTTACCTGGAACAGTATAAAGATAAACTGGACGAAGACTGCAAGCGCCGCATGTACACCAACCCGCTGCGCGTGCTCGACTCCAAAAACCCGGAAGTACAGGCGCTGCTCAACGACGCACCTGCGCTGGGCGACTACCTGGATGACGACTCACGCGAGCATTTCGCTGGTCTGTGCAAGCTGCTGGAATCAGCAGGTATTGCCTACACCGTTAACCAGCGCCTGGTTCGTGGTCTCGACTACTACAACCGTACCGTATTTGAGTGGGTCACCAGCAGTCTGGGCTCGCAGGGTACCGTGTGTGCGGGCGGTCGTTACGACGGTCTCGTAGAACAGCTTGGCGGTCGTGCAACGCCTGCAGTTGGTTTCGCGATGGGGCTGGAACGACTTGTTTTGTTGGTTCAGGCAGTTAATCCGGAATTTATTGCTTCTCCTGTTGTCGATATATACCTGATCGCTTCAGGTGCGGATACACAGTCGGCGGCAATGACGCTGGCTGAACGTCTGCGCGATGAAGTTCCGGGTGTGAAACTGATGACAAACCACGGTGGCGGCAACTTTAAGAAACAGTTTGCTCGCGCCGACAAGTGGGGTGCTCGCGTTGCACTGGTACTGGGTGAGTCCGAAGTGGCTGACGGTACTGTTGTAGTGAAGGATTTGCGCACTGGTGAGCAAACGGCAGTAGCGCAGGATAGCGTTGCCGCGCATTTGCGCACTTTGACTTGCTAAGGAGAAGGACTGCGTGGAAATTTACGAGAACGAAAACGACCAGGTTGATGCGGTAAAACGCTTCTTTGCCGAGAACGGTAAAGCGCTGGTGGTTGGGGTGATTTTAGGAGTTGGCGCACTGGTTGGCTGGCGTTACTGGACCAGCCATCAGACGGAGTCCGCACGCTCTGCTTCTCTGGCGTATCAAAATACGGTGACTGCGGTCAGCGCGGGCAAACCGGACAGCATTCCTGCAGCAGAGAAATTTGCACAAGAGAACAAAAATACATACGGCGCGTTAGCTTCGATGGAACTGGCGCAGCAGTTTGTTGACCAAAACGAACTTGAGAAAGCCGCTACCCAGCTGCAACAAGGACTGGCGGCCACCAGCGATGAGAATCTCAAAGCGGTGATTAATCTGCGTCTTGCTCGTGTTCAGGTTCAGCTTAAACAAGCGGATACCGCGCTAAAAACACTCGATACCATTAAAGGTGAAGGGTGGACGGCAATTGTCGCCGATCTGCGTGGCGAAGCGTTGTTGAGCAAAGGCGACAAACAAGGTGCGCGTAGCGCATGGGAAGCTGGCGTGAAAAGCGATGCCTCTCCTGCTCTGAGCGAAATGATGCAGATGAAAATCAATAATTTGTCCATCTGAGAGGGACCCGATGCAATTGCGTAAATTACTTCTGCCAGGGCTGCTTTCCGTTACCCTATTGAGCGGCTGTTCACTGTTTAGTGGCGAAGAAGATGTCGTTAAGATGTCCCCATTACCGGTGGTTGAAAACCAGTTTACTCCGTCCACTGCATGGAGCACCTCTGTAGGTAACGGTATTGGTGATTTCTATTCCAATCTTCATCCTGCGCTGGCGGATAACGTTGTCTATGCTGCCTCTCGCGCCGGTGTAGTGAAAGCGTTGAATGCAGACGACGGCAAAGAGGTCTGGTCTGTTAATCTCGGTGAGAAAGACGGTTGGTTCTCTCGCGCTTCTGCACAGCTTTCTGGCGGTGTAACGGTTTCTGGTGGTCATGTTTATATCGGCAGCGAAAAAGCGCAGGTTTATGCGCTTAATACCAGTGACGGTACCATTGCATGGCAGACTCGAGTCGCTGGTGAAGCGCTGTCTCGCCCGGTGGTAAGTGACGGTGTTGTATTGATTCACACCAGTAACGGTCAGCTGCAGGCATTGAACGAAGCTGACGGTGCCGTCAAATGGACCGTCAACCTGGATATGCCGTCGCTTTCTTTACGCGGTGAATCTGCCCCGGCTAGCGCTTTCGGCGCCGCGATTGTCGGCGGTGATAACGGTCGCGTGAGTGCCGTGCTGATGCAACAGGGCCAGATGATTTGGCAGCAACGTATTTCTCAGGCGACTGGTCCAACTGAAATCGACCGTCTGAGTGATGTAGACACCACGCCGGTTATCGTTAATGGCGTTGTGTATGCCCTGGCTTATAATGGTAATCTGACGGCTCTGGATCTGCGCAGCGGCCAGATTATGTGGAAACGCGAGCTCGGCTCGGTGAATGATTTCATCGTCGACGGCAACCGCATCTACCTGGTTGATCAGAATGACCGCGTTCTGGCGCTGACTACTGACGGCGGCGTAACACTGTGGACGCAAAGCGATCTGCTACACCGTCTGTTGACGTCCCCAGTGCTGTATAATGGCAACCTGGTTGTCGGCGATAGTGAAGGCTATCTGCACTGGATTAACGTTGATGACGGCCGCTTTGTGGCCCAGCAGAAAGTCGACAGCTCTGGTTTCCTGACCGAGCCGGTATCGGCTGATGGTAAACTGCTGATCCAGGCAAAAGACGGTACGCTGTACTCTATTACGCGTTAATCGTCCTGGCCGCTCGCTTTGAAAAACGGCTCCTGGTGCAGGGGCCGTTTTACTGTTTTTAACAATGGCGTAAAAATGCGTCCGTTGTCTGATGATTTTTTAAATGAGGCTTTAAACATGGTACCTGTGGTCGCGCTTGTCGGGCGCCCTAACGTTGGCAAATCCACGTTATTTAACCGTCTAACTCGCACCCGAGATGCGCTGGTTGCGGATTTCCCGGGTCTGACTCGTGACCGTAAGTACGGTCGTGCGGAAATCGAAGGCCGCGAGTTTATCTGTATTGATACCGGTGGTATTGATGGCACCGAAGACGGTGTCGAAACCCGCATGGCTGAACAGTCGCTGTTAGCCATCGAGGAAGCAGACGTTGTGCTGTTCATGGTCGACGCACGTGCTGGCCTAATGCCGGCAGATGAAGCGATCGCCAAACATCTGCGCTCGCGCCAAAAACCGACTTTCCTGGTTGCCAACAAAACTGACGGACTCGATCCGGATCAGGCCGTTGTTGATTTCTATTCGCTGGGTTTAGGTGAAATTCACCCTATTGCGGCTTCTCATGGTCGTGGTGTTCTCAGCCTGCTGGAGCACGTTCTGCTGCCCTGGATGGATGACGTTGCACCGCAGGAAGAAGTGGATGAAGACGCGGAATACTGGGCGAAGCTGGAAGCCGAAGAAAACGGTGAGGAAGAGCCTGAAGATGACTTCAACCCGCAGGATCTGCCAATCAAACTGGCGATTGTCGGGCGTCCGAACGTAGGTAAGTCCACACTGACCAACCGTATTCTCGGCGAAGACCGCGTGGTGGTTTACGACATGCCGGGAACCACGCGAGACAGCATTTACATCCCGATGGAACGTGATGGGCGCGAATATGTGCTGATCGACACCGCGGGCGTGCGCAAACGTGGCAAGATTACTGAAGCGGTAGAGAAATTCTCTGTTATCAAGACACTGCAGGCGATTGAAGATGCCAACGTGGTGATGCTGGTGATTGACGCCCGTGAAGGTATTTCCGATCAGGATCTGTCGCTGCTGGGCTTTATTCTCAATAGTGGGCGCTCACTTGTTATCGTTGTCAACAAATGGGATGGCCTGACTCAGGAAGTGAAAGAGCAGGTTAAAGAGACGCTGGACTTCCGTCTGGGCTTTATCGATTTTGCCCGCGTGCACTTTATCTCTGCGCTACACGGCAGCGGTGTGGGGAATCTGTTTGAGTCCGTGCGTGAGGCGTATGACAGCTCAACCCGCCGCGTCAGCACCGCGATGCTTACCCGTATCATGACCATGGCGACAGAAGACCATCAGCCGCCGCTGGTGCGTGGTCGTCGTGTGAAGCTGAAATATGCGCATGCCGGTGGTTATAACCCGCCGATCGTGGTGATTCACGGCAACCAGGTTAAAGACCTGCCTGACTCATACAAACGCTATCTGATGAATTACTTCCGTAAGTCACTGGAAGTGATGGGAACGCCGATCCGTATTCAGTTCAAAGAAGGGGAAAACCCCTATGCGAATAAGCGTAATACGTTGACGCCAACTCAGATGCGTAAACGTAAGCGTCTGATTCAACACATTAAGAAAAGCAAATAATCCTTGCTGACCTCGATAAAAACCCGCGCGTGTCGCGGGTTTTTTTGTCGCCTGTTCATCGCATGTATTTGTCCGTGTGATGTCAATCACTATTCGTTTTGTGCCAAGTTTAAATCTAAGAAAGTAGACAATCGTCGAACTTTCATCTTAAAGTCCTGGGGTTGGTACTAGACAAAACTAGCACTAGGTTATCAAATGGTTAAATAACCCTTCGCCGTATGTAAAAAATCGGCCGGATACATAACTGGCTGGCGTACATTGCGGTGTTTACAAGCACAACGACATACCTTTTCGGGAGAATTATGCAATCCTCTGTTAATCCAAAAGAAAGCCGAACGTTCTTCGGCCATCCTTACCCGCTTGGCTCGCTGTTCTTCACTGAAATGTGGGAACGTTTTTCATTTTACGGAATCCGTCCGTTACTGATCCTGTTTATGGCGGCTACCGTTTATGACGGCGGTATGGGATTGGCACGTGAAAACGCCTCGGCGATTGTCGGTATCTTTGCCGGTACTATGTATCTTGCTGCGCTGCCGGGGGGCTGGTTGGCGGATAACTGGCTCGGCCAACAGAAAGCGGTCTGGTATGGTTCTATTCTGATTGCGCTCGGCCATCTGTCGATTGCGCTCTCTGCCATCATGGGTAACAACCTGTTCTTTATCGGCCTGATGTTCATCGTACTCGGCTCTGGTCTGTTTAAGACCTGTATCTCGGTTATGGTCGGCACGCTGTATAAAAAAGGCGATGCGCGCCGTGACGGCGGTTTCTCGCTGTTCTACATGGGCATCAACATCGGCTCGTTCATTGCACCGCTGATCTCCGGCTGGCTGATTAAAACGCACGGCTGGCACTGGGGGTTTGGTATCGGTGGTATCGGGATGTTGGTGGCGTTGATCATCTTCCGTATCTTTGCCGTTCCAGCGATGAAACGCTACGATAGTGAAGTCGGTTTGGATTCCACCTGGAATAACCCGGTGGTGAAGAAAAACGGTGTCGGCGCGTGGTTATTGGCACTGGCTGTGGGTGTGGCTATTGTTGTTACACTGATTGCGCAGGGCGTGATTGTTATTAACCCAGTTGCCGTTGCCAGCATGCTGGTGTACGTGATTGCGGCATCCGTCGCCCTCTACTTCATCTATCTGTTTGTCTTTGCTGGCCTGAACCGTAAAGAGCGTGCCAGGCTGCTGGTCTGCTTTATCCTGCTGGTCTCTGCTGCATTCTTCTGGTCTGCGTTTGAGCAGAAACCTACCTCGTTCAACCTGTTCGCCAACGACTACACTAACCGTATGATCGGCGATTTTGAAATTCCGGCCGTATGGTTTCAGTCGATTAACGCATTGTTTATCATCCTGCTGGCCCCGGTATTCAGCTGGGCGTGGCCAAAACTGGCGAGCATGAACATTCGCCCCAGCAGTATCACCAAGTTTGTTATTGGCATTCTCTGTGCTGCGGCGGGCTTTGGCGTGATGATGCTGGCGGCGCAAGACGTACTGGAAAATGGTGGTGCAGGTGTTTCTCCATTCTGGCTGGTGGGCAGTATTCTGATGCTGACGCTCGGCGAACTGTGTCTGAGTCCAATAGGCCTGGCAACCATGACATTGCTTGCACCTGAAAGAATGCGTGGTCAGATGATGGGGTTGTGGTTCTGCGCAAGCGCGCTGGGCAACCTGGCTGCAGGTCTGATTGGGGGGCATGTGAAGGCCGATCAGCTTGATATGCTGCCAGATCTGTTCGCGCGTTGCTCTATCGCGTTGCTTATCTGCGCTGCGGTACTGATCGTCCTCATTGTTCCGATTCGTCGCATGCTGGAGAATACGCAAACTAAACCGGCAACTAGCGCCTGATAACACCTCGACTGTGCCGGGGCAGACGTTATGCCCCGGCAATTCATTTACGAGGTGAGAACATGTTGTTAGGGTTTGTTGGGCTTGGCGCAGTGGTTGAAACGGCATACTTACCCGCAATACGACACCTTTTTGGCGAGACGGTAAGTTGCCTTGGATTTGATATACAATCCGCAAAGCAACCAGTAGGCGTGACTTGCTGTTCTTCGCTCGCTGAACTTCTTTCTCAGCCTCTTGATACTCTTTTTATCACCACGGCATCTTTGTACCATCTTGAAGTCCTTGAACAGGCGTTGACCTCATTGATCCCGCGTATCGTGGTCGAAAAACCGATTGTCGCCACGCTTCCCCAAATAGAAAAACTGAAAATGCTGCTGGCAATGTCCGGTGTGGCGTCTCGCGTGCTGGCGCTCGATCACTGGATGGCTCGTAGTGGCGTGACTCAACTGATGTTAGGCGAACTTGGCCCGCAGTGGCAGGGAGATAACTGCTATGTCGGGCTGACACCTGCCTTTGCGGATATCGTCAGAATCGAAGGCTTTTTGCAGGAGCCGAGTGGATTTAACGCCGCAGGGGAGCCTGTTGCACTCAACTTTGCTACGGGGGAGCCGGATACCCGCGAACTTCACCACCCGGATGGCGTCATTCTGGATATTGGCACACATGTGCTGGCGATGCTGCGTGAAACAGTACGCTACCTGGGAGGAAATGATGATATGACGTTGCAGGTGGTGAGTGCAAAAGATCGTCTGGGACGTGACATCGTCGAGGGTGACCTAATGACGGCAGAAGGTGAGGCACATCTTCAGGGGCAGATTAGCGGTATTCCACTGGCGATCTGGCTCAATAAATACGCGGGGGCAACTGGCGGGCAAAAAGGCCTACGGTTTTACCTGAGTGATGGACGCGTTATCAGCTATGACCGACGCGGTGCAGAGGATGTGCTGGAACTTATTGATGGCAGTACCGTTTTATTGTGGAGCCTTCCTGGTGCGATCTACACCCACTGCCTGGCAGAGCATATTCTGGGAGCGCAAAGCCTGTTTGAACGTAACCCAGAAGAGGTGGAACGTACGACGCAGCGCAGACTTGAAGAAGTCGAAAACCTGCTGATGTTACAGCAACAGTTGCGTGGCCCACATTAAGCGCATCGTGTTAAAATTGAAGCAGTATAAAATTCCCTGAACAGGAGTCACCATGTCGATTATCTGCCCGGATTGCCATGCACAACTAGTGCCACAAAACGGAGTGGCGCACTGTGAGAGTTGCAACAAAGATGTTCCGCTTGAAGCGCGCTGCCCGGAGTGTCATCAGCTACTCCAGGTGTTAAAAGCCTGCGGTGCGGTGGATTATTTCTGCCAAAACGGCCATGGGATGATTTCTAAAAAGCGAGTGAAGTTTGTGCCGATTTAATCCGGTTTTTTCTTCCGCGTTTTTTTCGCGGGCGTTACGCCTTTCACTTCGCTCTCTACCCAGCCGTCCGCCAGCCGAGTAGTGAGCATATCACCGGCTTTTACTTGTTTGGTCTGCTTCAGCACTTTACCACCAGTTACGCTGGTGACGCTGTATCCGCGCGCCAGCGTGGAGAGTGGGCTCACGGCTTCAAGATGCGTCACCGCATTGCCAAAGCGCTGGCGGGTGGTGCTAAGACGGGCGCGCACGTTTTCCGCCAGACGATATTCCAGTTGCTGAATACGGGTTTGCGCACGGTAAATTCGTGGTTGTGGGTTTTGGTGGTTCAGTCTTTGAATAATGCGCTGCTGGTACGACACTGTACGCTTAAGCTGATTCTCCAACGCAAAACGCATACGTTTTTGCAGGCGTTCCAGTGCGGTCTGCTGGCGTACCAGGCGTAGCTGTGGATGCTGCTGCTGTAAGCGGTGATGAATCTGTGTAAAGCGACGGGTACGGTTGGCGAGAAAATAATCCATCGCCATTTCCAGACGCTGCTGACCATTCTGAATCTGACGCAGCAGTTCCTGCTGGTTACGACTGACAATTTCCGCCGCTGCTGATGGCGTAGGTGCGCGCAGGTCGCCGACAAAATCGGCAATGGTGACGTCGGTTTCATGGCCGACCGCGCTGACAACCGGAATGCGGCTGGCAAAAATTGCCCGCGCAACCCGCTCGTCGTTAAAGCTCCACAAATCTTCCAGTGAGCCGCCGCCGCGCCCAACGATTAACACGTCACACTCGTTGCGGGCATTCGCCAGCTTAATGGCGCGAACGATTTGCCCTGGCGCATCGTCACCCTGTACCGCGGTCGGGTAAATAATGACTGGCAGCGAGGGATCTCGACGTTTGAGGACGTGGAGAATATCGTGCAGCGCAGCTCCGGTTTTCGAAGTGATCACCCCGACGCAGTGGGCCGGAGAGGGAAGTGGTTGCTTGAACTGCTGATCGAACAGCCCTTCAGCCTGTAGAGTTGCCTTCAGCTGTTCATACTTCTGCTGCAACAGACCTTCACCTGCAGGCTGCATACTCTCAACGATGATTTGATAATCACCGCGCGGCTCATACAACGTAATATTGGCGCGCACCAGCACCTGCTGCCCATGCTGAGGCCTGAAGGTCACGCGACGGTTGCTGTTGCGAAACATCGCGCAGCGTACCTGAGCGGTATCGTCTTTTAAGGTGAAATACCAGTGACCGGAAGACGGCTGGGTAAAGTTAGAAATCTCGCCGCTGATCCACACCTGTCCCATCTCTTGTTCTAACAACAGACGAACGGCCTGATTAAGGCGGCTTACGGTAAAAATTGAAGAGGTCTGAGAGGATAACATGTGAGCGGGATCAAATTCTAAATCAGCAGGTTATTCAATCGATAGTAACCCGCCCACAGGGGATCGCAAGGTTTTTTTGCAAAAAAGTGTGGATGCAATCGGTTACGCTCTGTATAATGCCACGGCAATATTTATTAACCAATCTGGTCGAGATATTGCCCATGCTACGTATTGCCAAAGAAGCCCTGACGTTTGACGACGTCCTCCTCGTTCCCGCTCATTCTACCGTTCTGCCGAATACTGCTGATCTCAGCACGCAGTTGACGAAAACTATTCGTCTGAACATTCCTATGCTCTCCGCAGCGATGGATACTGTGACTGAAGCGCGCCTTGCAATTGCTCTGGCACAGGAAGGCGGCATCGGTTTTATCCACAAAAACATGTCCATCGAGCGCCAGGCAGAAGAAGTTCGCCGCGTGAAAAAACACGAATCTGGCGTGGTTACTGACCCACAGACTGTGCTGCCTACCACGACCCTGCGTGAAGTGAAAGAACTGACCGAGCGTAACGGTTTTGCGGGCTACCCGGTTGTTACCGAAGATAACGAACTGGTGGGTATCATCACCGGTCGTGACGTGCGTTTTGTGACCGACCTCAGCCAACCCGTCAGTGTGTACATGACACCGAAAGAGCGTCTGGTCACGGTACGTGAAGGCGAAGCGCGTGATGTTGTGCTGGCAAAAATGCACGAAAAACGCGTTGAGAAAGCACTGGTTGTTGATAACGGCTTCCATCTGCGCGGCATGATCACCGTAAAAGACTTCCAGAAAGCTGAACGTAAACCTAACGCCTGTAAAGACGAGCATGGCCGTCTGCGTGTCGGTGCTGCAGTCGGCGCGGGTGCGGGTAACGAAGAGCGTGTTGATGCGCTGGTTGCCGCAGGCGTTGACGTGTTACTGATTGACTCCTCTCACGGCCACTCTGAAGGCGTATTGCAGCGTATCCGTGAAACCCGTGCGAAATACCCGGATCTGCAAATTATCGGCGGTAACGTTGCGACGGGCGCAGGCGCTCGTGCGCTGGCTGAAGCTGGTTGCAGCGCGGTGAAAGTGGGTATCGGCCCAGGTTCTATTTGTACGACTCGTATCGTGACCGGCGTGGGTGTTCCGCAGATCACCGCCGTTTCCGACGCGGTTGAAGCGCTGGAAGGTACTGGTATTCCGGTTATCGCTGACGGCGGTATCCGTTTCTCTGGCGATATCGCAAAAGCGATTGCGGCAGGCGCGGCAGCGGTAATGGTGGGCTCTATGCTGGCCGGAACCGAAGAATCTCCGGGTGAAATTGAACTCTACCAGGGCCGTTCTTACAAATCCTACCGCGGTATGGGCTCTCTGGGCGCGATGTCCAAAGGCTCTTCTGACCGTTACTTCCAGAGCGATAACGCTGCTGACAAACTGGTACCGGAAGGTATCGAAGGTCGCGTTGCCTATAAAGGCCGCCTGAAAGAGATTATTCACCAGCAGATGGGTGGCCTGCGCTCCTGTATGGGTCTGACCGGCTGTGGTACTATCGACGCGCTGCGAACGAAAGCAGAGTTTGTACGCATCAGCGGTGCGGGTATTCAGGAAAGTCACGTTCACGACGTGACCATCACCAAAGAGTCCCCTAACTACCGTATGGGCTCCTGATCAGTTTCCGCGCCCGGCTCCTATGCCGGGCGAATTTGTTTCACTTGCCTCGGAATTAGCGTCAATGACAGACAATATTCATAAACATCGCATTCTCATCCTCGATTTCGGTTCGCAGTACACTCAACTGGTGGCACGTCGCGTACGTGAGCTGGGCGTCTACTGTGAGCTGTGGGCATGGGATGTTACGGAAGCACAAATTCGCGAATTCAACCCAAGCGGTATTATTCTTTCCGGCGGTCCGGAAAGCACTACCGAAGCTAACAGCCCGCGAGCACCAGAGTACGTATTCAATGCTGGTGTCCCTGTATTCGGTGTCTGTTACGGTATGCAGACTATGGCGATGCAGCTGGGTGGCCATGTGGAAGGGTCTCACGAGCGTGAATTCGGCTATGCACAGGTAGAAGTTCAGACCGACAGCGCGCTGATCCGTGGCATCGAAGATTCACTGACAGCAGACGGTAAACCGCTGCTGGATGTTTGGATGAGTCATGGTGACAAAGTCACCGCCATTCCGGAAGGTTTCGTCACCGTTGCCAGCACCGAAAGCTGCCCGTTTGCCATTATGGCGCACGAAGAAAAACGTTTCTACGGTGTACAGTTCCACCCGGAAGTGACCCACACCCGTCAGGGGTTGCGTATGCTGGAGCGCTTTGTGCGTGACATCTGCCAGTGTGAAGCCCTGTGGACGCCGGCAAAAATCATTGACGACGCTGTGGAGCGTATCCGTCAACAGGTTGGCGACGACAAAGTGATCCTCGGTCTGTCCGGCGGCGTTGACTCCTCCGTAACCGCCATGCTGCTGCATCGTGCTATCGGTAAAAACCTGACCTGCGTATTCGTTGATAACGGTCTGCTGCGCCTTAATGAAGCTGATCAGGTTATGGATATGTTCGGTGACCACTTCGGTTTGAACATCATTCACGTTAAAGGCGAGCAGCGTTTCCTGGACGCGCTGAAAGGCGAGAACGATCCGGAAGCCAAACGTAAAATTATCGGTCGCGTGTTCGTTGAAGTTTTCGACGAAGAAGCGCTGAAACTGCAAGACGTGAAGTGGCTGGCGCAGGGCACTATCTACCCGGACGTGATCGAATCTGCAGCTTCTGCCACCGGTAAAGCACACGTCATCAAATCTCACCACAACGTCGGCGGCCTGCCGAAAGAGATGAAGATGGGTCTTGTTGAACCGCTGCGTGAGCTGTTCAAAGACGAAGTGCGTAAAATTGGCCTGGAGCTGGGCCTGCCGTACGACATGCTGTACCGTCACCCGTTCCCGGGACCAGGTCTGGGCGTACGTGTGCTGGGCGAAGTGAAGAAAGAGTACTGCGACCTGCTGCGTCGTGCTGACGCTATCTTTATCGAAGAACTGCACAAAGCCGACCTGTACAACAAAGTGAGCCAGGCGTTCACCGTGTTCCTGCCGGTTCGTTCTGTTGGCGTGATGGGCGATGGCCGTAAGTACGACTGGGTGGTTTCCCTGCGTGCTGTCGAAACCATCGACTTTATGACTGCCCACTGGGCGCACCTGCCGTATGACTTCCTGGGCCGCGTGTCCAACCGCATCATCAACGAAGTGAACGGTATTTCCCGCGTGGTGTATGACATCAGCGGTAAGCCGCCAGCAACGATTGAGTGGGAATAACTGTATTTCCTTTCGCCTGATTTTCCGTAGGTAAATTGTTCAAAAACCCCCTGTTTTTACAGAGGGTTTTTTATTTTTGCAGTCAATTGACCCGTTGTTGCCACGACGCTTACCAATGTGCTCATCCTGCGTGATGATATGATTAATGGTGTATTTCATATTCGCCAAAGATCACATCCTATTTTAGAAAAAGCATAAAATCCTGTTGAATATAAAAATAGCAAAAGGGTTATATAATCCTTTAAGTACATGTTAAATATAAATGTACGCCCTATTGATATTAATTAAATAATATCGGTTAGCGGCTATTTGAGCATTGTTTGTGTTTTTTATGTCCAATAAACAGAAACATAGAACATCAGTGTGAATCGTGGATCGACAAGAGAGTGTCATTGTGAAGAAGAACGATTTGCTGGGAAGTAACGTGTAGGGTTATAAAAATAGTGAGAGGAAGGGACATAAATCCCTTACCGGATGGTTAAATGTCATACGATTAGCCATCCGGTAAGGAATCTTGAAGCTCAGGCATCCAAAGTGCTGCGAGCGATTAACGTTGGTCAGTTTGTGCAGGGGAAGTCTGTTGCAAAAGACTGCTCTGTTGGGATTCTTTCTTGTCCTGGTGGTGGTGCCACGCACCAATAGCAGAGTAGACGAAACGTCCAAAGAAGAAGAGAAAGCTGATAAGCAGTACGATCCGAATCATGCGACTGTTAAATCGGTGTCGTTTTCGTAGGCTAGTAACCTGGCTCACAAAGGGTTCCTTCAAGTGTGCCCAACGATGGGCGATGATTACATTAAGGCACACTGTGAGGGAATGGTCAATTCATCATTATGTAAAAATGCATCAGTTGTTTTATCTTCTTATGTTATGAAAGATAATTTTATTATTTGCATTAATAATGGGTTAACGATAACAAAAGAGAAAAAAGGTAATAAATGATTAATGAGTAATATTTTTCTTGATATATATCAAACGCCCTCCTCAAGTGATAACTAAAATCAACGAGTCATTGTGATGTGCTGTACATCGCAGCTTTAAAGTCAGGTGGGAAACCTGTCTGAATTCCCCTTCAGGATGTGAGGGACTCTACTGAGCATCTATGAAAATTAATAAAAACTATATTAGTATTAGAGATAAGTGGTGGGCATTACCCCTGATCTTACCTTCCTTGCTGCTACCCTTATTGAGCTGTGCGAATACTTACGCACATATTAGTACCGGTACTGTTATTCTTTTTTATCTGCCTTTAGCGTTGATGATAAGCTTGATGCTTTTTTTTGGCTGGGCAGCCTTGCCAGGAATTGTTGTTGCTATTTCCTGGTATAAATACTCGCAGGTTGGGTTGTACGAATCACTCTCAGTTATTGCGCACTTTGTGGTAACCATTGTGCTCAGTTGGGGTGGATATAAGGTATTTGCTCCCCGGCGCAACAATGTTGCCCATGGCGACTCACATCTGATGTTCCAACGTATATTTTGGCAGGTGTTCTGCCCGGCAACGTTGTTCCTGGTGCTCTTTCAGTTTGCTGCGTTTGTGGGGGTGTATGAGAGCAAATCTGGCATGACGGGTGTTATGCCATTTAATGTCAGTACGCTCATTAACTATCAGGCATTACTGGTAGGGAATCTCGTCGGCGTCCCGCTGTGCTATTTTATTATTCGTACCCTGCGCAATCCACTGCATCTGCGTGGCTATTTTTCTCAGTTAAAACTGCAGTTTGATAGTAAAGTAACAAAAAAAGAGTTCATTATCTGGTTGATAATATTGACTACGTTAATGGTATTGCTGTGTATGCCATTAAATGAAAATAGCTCAATATTTAGCACTAATTATACATTGTCACTATTGCTACCTGTCATGTTATGGGGAGCAATGCGTTACGGTTATAGATTCATTTCGTTGATATGGGCGGTCGTACTTATTACCGCGATTCATTATTATCAGCGTTATATTCCTTGGTATTCAGGCTACGATGCCCAGCTTACGATAACGTCGTCAAGTTACCTGGTTTTTTCTTTTATTGTGAGTTATATGTCAGTACTGGCGACACGCCAGCGGATTGTCAGCGCTCGCGCCCGCCGCCTTGCTTATCTGGACCCCGTTGTTCACCTTCCCAACCTTCGTTCGTTAAACCGGTCGCTAAAAAGCGCTCCGTGGTCTGCACTCTGTTTTTTACGCGTGCCGGGCTTAGAACTGCTCGGGAAAAACTATGGTGTTATGCTGCGGATCCAGTACAAGCAGAAACTTTCTCAGTGGATAACTGAATTACTGGCACCGGATGAAAGTGTGTACCAGATGTCCGGGCACGATCTGGTCTTGCGTCTGAATACCGAGTCGCACCAGCAGCGCATCGAGTTGCTGGATAAGCATATTAAGCAATTTCGTTTCATCTGGGATGGTATGCCTTTACAGCCGCAGGTAGGGGTGAGCTATTGCTATGTTCGCTCTCCGGTGAACCATATATACCTGTTATTAGGTGAATTGAGTACGATTGCCGATCTCTCGCTTGCAACCAACGCACCAGAAAATCTGCAACGTCGTGGTGCCGTACACTTACAGCGAGATCTGAAAGATAAAGTGGTGATGATGAACCGGCTACAGCAGGCGCTGGAGCACGATCGCTTTTTCCTGATGGCGCAGCCAATTTTGGGTGTGCGTGGGGATGTGTATCATGAAATCCTGCTGCGCTTGAAAGGGGATGACGATGAAATTATTACGCCAGATTGTTTTTTACCTGTCGCACATGAGTTTGGCTTGTCCTCCAGCATCGATCTGTGGGTGATTGAAAATACGTTGAAATATATGGCTCAGAATCAGGCAAGGATGCCTGCACGTCGCTTTGCCATCAATTTATCACCCACGTCAGTGTGCCGAGCCAGGTTGCCGACCGATATCGCTCAATTGCTGGAAAGGTATCAGATAGAAGCGTGGCAGCTGGTATTTGAGGTAACGGAAAGCAATGCCTTAACCAATGCGGAACAGGCGCAGGCAACGCTGCTACAACTGCAGCTACTCGGTTGCCAGATTGCGATCGATGATTTTGGAACCGGTTATGCCAGCTATGCACGGCTGAAAAATGTGAGTGCCGATATTCTAAAAATTGACGGCAGCTTTATTCGTAATATTGTTTCAAATAGCCTCGACTACCAAATTGTGGCGTCGATTTGTCACCTGGCGCGCATGAAAAGAATGATGGTGGTGGCGGAGTATGTCGAAAGTGAAGAGATACGCAGTGCGGTGATTTCTTTGGGAATTGATTACATGCAGGGCTATCTGATAGGCAAACCGATGCCGTTGAATGAGATTCTCGAAGAACAGGTGCCAGAAGCCCTGGCACCTGCTGAAGACTCACGCGGCGATATCGGGTGAGCTTTCTTCTTCAATTTTAAGCCGCCAGCCCGTTACGCCTTCCCAGTATTGCTGCTCTTTTTCCAGATCGAGCAATACCAGCGCGTTCTGGCTGAACCAGTCGTGCGGGAAGCGTAAGGTCCAGTGGCTCTCGTCCGTAATCAGCGTGAGCGTCGGTGGCGTTGTCGTCGCCTGACGCTGATTATTCAGCAAGACGCCCAGACGCAATAACTGGATGAGCGGCAGGAACTGCTTCTTCTTGAACAGCGTAAAGCGAGGGAGATCGTCCAGCTTAATTGCTTTGCGATGATAACGAACCAATGTCGCCATCATTAGCTGCTGTTCCTGGTTAAAACCGGGTAAGTCGCTGTTTTGTAAAATATAGGCAGAATGGCGATGCAAACCGCTGTGGTTGATGTTCAGCCCAACTTCATGCAGCATCGCGGCCCATTTGAGTAACGCTTCCAGCTGCGGGTTTGCCAGTTTCGGCTGCTGCGCATGCCACTGGTCGTACATTTGCATGGTGGTTTCCAGTACGCGTCGCGCCTGTTCGCTGTCGATGTTGTACTGGTTCGCCAGGCTGCTGGCGGTACGACTGCGCACGTCCTGGTGACGAAAGCGGCCTTCCATTTCATACAGCACGCCTTCACGAAGCGCACCATCAGAAAGTCGAAGTTCACGAATAGCCAGTGCATCAAAAACGCCGCACAGGATAGCCAGGCCAGGGACAAATACCGCCTTTCGTTCCTCGGACAGCCCCGGCATACTGAGCGCTGCAAAAGAGGTGTGCTTCAGGACTTCACTGGTCAGCATTTCCAGGCGTTCGGGTGTGATGAAACCATCTTTCTCACCCATCTCCAGCAGCACCTCGTGCGCTGCTTTGATAGTACCAGAGGCACCTAGAGCCACGTTCCAGCCCTGAATACGAAACTGCCAGGTTAAGGTTTCCAGCTTCTGTGCCGCCGCCATACGGGCGCGCTGGAAGTTTTCCCGGTTGATAATGCCGCCCGGGAAATACATTTGGGCAAAGCTGACGCAGCCCATCCGACGGCTTTCGACCAGTTTGGGTTCGAAATCTTCACCGATCACCAGTTCGGTGGAACCACCACCGATGTCGATCACCAGCTTACGGCCTTTCTCCGGCTGGGTATGTTCAACGCCCATAAAAATCAGTCGAGCTTCTTCGTTACCGGAAATAATTTCAATCGGGTAGGGGATGACCTTTTCCGCGCGCTTGAGAAAATCGGTGGCGTTTAGCGCCTGACGCAGCGTATGGGTTCCCACAATACAGACGCTTGATGGGGGAAAGCCCTGCAGACGTTCCGCGAACAATGACAAACAGCTTAACCCGCGCTCCATGGCTTCTTCGCTCAGCTTATTGTCTTCGCCGAGTCCATCTGCCAGATGTACGCGTTGTTTCAGCCGCCCGATAATTTGCATTGCTCCATCAACCACGCGGGCAATAACCATATGGAAACTGTTTGAACCAAGGTCGACCGCAGCAAACTCCTGCGGTCGTGGTGACTTGTCGTGTATTGGCATATCTTTAGTCAGGTTGCTCGAGTGATTTGATGTAGTCATAAATCGCCAATTGTGACTGAACCTTACGGCGGTTTCCTCGTGGCACGTAGCGATTACTCAGTTCTTTATCTATGTAACGGGCTTTTACCGTATCGCTGAACAGGATCTCGATAATATCCAGTACGCGTTGCTTGAGGTGTGGATCCAGCAGCGGCGTGGCCACCTCAATACGATAATCAATGTTTCGCGTCATCCAGTCCGCAGAGGACAGGTACACCTGTTTATCGCCACCGTTCTCGAAGATATAGACCCGGTCATGTTCAAGGTAGCGGTCAACGATGCTGATAACGCGAATGTTGTCACTGATGCCTTCCAGATTGGGGATCAGGGAGCACATGCCACGGATCAGCAAATTAACCGGCACGCCCGAACTGGACGCCGCATAGAGGCGGTCAACGAGACCCTTATCGACCAGGTTATTCAGTTTTAACGTAATGCCGGAAGAGCGTCCTTGCTGCGCATTGGCGATCTCTTTGTCAATCATCGCGTACAGCAGACGCCGTGAGTTCTGCGGTGAGACCAGCAGATAATCGAAAGTCACCGGGCGATAGGGGTTTTCGATAAAGTTGAACACCCGACGTACTTCGTTGGTAATGCGCGAATCGGCGGTCAGCAACGAGTAGTCGGTGTACAACCGCGCCGTTTTTTCGTTGAAGTTCCCGGTACCGATATGGGCGTAGCGTACAACCTCATCGCCTTCTTTACGCGAGATAAGGAACAGCTTGGCGTGAATTTTCAGACCCGGTGCGGAGAAGATGACATGAACGCCCGCTTCGGTCAGACGCTTGGCCCAGTGAATGTTGGCTTCTTCATCGAAGCGCGCCTGCAGCTCCACGACCACGGTCACTTTTTTACTGTTGTGAGCAGCATGGATCATCGCGTCGATGATACGGGAGTCTTTTGCCACGCGGTAAATGTTGATTTTTATTGCCAGTACGCTCGGGTCAAACGAGGCCTGACGCAGCAGTTCAAGTACGTGTTCAAAAGTATGATACGGATAATAGAGCAGCACATCGCGCTCGCGGATCGCATCGAATCCGTTACGGAATTTCTCGTTATCAAACCAGATATGGCGGAGGCGAGGCAGCGGCTTGTTCACCAGGTTGGCTTTGCCAACGTTGGGGAAATTAATAAAGTCTTTAAAGTTATGGTAACGCCCGCCGGGGACGATTGAATCGTAGCGGGAGATCGTCAGTTTTTCACGCAGGACTTCGACCAGTGCATTGGGCATATCACGCTGATAGACAAAGCGCACAGGCTCCGCAGTCAGGCGCTGCTTCAGGCTGGACGACATGAGCTCCATCAGACTGGATTCCATCTCGTGCACCAAATCATATTCGGCGTCGCGGGTCATTTTCATCGAATAAGCGTTCAGCGTATCGTAATCAAAGAACCCTTTGAAAATGTCATCAAGGCAATAACGCAAGATGTTGTCTAGCAGGATCATCGGTTTGCGGCGGCGCGGAGTTTCCGGTGGCAGATTCACAAAACGGGGAACTTTGTCGGAAGGAATTTCCAGCAGCGCATAGCGAATGGTATCACCGCGAATGATCTCCACGGCCAGATAGGTATAGTCATCTTTCAGAAACTGGACTAAATCAGTCTCGCGGTTAATCAAGATCGGCGTAATGTGCTGGCGCAGATATTGCTTGAAGTAATGACGTAACCAGCTCTGTTGATTCACAGACAGCTGGCGCTCGTTGATTAAGAATATTTGATTGCGCGCCATCTCCAGCAGTAATTCATTGTACAGGCCGTCGAATTCCTGATCGGCTTTCAGCACGCGGGCCTGGATTTTGCCTAACAGGTGGCGGGAGTGAGAGTTAGAACCCTGCTCTTCGCTAATAATGATGCGGCGTTTAAGTTCGGCAAAACGAACTTTATAAAACTCGTCGAGGTTATTGGAATAGATGCCTAGAAAGCGCATCCGTTCAATCAACGGGTTTGATTTATCAGCAGCTTCCTGCAGGACGCGTTCGTTGAATGCTAACCAGCTCAGTTCTTTCTCGATGTATAGCTTTTCCTGACCCATTACCACTTTTACTCCGTTTCATTCACGGGACACTACATGATCATTATGGCGAGCATTGCTCTCAGATGTCCAACTGTGCCAGAAAGATATGACAATAAACCGTCTGATAGCAAAGAGAAAGGGGGAGAGACGTACCGTAGTTCGGATAAGACATTGATGTCTGCCATCCGGCAATCAGGTGCTGCAATGCCGGATAGTTCCGGCATTGCAGATTTGTCAGTCGTGATCGGCCGCATAGCCTTGTGGTGAGAGGCGATTACCGTCCAGCCAGGCTGCGTTATCGTGCATTTTCAGGCGACCATCGATAAACCAGCTGACCACCAGCGGATAGATGGCATGTTCCTGCGCCTGCACGCGGGCCGTCACGTCATCTTCGCTATCGCCGTCAAACACCGGTACTTTCGCCTGGAGAATAACCGGCCCACCATCCAGTTCATCAGTGACAAAATGAACGGAGGTCCCGTGCTCTTCATCGCCGTTTTCCAGCACCTGGCGATGCGTATGCAGGCCGGGGTATTTGGGCAACAGAGAGGGGTGGATATTCAGCAAACGACCGGCGTAGTGGGCAACAAACGCCGGGCTGAGGATGCGCATATACCCGGCCAGCACGACGACATCAGGTGCATAGGCATCAATTTCTTGTATCAGTTGGCGATCGAATGCGTCACGGCTGGTAAATTGGCCAGCTTCCAGCGAATGAGCCGGAATACCGGCTTCTTGCGCACGTTCAAGGCCGAACGCGTCGGCCTTGTTACTGAATACTGCGCGTACGGTGCCATTGATTTTTTTGTGTTTGCAGGCGTCGATTATCGCCTGCAAATTGCTTCCGTTGCCGGAAATGAGCACCACAATGTTTTTCATTCAATGACCACACGCTGTTCGGAATCAGATGCTTTGATGATACCGATTCTCCACGCGTTTTCACCTTTTGCATTCAGCAGGGCGAGGGCATTTTCCACTTCTGCTTCCGGCAGGGCGATAATCATGCCTACGCCGCAGTTGAAGGTGCGATACATCTCATGCTGGCTGACGTTACCCGCCGCTTGCAGCCAGTTAAAGACGGCTGGCCACTGCCATGAGGATTCGTTGATCACCGCCTGGGTGTTATCTGGCAGGACGCGCGGGATATTTTCCCAGAAACCACCGCCGGTCAGGTGTGCAATAGCATGCACATCAACCTTCTCGATCAGTTCCAGAATTGATTTCACATAAATGCGGGTTGGTGCCAGCAGGTGATCGGCCAGTGATTTACCATCCAGTTCGGTTGTTTCCGGGTCGCAGCCGCTGACTTCAACGATCTTACGCACCAGAGAATAACCGTTGGAATGCGGGCCGCTGGAACCCAGCGCAATCAGCACATCGCCATCAGCCACTTTTGAGCCGTCGATGATTTCTGATTTCTCGACCACGCCAACGCAGAAACCGGCCACGTCATAATCTTCACCGTGATACATCCCCGGCATTTCAGCGGTCTCGCCACCGACCAGCGCACAGCCGGACTGCAGGCAACCTTCGGCAATACCGTTAATCACGCTGGCTGCGGTATCGACGTCCAGTTTGCCCGTGGCGTAGTAGTCGAGGAAAAACAGCGGCTCAGCACCCTGAACCACGAGGTCGTTGACGCACATCGCCACCAGGTCAATGCCGATGGTATCGTGGCGCTTCAGATCCATCGCCAGACGCAGTTTTGTTCCTACGCCGTCAGTGCCGGAAACCAGTACCGGTTCACGATATTTTTGCGGCAATGCGCACAGCGCACCGAAGCCACCCAAACCACCCATAACTTCCGGGCGGCGGGTTTTCTTTACTACGCCTTTGATTCGATCGACCAGAGCATTCCCTGCGTCAATATCAACACCGGCATCTTTGTAGCTAAGAGAGGTTTTATCGGTCACTGCCTGGTTCCCCACGTGTTTACTTGCAGTAAAAGTTAAATTCGGCGCAATTCTAACAGGGAAAGCAAACGTTTGCGAGTCTGCTCTGTATCGACTTTTTTCTGTCGGTTTTTTCAGCGTTTTACGTCATTGTTACGCGCCGTTGGGCGGCATTGGCTTCGTATCAGCCTAAAATAATGGCGGCGGCGGAGCATTAGCACGTGCGCCTAAGAAATCTTTTTTAGGGTATCAATGCACCACTCAGGGTAACGATAAATTTTTATAAAATACAATGTGCTGATAATCATCTAAGCCAATCATATGGGGCGTGTTTTATACTCATATTCCAGACGTAAATGACTTTGGTTGATCCATATCAAGCGTATGCAGTGTTGCGCCAGAGAGGAAAAGCGGTATAATCCGGCGATTTTTTTTGTGGTTGCCACTCGTCTGAGGAAAGGAGAAGAGTATGAAGATCGTGGAAGTCAAACACCCACTCGTCAAACACAAGCTGGGATTGATGCGTGAAAACGACATCAGCACTAAACGCTTTCGTGAACTCGCCTCGGAAGTTGGCAGTCTGCTGACTTATGAAGCAACCGCTGGTCTGGAAACCGAAAAGGTGACCATTGAGGGCTGGAACGGTCCGGTTGAAGTTGACCAAATTAAAGGTAAAAAAATTACCGTTGTGCCGATCCTGCGTGCGGGTCTGGGCATGATGGAAGGCGTCCTGGAAAACGTCCCGAGTGCGCGTATCAGCGTTGTCGGTATGTATCGTAACGAAGAGACGCTGGAGCCAGTTCCGTACTTCCAGAAATTGGTTTCTAACATCGATGAGCGTATGGCGCTGATCGTTGACCCGATGCTGGCAACCGGCGGTTCCGTTATCGCCACTATTGATCTGCTGAAAAACGCAGGCTGCAGCAGCATTAAAGTGCTGGTCCTGGTTGCGGCGCCGGAAGGTATCGCCGCACTGGAAAAAGCGCACCCGGATGTTGAGCTGTATACCGCATCTATCGACCAGGGGCTGAACGAGCACGGATACATTATTCCGGGACTCGGCGATGCCGGCGATAAGATTTTTGGTACCAAGTAAATGAATAAATAAAAAGAAGCCGACTTTTAGAGTCGGCTTTTTTTTGAATAAAACAACCCAATCGCAACTCACACAATACTCAGAGGAAAACACTATGACGCGCCGTGCTATCGGGGTGAGTGAAAGACCGCCGCTTTTACAGACAATCCCGCTTAGTTTGCAGCACCTGTTCGCCATGTTTGGCGCCACGGTACTGGTGCCAGTCCTGTTTCATATCAACCCGGCTACCGTCCTGCTGTTCAACGGCATTGGTACGTTACTGTATCTCTTTATTTGTAAGGGGAAAATCCCTGCCTATCTGGGGTCCAGCTTCGCCTTTATCTCTCCGGTACTGCTGCTGCTGCCGTTAGGGTATGAAGTGGCACTTGGCGGATTTATTATGTGTGGCGTGCTGTTCTGTCTGGTTTCTTTCATCGTCAAGAAAGCAGGAACCGGCTGGCTGGATGTGATGTTCCCGCCTGCGGCAATGGGCGCAATCGTTGCCGTCATTGGCCTGGAGCTGGCGGGTGTCGCTGCGGGGATGGCGGGTTTGCTGCCTGCCGAAGGACAAATGCCGGATTCTAAAACCATTATCATCTCGATGGTGACGCTGGGTGTAACGGTATTTGGTTCGGTACTGTTCCGCGGTTTTATGGCGATTATCCCTATTCTGATTGGTGTGCTGGCGGGCTATGCGCTTTCCTTCGTGATGGGCGTCGTGGACACCACGCCGATTGCCGAGGCTCACTGGTTTGCCCTGCCGACTTTCTACACGCCGCGCTTTGAATGGGTGGCTATTCTGACTATCCTGCCTGCTGCTCTGGTGGTGATTGCTGAACACGTAGGACACCTGGTGGTGACGGCCAATATCGTGAAGAAAGATTTGATTCGCGATCCCGGTCTGCACCGTTCGATGTTCGCCAACGGTCTGTCGACGGTGATCTCCGGCTTCTTTGGTTCGACACCTAACACCACCTACGGTGAGAACATCGGCGTGATGGCGATTACCCGCGTGTACAGTACCTGGGTGATTGGCGGGGCGGCAATTTTTGCCATTCTGCTCTCTTGTGTGGGTAAACTGGCCGCCGCGATCCAGATAATCCCGCTGCCGGTCATGGGCGGAGTCTCGCTGCTGCTTTACGGGGTGATTGGTGCGTCGGGTATCCGCGTGTTAATCGAATCAAAAGTCGATTACAACAAAGCGCAAAACCTGATCCTGACGTCGGTTATTCTGATCATCGGTGTGAGCGGTGCGAAGGTTCACATCGGAGCCGCTGAGCTGAAAGGGATGGCGCTGGCGACCATTGTCGGCGTTTGTCTGAGCCTGATTTTCAAAGTAATCAGCCTGCTGCGCCCGGAAGAAGTTGTCCTCGACGCTGAAGATGCTGACAGCCCGCAACACTAAGTCTCTGACCGGGCAGCAATGCTGCCCGGTTCTATCACGACGTATTTCTGTGGTAAACTCAACGCGATTTTATGAAATCCTGGGTTGAGGTATCTCTGAACACACCGGCACAGCTCTCTCTGCCACTTTATCTTCCTGACGATGAAACCTTCGCAAGTTTCTGGCCGGGGGATAACTCCTCTTTACTGGCCGCGCTGCAAAACGTGCTGCGTCAGGAGCATAGCGGGTATATCTATCTCTGGTCGCGTGAAGGCGCGGGCCGTAGCCATTTGCTGCATGCAGCATGCGCCGAGCTTTCTCAGCGCGGTGATGCGGTAGGTTATGTCCCGTTGGATAAGCGCACGTGGTTTGTACCGGAAGTGCTTGATGGCATGGAGCATTTATCGCTGGTGTGCATCGATAACATCGAATGCGTGGCCGGGGATGACCTGTGGGAAATGGCGATCTTCGATCTCTACAACCGCATCTTGGAATCAGGGAAAACCCGCCTGCTGATCACCGGCGATCGTCCACCAAGGCAGTTGAATCTCGGACTGCCGGATCTGGCTTCTCGTCTGGACTGGGGACAAATCTACAAGCTTCAACCGCTCTCGGATGAAGATAAGCTTCAGGCATTGCAATTACGCGCCAGGCTGCGCGGGTTCGAACTGCCGGAAGACGTGGGCCGCTTCCTGCTAAAACGTCTGGATCGCGAAATGCGTACTTTGTTTATGACGCTGGATCAACTGGATCATGCGTCAATCAGCGCTCAGCGCAAACTGACCATTCCGTTCGTCAAAGAGATTTTGAAACTGTAAGCACCGCAGCCGGAAAGACTGCGGCAAGCTCCAGGTTAAGCGATGATTTCCAGCACCTGCTCCGGTGGACGCCCAATTCGTGCCTGACCGTTGGCGACCACAATCGGGCGCTCTATCAGTTTCGGGTTTTCCACCATCGCCTGAATCAGCGCCTCTTCACTCAGACTACCGTCCGCCAGATTGAGCGACGAATAGAGATCTTCTTTCTTGCGCATTAGCTCGCGCGCGCTGGACATGCCCAGCATTTGCAGCAGATTACGCAGGGTTGCCGCGTCCGCAGGGGCGTCGAGATACAGCACCACTTCCGGCTTCACACCGTTAGATTTCAGTAATTCCAGCGTCTCACGGCTCTTTGAGCAACGTGGGTTATGGTAGATTTTAATCGCGTCAGTCATTGTTGTTTCCTGATTACATCTTCGTATACGGTTTAAAGCGCTCTTGTAGCTGGCGTAGCTGATCAATACGGGCATCGTATCGGGCCTGCTGCTGGCTCCCCAGCTTCACCTGCGAGCTTGCGCTGCTGAGCATAGAAATTGCCTGGTCAAGACGTCCCGCCAGCGCATATCCTTCCGCGCGCGCCGCCAGTTCCTGATCGCGGTTATTCAGCGTCGCTTCTGTTTGCGCTAACAGATCCCAGCCGTTACCGTCATCTTTATGATTAAACGTATAACGATTCAGGATGGTTGCTGCTTCTTTGGCCTGACCAGCCTGCAAATAGGCATTAGCCAGATTAAGCTGCAATACCGGATTGACGCGCAGATCGCGGGCGTTTTTCAGGCGGTTAATGGCATCGCTGGTTTTCTTCTGACCGAGATCGATATCGGTAGCCAGATCAAGGTACCAGGCATTGTTCGGATCGGCTGTCAGCAGCGGCTGCAGCGCTTTACGCGCCTCATCGTATTTACTGTCTTCCATTGCCTGTAACGCCCGGCCATATTGCGCTGCCCGCTGTTCACGGACATTTCCTTTTGCCCAGTTATCCAGCAGATCGCTGCTCAACTGGTTGCGACCCGAGTTGTACATGCCCAGGGTTCGCGCTTTTGCCAGGTAAAAATCTTCCGAGGATTGCACCACCGTCGGACGCATCTGGTTAGCACGGTTACGCGCATCCGCCAGACGACTTTCTGGCAGGGGGTGCGTCAGCAGAATTTCAGGCGGGCGTGTGGAATAGCGTGCCTGATCGAGCAGTTTTTCCAGAAACGTCGGCATGGCCTGCGGATCAAACCCTGAACGTTGCAGGACTTGAATACCGATGCGATCTGCTTCCTGTTCATTTTGTTGCGTAAAGCTGATCATCCCCTGGCGGGTGCCTGCCAGCGTACCTGTTAGTGCCGCCATCCCCGCCTGCGGGCTGGCCATCGCCAACAGAATAGAACCCAGCGCGCCAACCCAGGTCAGCGGCGCAGAGCGTTTTTGGTCTTCCATAGCGCGCGCCAGGTGACGCTGTGTGACGTGAGAAATTTCGTGCGCCATTACCGACGCCAGCTGGCTTTCGTTATCGGAATAGCGGAAAAGCGCAGAGTGCAGCACCACGTTGCCGCCAAAGAAGGCAAAGGCGTTTATTTCATCGTTATTAATCAAAAAGAAATGGAAAGGGGTTTTGACGGAGTCTGCGTGTGCGACCAGACGCATCCCCAGAGTATTAATGTATTGAGTCAGCAAAGGATCGTTAATTAACGGCGCACTGCCGCGCAGCTGGCGCACGTAATAATCGCCCATCTGCATTTCCTGTCCGATGGAAAGCGTGCTTCCTGCTGAGGTTCCCATATCCGGTAGGGTGTCCGCAGTGTCAGCAAATGCGGGCGCGACCTGACCGAGGGCCAGTGCAGCAATGAGGGTAGCAACCAGGTTTTTTTTCAACTGCCTGAACATAACCTCTGTCCTGTATTCTTTTTTGAGATAGCCATTTGACCAATGCTGTGAAGTATCGTTCATCCTCTGCCAGCTATGTGAGTGTAACTGCGAAATCTGACGATGAACACCCAGGAAAAATGTCTTTTCACTTTGCGTAAACAACAATAAAAAGCGAAGTCTTTTTTGTGACATTTCGATACAATTCGGGATCGCAATCCCGCTATTGGGTTCATGGAAGGGTTTTATGCTCGAAATGTTGATGCAATGGTATCGCCGCCGCTTTAGCGACCCCGAAGCCATCGCCCTGCTGATTATTCTGGTTGCTGGTTTTGGCATCCTTTTCTTCTTTAGTGGGCTGTTAGCGCCGCTGTTGGTTGCCATTGTGCTGGCCTATCTGCTGGAATGGCCCACTGTGCGGCTGGAAAATATTGGCTGTTCCCGACGCTGGGCGACATCCATTGTGCTGGTGGTGTTTGTCGGTATTCTGCTGTTGATGGCGTTTGTGGTGATGCCGGTTGCGTGGCAGCAGGGGATCTACCTGATTCGTGATATGCCCGGTATGCTCAATAAGCTGTCTGATTTTGCCGCCACCTTGCCACGACGGTATCCGGCGCTGATGGATGCTGGCATCATTGATGCGATGGCAGAGAATATGCGCGCGCGAATGCTTAATATGGGCGATTCCGTGGTGAAATATTCGTTAGCCTCGCTGGTCGGATTGTTGACGCTGGCGGTGTATCTGGTTCTCGTTCCGCTGATGGTATTCTTTCTGGTGAAAGACAAAAGCCAGATGCTGAATGCCGTACGTCGGGTGCTGCCACGTAACCGTGGTCTGGCCGGGCAGGTGTGGAAAGAAATGAACCAGCAAATCACCAACTATATTCGCGGCAAAGTGCTGGAAATGGTCGTGGTCGGCGTAGCGACATGGTTGGGCTTCCTGATGTTTGGCCTCAACTACTCTCTGTTGCTGGCGGTGCTGGTCGGGTTTTCGGTCCTGATCCCGTATATAGGTGCCTTTGTGGTGACCATTCCGGTGGTCGGCGTGGCGCTGTTCCAGTTTGGTCTCGGGACCGAGTTCTGGAGCTGTTTTGCCGTATACCTGATTATTCAGGCGCTGGACGGTAACTTACTGGTCCCGGTACTGTTCTCTGAAGCTGTAAACTTGCATCCGTTGGTGATTATTCTGTCAGTCGTCATTTTTGGCGGTCTGTGGGGATTCTGGGGCGTATTTTTTGCCATTCCGCTGGCGACGTTAATCAAAGCGGTGGTGCATGCCTGGCCTGATGGCCAGACGGTTGATGAACCGTAATTGGCAAATTCCGGCGGCGCAATGTCGCCGGAGCTGAACTTGTCTGACCTCTGTACACACTTTCTAAATAATCTCTCCGGATGTCGTTTTTCTCAGTGTTTGTCTTTAACTTGACCAATGTGATGTCTTTTTGTCACGCAAGGAATAAGACCAACAGGGGAAAGAAATGGGTCACAATACGCACATGCAACAAAAAGTGGGATGAGTTGGCTATCTCGCCTTTTTCGTCACTATCACCTTTTTTTCGGCATGTTTTCGAAAAGTACCGAGTGGTGGCGGGTGTTTGATTTCACCCTCCTCAACGGAGCATTTGGGAAGATAAACGCGGCGGGCGAGACGGCGGTCTCTTTTCGCGGTACCGGCGGTATGGGTGCAAAATGTCGGACGCTGTCTGGGAACGGCGGGGGGGCATCCCCGCTATTACCCGCTTATTATTGCAGTAAGCGTGATTAATGCGCTGCTCTCTATTTGGGTTATGCAGGTTATTACCTGACAAGGAAGGTTATGAACTGTTCAATTCTTAATTTGACGTTGTTCCAACGTGGACACGTTTATGCGCCTGAAGATCTGGGACAACAGGATATTCTGGTCTCTGGTGGCAAAATTGTCGCCATCGCGCCGTCTATCCCGGCAGAAGACTTTCCTGGCTGTGAGTGTATCAATCTTGACGGGGCTATTGTCTGTCCGGGATTTATCGATCAGCACGTCCATCTGATTGGCGGCGGCGGGGAGGCTGGGCCGCATACCCGCACCCCGGAAGTTCGCTTGTCGCGCCTGGTGGAGGCCGGCGTCACCTCGGTGGTGGGATTGCTGGGCACCGACGGAATGACTCGTCACCCGGAATCGCTGTTGGCGAAAACCCGTGCGCTGGAGTTTGAAGGCATCAGCGCCTGGATGCTGACTGGGGCGTACTCTCTGCCTTCCCCGACCATCACCGGTAGTATCGATCGCGACGTGGCGCTGATCGACAAGGTTATTGGGGTGAAATGTGCGGTTTCGGACCATCGTTCCTCTGCGCCGACTACCTCGGCGCTGGCGAACATGGCGGCGCAGTCGCGTGTTGGCGGATTGTTAGGGCGCAAGCCGGGGATCAGCGTCTTCCATATGGGCGACAGCCCGCACATGCTGGAGCCGCTGTATGACATCCTCGCGCATTCGGATGTGCCGATCACCAAGCTACTGCCGACACATGTTAACCGCGCGGAACCGCTGTTTCAGGCGGCGTTAGCCTTTGCTCGCAAAGGCGGCTATATCGACATTACCAGCAGCATTGATGAGCCCGTCGACCCGGCAACGGCTATCGCCACGGCGCTGCGTCACGAAGTCCCGCTGTCGCGTATTACTCTGAGCTCGGACGGTAACGGTAGTCAGCCGGAGTTTGATGAACATGGGAATCTGACGGGCATTGGCGTGGCTGGATTTGAATCACTGGCCGAAACGCTGCGCCAGTTGGTGAGGGTTCATGCCGTGCCGCTGGAACAGGCGCTGTGTCCGCTGACGCGTACGGTCGCAGAATTTTTGGGACTGGAGCATAAAGGACGTCTGGCTGTGGGATGCGATGCGGACATTCTGGTACTTAATGACGCACTGGAGGTTTATCACCTGTGGGCGAAGGGCAACGCCGTGGTGAAAGAGAAGAAAGCGTGTGTTAAGGGGACGTTTGAGTAGATAGCGGTTGTGCCGGATGGCGGCGTAAAAGCCTCATCCGGCACAACGTACATCAGGCGTTTTCTTTCAGCCAGTTCATCACCACGTCGTGGTGATTGCTGGTTTTGAAATCATCAAACACATGCTCAATCTTACCGTCGGCATCAATCAGGAAGCTGATGCGGTGGATGCCATCATAGGTTTTACCCATAAATGACTTTTCTCCCCAGACGCCAAATTGCTCGCAGACCTGGTGATCTTCATCGGACAGGAGCGTGAAGTTAAGCACTTCCTTTTCCACGAAGCGAGAAAGCTTCTCAGGTTTATCGGTGCTGATCCCCAGCACTTCAACGCCTGCTTTTTTTAACTGATCCATGTTATCGCGTAAGCCACAGGCTTGTACGGTACAGCCGGGCGTCATGGCTTTCGGGTAGAAATAAACCAGAACACGCTGTCCCTGGAAGTCGGTTAAATTTACTTGTTCTCCGTCTTGATCCGGCAAGCTAAATTTCGGTGCGATATCACCGGCTTTCAGTGGGTTCATTACTTAACTCCATTTTGTTCATCATGCTGTGAGTAATTGACGACGTTAATACTGCCTTGCGCATTGAGTTCTGTACAGAGTGCTTTAAACGCATCCTCAATATTTGCCGAATCGTGTGACGCAGGGCTATGTGCGGTAATTTGAATAAACAGCTGTGCAGCCTTTTCGTTCTCAGCCGGTTGGGTACGAGAAACCAGTTCGGCAATATTCATTTGGTGACTGTCGAAAAGGGCGGTAAAGCGCTCAATCAAATGGGGAGAGTCGGGGACATCAACCTGCACCCATACCGTGGCGGGCATCGCAGGACGGGGACGCGCGGTCGTTCGCTTCATCACAATCAATAAATCCAGCTCTGCGCCTTTCAACGGCAAGGTTGATTCAATCAAGGTGATGGCATTCCAGGTGCCAGACAACAGCATGATAAACGTAAACTCGTCACCCAGCATGGCCAGTCGGCTGTCCTCAATATTACAGCCACAACTGCTGACATGACGAGTGATGGTGTTCACAATTCCTGGGCGGTCGGCACCCAGCGCAGTAATGACCAGATAGTGTTGCGATGACGATGTCAAACCTGTTCTTCCTTTGAGCGGTGAGGTAATCATAAGGAAAGCATAAAAAAAACATGCATACAACAATCAGAAGGGCTCTGGTCGCTTGCTTTTATTGTCGTACCAAACGTACCATTGAGGCACTTGTTTGCACAGAGGATGGCCCATGTTCACGGGAAGTATTGTCGCGCTTATTACGCCGATGGATGAGAAAGGTAAAGTCTGCCGGTCGAGCCTGAAAAAACTGATTGATTATCATGTCGCCAGCGGCACCTCGGCGATCGTTTCGGTTGGCACCACCGGTGAGTCCGCCACGCTGAGTCATGATGAACATGCCGATGTGGTGATGATGACGCTGGAGCTGGCCGACGGGCGTATTCCGGTGATTGCCGGAACCGGCGCTAATGCGACCGCAGAAGCCATTAGTCTGACGCAGCGTTTTAACGACAGCGGTATTGTCGGCTGCCTGACGGTGACGCCTTACTACAATCGCCCAACCCAGGAAGGTTTGTTCCAGCATTTCAAAGCCATCGCTGAACATACTGACTTGCCACAAATTCTGTATAATGTGCCGTCCCGTACCGGCTGCGATATGCTGCCTGAAACCGTTGGTCGTCTGGCGAAGGTTAAAAATATTGTCGCTATCAAAGAGGCCACAGGGAACTTAAGTCGTGTTCACCAGATCAAAGAGCTGGTTTCAGACGATTTTATTTTGCTCAGCGGTGATGATGCGACCGGGCTGGACTTTATGCAGCTCGGTGGTCATGGTGTGATTTCCGTTACCACTAACGTAGCGGCACGTGAAATGGCTGAAATGTGCAAACTAGCGGCTGAAGGGCGCTTTGCCGAGGCGCGGGTGATTAACCAGCGCCTGATGCCGTTACACAACAAACTATTTGTCGAACCCAATCCTATCCCAGTGAAATGGGCATGTAAGGAATTGGGTCTTGTGGCGACCGATACGCTACGTCTGCCGATGACGCCAATCACGGACAATGCTCGTGATATCGTCAAAGCGGCGCTTCAGCATGCCGGTTTGCTGTAAAGTTTAGGGAGATTTGATGGCTTACTCAGTACAAAAGTCGCGCCTGGCCAAGGTTGCGGGTGTTTCGCTAGTTATGTTGCTCGCGGCCTGTAGTTCTGACTCGCGCTATAAGCGCCAGGTGAGCGGTGATGAATCCTATCTGGAGGCCGCACCGCTTGCTGAGCTTCACGCGCCAGCTGGGATGATTTTGCCGGTAACAACCGGTGATTATAATATCCCGGTGACCAACGGCAGCGGTGCCGTCGGCAAAGCGCTGGATATTCGTCCACCGGCTCAGCCGTTAGCATTAGTCAGCGGCGCACGTACCCAGATCGCCGGTGATACTGCAACGTTACTGGTGGAAAATGGTCGTGGTAACACGCTGTGGCCACAGGTCGTCAGCGTGATTCAGGCTAAAAACTACACCATTACCAAACGTGATGATGCCAGCCAGACACTGACCACCGATTGGGTTGACTGGAACCGTCTTGATGAAGACGAGCAGTATCGCGGACGTTATCAAATCTCGGTTAAACCGCAGGGCTATCAGCAGGCGGTAACGGTGAAACTGGTTAACCTCGAGCAGGCTGGTAAGCCGGTGGCAGATGCCGCGTCCATGCAGCGCTACAGCGCTGAGATGATGAACGTTATCTCTGCGGGTCTGGATAAGACCGCCACCGACGCCGCGAATGCTGCGCAGAACCGCTCTGCCGCCACTATGGATGTTCAGAGTGCCGCTGATGACACCGGCTTGCCGATGCTGGTGGTACGCGGACCGTTCAACGTGGTGTGGCAGCGTCTGCCAGCAGCGCTTGAGAAAGTGGGCATGAAAGTAACCGACAGCACCCGTTCTCAGGGCAGCATCGCCGTGACTTACAAACCACTGTCTGACAGCAACTGGCAGGAACTGGGCGCGAGCGATCCGGGTCTGGTATCCGGTGACTACAAACTGCAGGTCGGTGATTTAGACAACCGCAGCAGCATGCAGTTTATCGATCCGAAGGGGCATACCCTGACGCAAAGCCAGAACGACGCGCTGGTTGCCGTCTTCCAGGCTGCATTCAGTAAGTAAAAATAAAGGGCTGGATAACTCCAGCCCTTTTTTTCTGATATGATACGCAAACGTGTGCGTCGGCAGAAAAACGCAATATTTATCGTTATTTCACACCCAGGAGTAATAAAGATGCAAAAGCAAGCTGAGTTGTATCGTGGTAAAGCGAAGACCGTATACAGCACGGAAAACCCGGACCTGTTGGTGCTCGAATTCCGCAATGATACGTCAGCAGGGGATGGCGCGCGCATCGAACAGTTCGATCGTAAAGGCATGGTGAACAACAAGTTCAACCATTTCATTATGACCAAACTGCAAGAAGCGGGCATTCCGACCCAGATGGAGCGACTGCTATCCGATACCGAATGTCTGGTGAAAAAACTGGAAATGGTCCCGGTTGAGTGCGTGGTGCGTAACCGCGCGGCAGGTTCCCTGGTGAAGCGTTTAGGCGTTGAGGAAGGTATTGAACTGAATCCGCCGCTGTTTGATTTGTTCCTGAAAAACGATGCTATGCACGATCCCATGATTAACGATTCCTATTGCGAAACTTTTGGTTGGGTGAGCAAAGAGAATCTGGCACGGATGAAAGAGCTGACCTACAAAGCCAACGACGTGCTGAAAAAAATGTTTGATGATGCAGGTCTGATTCTGGTCGACTTCAAACTTGAGTTTGGCTTGTATAAAGGTGAAGTTGTTCTGGGTGATGAATTCTCTCCAGACGGTAGCCGTCTGTGGGACAAAGAAACGCTGGATAAAATGGACAAAGATCGCTTCCGCCAGAGTCTGGGCGGCCTGATCGAAGCCTATGAAGCCGTCGCACATCGCCTGGGTGTGAAGTTAGACTGATCCTCCTTCGAGCCGGCGATCGCTCTCCGGCTCATCAATTCCTCCCTTATTTGATTACTGTTTCTTATGGTAATCCTGTTCCGAACAGCCTACGATCATCATCATAATGAATAAAAGTTGAGGTGATTATGCGCTGGCAAGGGCGTCGCGAAAGCGACAATGTAGACGACAGACGTAATAGCTCGGGCGGCGGACCTTCTATGGGTGGGCCGGGTTTTCGTTTGCCAAGCGGTAAAGGCGGCATCATCCTGCTGATTGTGGTACTGGTGGCGGGGTATTATGGCGTAGATCTCACCGGGTTAATGACCGGTCAACCCGTTTCGCAGCAGCAGTCAACGCGCTCCATCAGTCCGAATGATGATGAGGCGGCGAAATTTACCTCGGTGATCCTCGCCACGACCGAAGATACCTGGGGACAACAATTTGAAAAAATGGGCCGCACCTATCAGCAGCCTAAGTTGGTAATGTACCGTGGCGTGACGCGTACCGGCTGCGGTGCGGGGCAGTCTGTGATGGGCCCGTTTTATTGCCCTGCCGATGGCACCGTTTATATCGATCTCTCCTTCTATGATGACATGAAAAGCAAGCTGGGCGCTGACGGTGATTTCGCTCAGGGTTATGTCATTGCACATGAAGTCGGCCACCACGTGCAGAAGCTGTTGGGCATAGAACCGAAAGTTCGCCAGAAGCAGCAGAACGCCTCCCAGGCTGAAGTAAATCGTCTTTCCGTGCGTATGGAGCTGCAGGCCGATTGCTTTGCTGGCGTCTGGGGTCACAGTATGCAGCAGCAGGGCGTGCTGGAAACAGGCGATCTGGAAGAGGCGCTGAATGCTGCCCAGGCGATTGGTGACGATCGTCTGCAGCAGCAGGGGCAAGGACGCGTGGTGCCGGACAGCTTTACGCATGGCACCTCTGAGCAGCGCTATAGCTGGTTCAAACGTGGTTTTGATAGTGGCGACCCGGCGCAATGTAATACCTTTGACAAAGGCATTTAAGATCTTGAGGCAGGGATGTCTGACAACACAGCGTTGAATGCGTTAACCGAACAAATGGCCCGGGAAGGGATCCGTCGTCTGCTGATTATCAGCGGCGAGGGTTCCTGGCCTCAGGAACGGGCGTTTGCGCTACGAAGCACATTACCCGGCGACTGGCTATGGGTGGGGGCAACGGCCTCCGCCGAGCCGTGCTGCACGCCGCAGGCGTTACAAACGTTGCTGGGGCGCGAATTTCGCCATGCGATTTTTGACGCCCTGCAGGGATTTGACGCCGCGGCATTTGCCGCCTTAAGCGGCACGCTGCGTGCCGGGAGTTGGCTGGTGCTGCTGACCCCTCCCTGGCTGGACTGGCAAATGCATCCTGACGTAGATTCACTGCGCTGGAGCGACTGCGCCGAACCTATCCCCACACCGCACTTTGTCGAACACTTCAAACGGGTGATTGCTCGTGATGGACAAACCCTGCACTGGCAGCAGCATCAGCCGTTTGTGCCGGTGTATTTTCCCGAGCGCGCTGACTGGCGGCCAGCTAACGGCGAACCTCAGCCAGAGCAGGCGGTAATTTTACAGCAATTGCTGGATATGCCTCCCGGCGTGGCAACGGTGACCGCCGCGCGCGGGCGGGGCAAATCCGCGCTGGCCGGGCAGTTAATATCACGTATGAAGGAAAGGGCCATTGTCACCGCACCGGCAAAAGCGGCGACGGATGTGCTGGCGCAATTTGCCGGGGAACGTTATCGCTTTATTGCACCAGACGCGCTATTAACCGGCAGCGAAACCGCTGACTGGCTGATCGTGGATGAAGCTGCCGCCATCCCCGCCCCGTTGTTACATCAGTTGGTTTCACGTTTTCCCCGCGTGCTGTTGACCACCACCGTTCAGGGCTACGAGGGAACCGGCAGGGGGTTCTTATTGAAGTTCTGCGCGCGTTTCCCCAACCTTCAGCGTTATGAACTGCAGCAGCCCATCAGGTGGGCACTGGGGTGCCCGTTGGAAAAAATCGTCAGCGAGGCGCTGGTGTTCGACGACGAAACCTTTTCGCATCCCCCTCAGGGCAATATCCACTTCTCTGCCTTTGAGTCGAACGCCTGGCATTGCAATCCGCATTTGCCTCTGGCGGTCTATCAGCTACTTTCCGGGGCGCATTACCGCACTTCACCGCTCGATCTCCGTCGGATGATGGATGCGCCTGGTCAGCATTTTCTGCAGGCCTCGACGGCTGACGCGGTGGCGGGTGCTGTATGGCTGGTGGACGAAGGAGGATTATCCGCTGAACTCAGCCAGGCCGTTTGGGCCGGGTATCGTCGGCCCAGAGGAAATCTGGTGGCGCAGTCGCTGGCTGCGCATGGCGGTGATCCGCTGGCGGCGACGCTCGTTGGGCGTCGGGTTAGTCGTATTGCGGTCCACCCAGCCCGCCAACGGGAAGGTATTGGGCAACAGTTGATTGAACAGGCCCATCAACACTCTTCACTGTGCGACTACCTGTCTGTTAGTTTTGGTTATACGACCGAGCTATGGCGCTTCTGGCAGCGCTGCGGCTTTGTGCTGGTGCGAATGGGCAACCACCGGGAAGCCAGCAGCGGGTGCTATACCGCAATGGCGCTACTGCCGATCAGTGAGTCTGGAAAACGCCTGGCCGCAACAGAGCACCTGCACTTGCGTCGTGATGCTGACGTTTTGGCGCTGTGGAACGGCGAAGCCCTCCCGATAAGGCCGCTGAAAGAGGCTACGCTTAATGATGACGACTGGCAGGTGCTGGCCGGATTTGCCTTTGCGCATCGACCGTTGCTCACCTCGTTAGGCTGTCTGAGTCGTCTGCTCCAGTGCAGCGAGCTCCCTCTCCCTGCATTGCGCGGACGTGTGGACGAGAGGTGCAGCGATGCTGAACTGTGCCAACGACTGAAGGTGTCTGGTCGTAAAGCGCTGTTATTGGTTCAGCGCGCTGAGGTGGCACAGGCGTTAGCCCTGCTGGATGCGGCCCGGACGCAACGGCTACAGAATCGCATTATGCAATGGCAATTTTTTCACTAACTTCTTCAATTTCCTGGCATGGTCATTGCGATTAAGCGGCGTAGAATCACTCTTATCAGTTAAGGAGATCGCCATGAAACATGACCATTTTGTTGTTCAAAGCCCCGATAAACCCGCTCAACAGCTACTGCTGCTGTTTCATGGCGTCGGCGATAACCCGGTAGCCATGGGCGAAATTGGTTCCTGGTTCGCGCCGCTGTTCCCGGATGCGCTGATTGTCAGCATCGGTGGGGCGGAGCCTTACGGTCCTACCGGGGGGCGTCAGTGGTTTTCAGTACAGGATGTGACGGAACAGAACCGTCAGGAGCGTGTTGACGCTATCATGCCGGTGTTTATCGAAACCGTTCGCTACTGGCAAAAACAGAGCGGCGTTTCCCCTCAGGCCACCGCGCTGATTGGTTTTTCGCAAGGGGCGATTATGTCGCTTGAGAGCATCAAGGCTGAACCGGGGCTGGCATCGCGGGTGATTGCGTTCAATGGCCGCTACGCCAGCTTGCCGGAGGTTGCAACCACAGCAACAACGGTGCATTTGATTCACGGTGGGGAAGATCGGGTCATTGAGCTGTCTCACGCCGTCTCAGCGCAGGAAGCGTTAATTCGCGCCGGTGGGGATGTGACGTTGGATATCGTCGACGACCTGGGCCACGCCATTGACGATCGCAGCATGCAGTTTGCGCTCGATCATTTGCGTTTTACCGTACCGAAGCACTACTTCGATGAAGCGCTGAGTGGCGGTACGCCTCACGATGATGATGTGATTGAGATGATTTAAACGAAAAGCCCGGAAAAGAAATGATTTTCCGGGCTTTTAAATTGTACTTACTTCTTAGGTTGGTCTTTGTTCGGCCAATCGTCGTCGTCATCCCATTTATCGTTAAAGTCACGATGTGGGGGAAGCTCTGGTTTATTGGCGAGAAATTTCTTATGGTCAACGCGCTTGAGATCTTTGATCACATTCAGCAGTACGCCTACCAGAAACACCAGCACTAAAATCCACCAATACTTTGCCAGCAAGTCCATGCTTATTTCCTCTTGCAGGAACACTCATCAGGCGACGAGCTGTTCCATGATACGTTGATACATACGGGCAAGCAGCTGCAGGTCGGCGGCATTAACACATTCATTAATTTTATGAATGGTGGCATTGACCGGCCCAAGTTCTACTACCTGCGCCCCCATGCGGGCAATAAAGCGCCCGTCGGAAGTCCCGCCTGTAGTCAGTAACTGCGGTTTAATTTCATTATAGTGCTCAATGGCGTTCACCACCGCATCCACCAGTTTACCGCGTTCGGTCAGGAACGGTTGACCGGATAGCCACCAGTCGGCGGTGTAACGCAACTGATGCTTATCCAGCAGCGCCAGCACCCGGGATTTAATCATTTCATCGTTTAATTCGGTGCTGAAACGGAAGTTGAACTGGATAAACAGTTCGCCTGGAATGACATTGTTGCTGCCGGTTCCCGCCTGAATATTGGCAATCTGCATGCTGGTAGCGGGGAAAAACTCATTGCCCTGATCCCATTCGATAGTCACCAGTTCATTCAGCATTGGCGCGGCGCGGTGTACCGGGTTATCGGCCAGATGCGGGTAGGCGACGTGACCCTGCACGCCGTGAATGGTCAGGTTGCAGGTCAGTGAACCCCGACGCCCATTTTTAACCACGTCACCAACGATTTCCGTACTGGACGGCTCGCCGACCAGACAATAGTCCAGCCGCTCGTTGCGGGCCATCAGCGCTTCGACCACCTTAACGGTACCATTTTTAGCGCTGGCTTCTTCGTCTGAGGTGATTAAAAACGCCAGACGGCCTTTGTGGTTAGGATGCTGGGCGACGAAGCGCTCGGCTGCGACAACCATCGCCGCCAGCGAGCCTTTCATATCGGCAGCGCCACGCCCGAACAGCAGGCCGTCGCGGATCGTCGGTTCAAATGGCGGATTAATCCAACGATCAACATCGCCGGCAGGCACTACGTCAGTGTGACCGGCAAATGCCAGCGTCTCACCTTGTCCGCGCCATGCCCAAAAATTCTGTGTGTCACCAAAATCCATACGCTCAACGGTAAAACCTACCGCGCGCAGGCGTTCAATCATTAACGCCTGGCACCCGGCATCATCCGGGCTCAGGGAAGGACGGCGAATAAGCTGCTGTGTCAGCTCAATAACCGGGCACGACATAGACTACACCTCATTAAAAAACTGCATATAACTGGATTCACTGAAACCAAGCAGCATAGGCTTACCCGGCGCGCAGAGCAATGGGCGTTTGATAATTGCTGGCATTTCAATCATCAACGCAGCGGCGGAAGCTGCATCGGTGATTTGGCTGCGCGTGGATTCATCCAGTTTACGCCAGGTTGTTCCGCGCGTATTGAGCAGCGGCTCCCAGCCTAACTCGTTGATAAAGGACTGTATGAGCGCGTTGTCCAGACCGTCAACGCGATAATCATGGAAGCGGTAGTCAATACCGCGTCCCTCCAGCCAGCGTCGGGCCTTTTTAATAGTATCGCAGTTTTTAATGCCGTAGAGGGTGATCATTTGAATCCTTATTGACGTAAATTGAATATTTATTCTTGATGTGTGTTATTCCAGATAATACATATTGTCACGCAAGCGTTATAGAAAAATATAACATTGTTGAACAACAGTGAATAATGATTCCTGAAGGTTCCAAAACTTCCGCATAAATGAAAATCAGAATTTACCTGCTTGCATCAGCCTGTTTTTCCTTCAAAATTGCAAAAGTACTAGATGATGTATGAATATTTCAAAATATTGCCGTAAGTCACATAAAATTTATGGGTATAGCGCATAGTAATCACATTGACCCCACACACTAGAGGATGCAATCACAACCATCGGTTAAATGATCTTCTTTTAATGATGATGATTTCGTAGAATACCCATAATAATAAGAGAGGTTGTTATGATTGAACGTGAACTGGGGAACTGGAAAGACTTTATCGAAGTGATGCTTCGTAAATAAATTTCTGGCAGATATCCTGATCCCGCAAGGGATAATAAAAAGGCGACTCATTGAAAGTCGCCTTTTTTGTTCCTTTTTTGTGCCTTATTCAGGCTTCGGCTTCAACGGGAAGCGCCTGCGCACCAGCACAAAGAACAGTGGAACGAAGTAAATTGCCAGAATGGTGGCGGATATCATCCCACCCATTACGCCGGTCCCTACCGCATGCTGACCGCCGGAGCCTGCACCGCTGCTGATGGTCATCGGCAACACCCCGAAGATAAATGCCAGTGACGTCATCAAAATCGGACGTAAACGCTGGCGACAGGCATGTAGCGTAGCATCGAGCAGATCGTGCCCTTTCTCGTTCATCTCATTGGCGAATTCAACAATCAATATCGCGTTTTTGGCTGAAAGCCCGATAACCGTTAATAACCCGACCTGGAAATAGACGTCGTTTTCCAGACCGCGCATCCAGGTCGCCAGCAGCGCGCCAATGACCCCCAGCGGCACGACCAGCATAACAGAGAAAGGAACCGACCAGCTTTCGTACAGCGCTGCCAGGCACAGGAACACCACCAGCAGCGAAATGGCGTACAGAGCAGGGGCCTGAGAGCCCGAGAGCCGTTCCTGATACGACATTGCCGTCCATTCGAGGCCAAACCCGGTCGGTAGCTGATGCACCAACGACTCCATCACGTCCATTGCCGTACCGGTACTGATGCCGGGCGCAGCTTCACCGACGATCTCGACGGCAGAGTAGCCGTTATAGCGTTCCAGACGCGGTGAACCGGTTTCCCAGCGCGAGGTGGCAAACGCGGAGAACGGCACCATACCGCCGCTATTATTGCGCACATACCACAGGTTGATATCGTCAGGGAGCATGCGATATTTCGCCGCCGCCTGCACGTAGACCTTCTTCACGCGACCCCGGTCCATAAAGTCATTGACGTAGCTGGAGCCCCAGGCCGTCTGCAGCGTGTCGTTGATATCATCAATAGACACACCCAGCGCCTGCGCTTTGCGCTGGTCGATATCGATTTGCAGCTGTGGGCTGTCGTCCAGACCGTTATGGCGCACGCGGGTCAGGGAACCGTCCTTTCCGGCAAGCTCTATTAGTTTGTCCCGTGCGGCCATTAACGCGTCATGGCCTGCACCGGCGTGATCCTGCAACTCCATATCAAAACCGGCAGAGCTACCCAGGCCGCTGATAGCCGGAGGACTACTGGCGAAGACGCGAGCCTCTTTAATCTGGTTAAAGGCTTTGGTGGCGCGTTCGATAATGGCAAATGAGGTGCCGGTGGTGGCGTCACGATCGTCCCAGTCTTTTAAGCGGACAAACATGCGCGCCACGTTCTGCCCGTTCCCGCCAGGGCCGGAGCCGACAGTCGAGAAGACCGACATGATGTTGTCTTTTTCATGGGTGAAGTAATACTTCTCGACTTCTTCCACCACTTTTAACGTCTGCTGCTGGGTTGAACCGCTGGGCAACTGTACCGAGGTGGTGAACATGCCGCGGTCTTCCAGCGGCAGGAAGGAGGTTGGCAGTCGCAGGAACAGGAACACCATGCCGCCGAGCAGCAGGCCGTAGATCAGGATCCAGCGCAGGCTGCGATGCAAAATTCGGGCAACGCCTTTTTCGTAACGTTCAGCGTTGCGGTTGAACATCCGGTTAAACCAGCCAAAGAACCCGGTCTGACCGTGATGTTCGCCCTTATGCAGCGGCTTGAGTAGCGTGGCGCACAGGGCCGGGGTCAGGATCATCGCCACCAGTACCGAAAGCACCATTGCCGAGACAATGGTAATCGAGAACTGGCGGTAAATGGCCCCGGTGGTGCCGCCGAAGAAGGCCATCGGGATAAACACCGCCGACAGTACCATGGCGATACCCACCAACGCGCCTTGGATCTGCCCCATTGATTTACGCGTGGCTTCACGCGGCGAGAGCCCTTCCTCGCTCATGATGCGCTCGACGTTCTCCACCACCACAATGGCGTCATCAACCAGCAGGCCGATTGCCAACACCATCGCAAACATCGTTAGCGTGTTGACGCTGTAGCCAAAGGCGTAGAGCACGGAGAAGGTGCCCATTAACACCACCGGTACGGCGATGGTCGGGATAAGCGTGGCACGGAAGTTTTGCAGGAACAGGTACATCACGAGGAAGACCAGCGCGATGGCTTCCAGCAGCGTTTTTACCACGTCGATAATCGACGCTTTGACGAAGGAGGTAGTTTCATACGCTACCTTGTATTCCAGCCCGTGCGGGAAATATTGCGACAACTCATTCAGGCGATTAATAACCAGATTTGCCGTCGCCATTTCGTTGGCGCCAGAGGCTAATTTAACCCCCAGTCCGGAGGCAGGATTGCCGTTAAAGCGGCTGAGGTAATCATATTTCTCCGCGCCCATTTCGACCGTGGCGACGTCACCCAGTTTGACTTCGGAACCGTCCTGATTAACGCGCAGGGTAATCGCTCGGAATTCATCTGGCGTTTGCAGCAATGACTGAGCATTGATCGTCGCATTCAGCGCCTGTTTGTCTACTGAAGGCGTGCCGCCGAGTTGGCCAACCGCAATTTGCGCATTCTGTGACTCGATAGCGTCGGTCACATCTTTGGCGGTCATCTGGAAGCTGTTCAGCTTGGCCGGATCGAGCCAGATACGCATGGAGTATTGGGAACCGTAGGCGTCAATATCCCCGACGCCGTTAATCCGACTGAGCGGGTCCTGAATATTACTTGCTACGTAGTCGGCAATGTCCTGCTTGTCCATGGAGCCGTCGGTGGAGACAAAGGCGATGGTCAGGATATTGGTGTCCCCGGTTTTACGTACCGTCACCCCCTGATCCTGTACCGCCTGCGGCAGCTTACGCATTGCCGATTGCAACTGGTTTTGCACCTGTTGCACGGCTTCGTCAGGATCGGTTCCGGCCACAAAGCTCAACGTAACTGTCGCCTGGCCGGTCCCGCTGCTTTGCGAGGACATATACATCAGATTATCGAGGCCGGTCATGTTTTGTTCGATAACCTGGGTCACGGTGTTTTCCAGGGTTTGTGCCGATGCACCAGGATAGTTCGCGGTGACACGGACGTTTGGCGGTGCCAGGTCGGGATATTGCTCAACGGGCAGCGAAAAAATAGCCAGGGTGCCTGTGAGACACAACAGGATAGCTAACACCCAGGCAAAAATGGGGCGATCGATAAAAAAATTCGCCATTAAAAGGGGACCTCGTGTTTCTGCATATATTTATGGGTATGACCTGCTTCACTGTAGCGGCAAGGTACGAGCCAAACGTGGAGAAAAAAAGAAGATAATGTAAATTATCATACGCAGTTACAGCGTACCTTTCGTGCCAACCCTGTCTGGCCTGGATACATGCTCTCCGGCACTTCACCGTTCTTTACGTTAGCTGACTTTCTGTCTCTGCCGATCGAAAGCTGATGCTTACCAGCGTTCCGCCGCCGGAAGGTTGGGAGAAAGTCAGCGTACCACTGAGTCTTTCCGCACGCTCACGCATAATATTTAAACCATAGTGCCCAGCGGGTTCTTGCGGTTCACCTATACCGACGCCGTTATCGCGGATATACACAGTATGGTTACCGTCCGGCGCGGTCACGCAACTGACGGCAATTTCGCTCGCACTGGCGTGTTTGATGGCGTTCAACACCGCTTCACGGATGATCTGCAACAGATGTACCTGCATTTGTGCATCCAGCGCCAGCGTCGGTAATCGGCAATCGAGCGTCAGTTTAGCCGATGTTTGATTTTGCAGTGTTTCCAGCATTTCATGCAGAGCAGAAGGCAGATCTGCCTGCTGTAAGGTCAGGCGAAAGGTAGTGAGCAATTCGCGCAACTGACGGTAAGCATCGTTCAACGCCTGGGAAAAATCGGTCATGATGCGTTGTGCCGGAGTGTTATCTTCGGGAATCGAACGTTTCAGCAGCGTTAACTGAATGCGTAAATAGGAAAGCACCTGCGCCAGCGAGTCATGGAGCTCACGCGCGATGGTCGCCCGCTCTTCCATTAACAACAGCTGCTGAAAATGTTTTTGCGCCTGATTGAAGTACAGGCCGCGTCCCAGCATGGACGACACGCTATTGAGCAGCGGCGTGGAAGCACCCACGTTGGGGCTTTGCCAGTGTAGTTCACCATAAACGGTCTCCTGCATCGTGACCGGCAGGATCTGCATGGGCAGGTCGGAACTTTTCGTCCCTTCGCTGATGCGCCAGTTATCGCCGACGGTAAGCTCCAGAAACCAGGCGGCGTCATGTTCGCGGACGATTTGTAAAATATGGCGGAAGCAGTGCACGTCAATCTGGCTGGTATTCAACGCCTGAGAGCACTGATAAAGCACCTCCAGGCGACGATTGGCTTCGTGGAGATCGTGCGTTTTTTCCGCAACGGAGGCTTCCAGCGATCGGTACAGTTTATGCAACTCACTCGACATCTGGCTAAACGTCTTCGCCAACAGCCCCAGTTCATTGGGCAAGCCGGTATCCAACGCCGGGATATCAAACTGACCGTGTTCAATTTGCTGGCTGGCCATCACCAGCTTATTGAGTGGACGTACCACCTGCTGGCGAATACGCCGCAGAGTAAAGAAGACCAGGGTGAATATACCAATCCCGCCTGCCAGAGAGATGCCAAACACCAGCATCACCTTGCGTTCAGCATAATGCTGTAGCGCCAGCACGAAGAGGTCAATTTGGTCGACATAATTGTTGATATTGGCCTGATACCATTGCAAATCGCCGCTTATCAGTCGGAAGTTCATTTCCAGCCAGTTCGCATGCAGTTGCCCATAGCGGCTTTTGACCGCTTCTGGAACATACCAGGCGTTCAGATTTTGTAATGCTGGTGCGTTTAACGCCTGCTGGAAAAGCTGGCGGTGGGCGTTGAGCTGCGGGCTTTGGCTTTGCAGGTCATAACCCAGCCGATAGCTTTGCATACGCAAGGAACCGGCAATATTAATCGCCTCAGCGTCGCGCAAACTGCTGGTTAGTGTAAGCAGCGCAATACCCGTAGAGAGAATTGACAGCAGCACGATGTAGAAAAAAGCTTTGGCTAAACTGGCCGAGACAGGACGCTTTACCGTCACTCGCACATCCTCACACAATACGCGTCGCGCCTGAATGCAGCCCGAACGACTCAGTGTAGTTGATAAATGTTAATAAAATCGCCATGAAACAGGATGGTAACTGAAACGCAATTTCATATGCGATGAAATAAATTGATCTGCCACAGGTTCTGGATAAATAGTTGTGCTTCCTGGGCAAATGGACATTGCCGCTCTCTTCAGGGTCGGTTAATAACAACAGTCATATAAAGAATAAGGTTTTTGCAACCAAAAAAGAAGGAAGCCATGAATCGTTTTATTATGGTCAATAGCCAACAGTGCCTGGGATGCCACGCCTGTGAGGTCGCCTGCGTCATGGCCCACAATGGCGAGCAACATGTCCTGAGCCAACGGCATTTTCAGCCCCGAATTACCGTCATCAAGCATCAACAACAGCGCAGTGCGGTGACCTGCCACCACTGTGAGGATGCACCCTGCGCCAGAAGCTGCCCGAATGGTGCAATCAGTCATGACAATGACAGCGTACAGGTGAACGCGCAAAAGTGTATTGGATGTAAATCCTGTGTCGTTGCCTGTCCTTTTGGCACGATGCAAATCGTACTCACTCCTGTGGCGAAAGGAAAGGTGAAAGCGACCGCGCATAAATGCGATCTATGCCAGGGGCGGGAAGCGGGACCGGCCTGCGTCGAGAATTGTCCGGCGCAGGCGCTACAACAGGTGACGGAAACGTCGCTTACCGGTCTGTCAAAAGCGCGCAGGCTGCGCGCAGCCAGTCAGGAGTGTCAACCCTGGCATGCTATTGCTACAGAAATGACGCCGCATATCACCAGCAAACGCGAACAAATGCAGGCCACTCCTCCGCGTGGTGAGCCAGATAAACTGGCAATTGAGGCGCGTAAAACCAGCTTTGATGAAATTTATTTGCCGTTTCGCACGCTACAGGCTGAACGGGAAGCTTCCCGTTGCCTGAAGTGCGGAGAACACAGTATTTGCGAATGGACGTGTCCGCTGCACAACCATATTCCGCAGTGGATCGAACTGGTGAAGGCCGGAAACATTGATGCGGCGGTCGAACTTTCCCACCAGACTAACTGCCTGCCGGAAGTTACCGGACGCGTCTGCCCACAGGACCGCCTCTGCGAGGGGGCCTGTACGGTGCGTGATGAACACGGTGCGGTCACGATTGGCAATATCGAACGTTACATCTCTGACCGGGCGCTGAGCAAAGGGTGGCGACCAGACCTAAGCCACGTACAGAAAGTCGATAAACGTGTTGCTATTATCGGTGCCGGTCCGGCGGGACTCGCCTGTGCGGATGTGCTAGCCCGCAACGGCGTCAGTGCCACCGTCTTCGATCGCCATCCTGAAATTGGCGGTTTACTGACATTTGGTATTCCGGCTTTCAAACTGGATAAATCATTACTTGCGCGCCGTCGCGAAATCTTCAGTGCTATGGGTATTCATTTCGAGCTGAACTGTGAGGTCGGCAAGGATGTTACGCTGGCAGCATTACTCGAAGATTACGATGCCGTGTTCGTCGGTGTCGGTACCTATCGTTCGATGAAAGCGGATCTGCCGAACGAAGATGCGCCCGGCGTGTATGACGCGCTGCCGTTCCTGATTGCCAACACTAAACAGGTGATGGGACTGGATGAACTGCCGGAGGAGCCGTTTGTTGATACTGCCGGACTGAACGTGGTGGTGCTCGGCGGGGGCGATACAGCCATGGACTGCGTGCGCACTGCGTTGCGCCACGGTGCAAGCCAGGTGACCTGCGCTTACCGGCGTGATGAAGCCAACATGCCCGGCTCGAAAAAAGAGGTAAAAAATGCCCGCGAAGAGGGGGCAAACTTTGAATTTAACGTTCAGCCGGTGGAGTTGGTGCTGAATGCCGAAGGTCGCGTCAGCGGCGTACGTTTCTTACGTACACAGCTTGGTGAGCCTGACGCACAAGGGCGTCGTCGTCCGGTTCCCATCGCCGGGAGTGAATTTGTGATGCCAGCAGATGCGGTAATTATGGCGTTTGGTTTTCATCCCCACGGAATGCCGTGGCTGGAGACTCACGGCGTGAAGGTCGATAGCTGGGGGCGTATCGCTGCTGATGTTGAGAGCGCTTACCGTTATCAAACCACTAACCCGAAGATTTTTGCCGGAGGAGATGCGGTGCGCGGTGCCGATCTGGTGGTGACTGCCATGGCGGAAGGGCGTCATGCTGCGCAGGGGATCATCGACTGGCTGGGCATAAAATCAGTCAAATCTCACTAACTAGGGATCAAGACAAACCCGGTTTCACGGCGTAGTATTATTGCTCACTTCTCGCCGTGGAGCCGGTATGTCGCAAAAATTTACCCTCATCAAAGACAAAATCCTTTCCGATAACTACTTCATCCTGCGCAATATCACCTATGAACTGACCCGTAGCAATGGCGAGGTTATTCGCCATAAACGCGAGGTTTACGATCGCGGCAACGGCGCCACCATTCTGCTGTATAACCCGGACAAAAAGACCGTGGTGCTAATCCGTCAGTTTCGCGTCGCCACCTGGGTCAACGGTAACGAAAGTGGACAGCTGATAGAAACCTGTGCCGGACTGCTGGACAACGACGAACCGGAAGCCTGCATTCGCAAAGAGGCGATTGAAGAAACCGGTTATGAAGTGGGTGAAGTGCGTAAACTGTTTGAGCTGTACATGTCGCCGGGCGGCGTGACGGAATTAATCCACTTTTTTATCGCGCAGTACAGTGACAGCCAGCGCGCAAACGCGGGTGGTGGTGTGGAAGATGAAGATATTGAGGTTCTGGAGCTGCCGTTCACGCAGGCGCTGGAAATGATTAAAACGGGTGAGATTCGTGACGGTAAAACGGTGCTGTTGCTTAATTATCTGCAGTCGTCGCATCTGATGGATTAGATAGCGCAGTTTATATTTCTTTACAAATTTACGGCCAATCCGACGATTCTGATTGAGCCACATCAGTCGCGCAAGGAAGATACCGCTTAGGCTGTGTGTTTTGACTTCGGGGTTGTACCGTCCATGCGCTATCGCGTTATTTTCATCTTCCTGCTCGGTTTGCTGCCGGTTCGCTTTCTGTGGGCGGCTCCTGCGCAGCAGGCGTTTTCCGACTGGCAGGTGACCTGCAATAACCAGAACTTTTGCGTAGCGCGCAATACGGGCGAACATCACGGCCTGGTGATGACCCTGAGCCGCAGTGCCGGGGCGCATACCGACGCGGTATTGCGTATTGAGCTGGGCGGTCTGGATTCCCCTGATGCCAAAGAGGCGGAGATTGCACCGCGTCTGCAGCTCGACGGCGTGCCGCTGCCGCTGACCGGCGAGCACTGGCGCATTACGCCCTGGCATCTGATGACCGATGACCCAGCCACCATTAGTAACTTTTTACAGACCGTGCAAAACGCGCAGGCGATCACCCTGCAAAAAGGTGTGCAAACCCTGTCGCTGGTAGGACTGAAAGCCGCTCTGCTGTTCATTGACGCGCAGCAAAAACGCGTAGGCAGTGAAACCGCATGGATCGAAAAAGGTGACGAACCGCCGCTCAGCGTGCCTCCGGCGCCTGCCCTGAAAGGCGTAGTCATCGTTAACCCAACGCCAACGCCACTGTCTCAGCAAGAACGCAGCGATCTGCTGGATTACGGGAACTGGCGGATAAACGGTATGCGCTGTTCGCTCGACCCGATGCGCCGTGAGGTGCGGGTGTCTGCGTTGACGGACGACAAAGCGCTGCTGATGATCGGCTGTGAAGCCGGGGCGTATAACACCATCGATCTGGCATGGATTGTTTCTCGCAGTAAACCGCTGACCTCCCGCACCGTACGGTTAAGTCTGCCGTTTAAGACGGATGCAGAAAGCAATGATATGGAGTTGACCAATGCCGCGTTCGATGAAAAATCACGCGAGCTGATTACGCTCGCCAAAGGCCGTGGATTGTCGGACTGTGGGATCCAGACGCGCTGGCGTTTTGACGGCCAGCGTTTTCGTCTGGTGCGGTATGCGCAGGAGCCAAGCTGTGATAACTGGCATGGGCCAGATGCCTGGCCCACGCTGTGGATCACGCGTTAAGCACTTTATGCGCTTTTTCGACGATGTTCTCCACCGTAAAGCCGAAGAAAGGGAACAGCTTGTCCGCCGGGGCGGATTCCCCGTAGCCGGTCATGCCGACAATGGCCCCTTTCAGCCCGACGTATTTGTACCAGTAGTCGGCAATACCCGCTTCGACCGCCACCCGTGCGCTGACGTTTGCCGGCAGGACCGATTCCCGGTACGCCTCGTCCTGGGCATCGAAGATATCCGTTGAGGGCAGGGAAACCACGCGGACGTTACGACCTTCTCCCGTTAGTTTCTCCGCCGCCAGCAGCGTGATTTCCATTTCTGACCCGGTGGCAATCAGGATCACATCCGGCTTACCGCCGCTGTCTTTTAGCACGTAGCCGCCGCGGGCAATCTCTTTTACCTGCTCAGGCGTGCGTTCAACCTGCGCCAGATTCTGCCTGGAGAGGATCAGCGCCGTAGGGCCGTTATGACGCTCTACTGCTAGCTTCCAACCCACTGCCGCCTCAACTTGATCGCACGGACGCCAGGTGCTGAAATTTGGCGTCAGGCGCAGGCTGGCGAGCTGCTCAACCGCCTGATGGGTAGGGCCATCTTCCCCCAGTCCAATCGAGTCGTGGGTATAGACCATGATCTGTCGGGCCTTCATCAGCGCTGCCATGCGCGCGGCGTTACGGGCGTATTCGACAAACATCAGGAAGGTGGCGGTATACGGAACAAAACCGCCGTGGTGGGCGATACCGTTGGCAATGGCGGTCATGCCAAATTCGCGCACGCCGTAGTGAATATAGTTGCCTGCCGGGTCATCTTTCAGGGATGTTGATCCTTTCCAGATAGTCAGGTTGCTGGGGGCGAGATCGGCGGAGCCGCCAAGCAGTTCGGGCAGCATTGGGCCATAGATGTTGAGAGTGTTTTGCGATGCCTTACGGGTGGCAATTTTGGCCGGGTTGGCCTGCAATTCGCTAATGTATTTCTCGGTACTCTTTTCCCAGTCGCCAGGCAGTCCGCCGCTCATTCGGCGAGTAAATTCTGCTGCCAGCTCCGGGTACGCTTGTTGGTAAGCTGAGAATTTCGCTTTCCAGTCCTGCTGGGCTTTTTCTCCTTTTTCCCGCGCGTCCCAGGCCCGGTAAATGTCTTTGGGGATCTCAAAAGCCGGATGATGCCAGCCCAGCTTCTGGCGGGTCAGCGCCACTTCTTCTTCACCCAGCGCTGCGCCGTGTGCCTCTTCTTTTCCGGCCTTATTCGGTGAGCCAAAGCCAATCACCGTCCGACAGATAATCAGCGATGGCTTATCGGTTACGCTTTGGGCTTCAAGAATGGCTTTCTTCACCGCCTCAGGATCGTGGCCGTCTATTTCGTGCACCACATGCCAGTGATACGCTTCAAAGCGTTTCGCGGTATCGTCGGTAAACCAGCCTTTGGTCTCGCCATCAATAGAGATGCCGTTGTGATCGTAAAAACCTATCAGCTTGCCCAGTCCTAGCGTCCCCGCCAGCGAACAGACTTCGTGGGAAATCCCCTCCATCAGGCAGCCGTCGCCCATAAAAACATAGGTGAAATGGCTGACAATCTCATGGTCCGGCTGATTAAACTGCGCCGCCAGTGTGCGTTCGGCGACCGCCATCCCGACGGCGTTCGCCAGGCCTTGACCCAGCGGTCCGGTGGTGGTTTCCACGCCCGGCGTGTAGCCAAGTTCCGGGTGGCCGGGCGTTTTTGAATGCAACTGGCGGAAGTTCTTTAACTCCTCCAACGCCAGGTCATAGCCGGAAAGATGCAGCAGGCTGTAAAGCAGCATTGAGGCGTGGCCGTTGGACAAAATAAACCGATCGCGATCGTACCAGTGAGGATCGCTCGGATTATGGCGGAGAAAATCGTTCCACAGCACTTCGGCGATATCGGCCATGCCCATCGGTGCGCCGGGATGGCCTGAGTTGGCTTTTTGGACGGCATCCATACTCAGCGCACGAATTGCATTGGCAAGCTCTTTACGGGTCATAGGAAATACTCCTTGAAAAGTAAAGCGTTAGAGCGTGTGTTAATTCACACTTTTGGAGAATTTGCAGGCGTTGTCAGCAAAAAGCATAGCAGACAGGCATGGTATTGCTGGCTTAAGCAGGTAACATGGCTGTTATAAATTGATAACAAATTCTTTCTTTGAGTAGTGAGAGTTTGGGGACCTTCAAAGTTTGTGCTGCTGACTGAGGTGATAATGTGCGGCTCAATATACCCGTCATACTTCAAGTTGCATGTGCGTTGGCTACGCTCGCTCACCCCAGTCACATAGTTCACTATGCTCCTGGGGATTCACTCCCTTGCCGACTTCATGCAACTCGAATTATTTAGGGTAGAGAAGGGTTACCTGCGACACTTTTTGATCGACACGTGAAAGGAACAACAAGATGGATGACCAGTTAAAACAAAGCGCCCTCGATTTCCACGAATTTCCAGTACCAGGCAAAATTCAGGTTTCTCCGACCAAACCCCTTGCCACCCAACGTGACCTTGCGCTGGCCTATTCACCCGGTGTTGCAGCTCCGTGTCTGGAAATTGAAAAAGACCCGCTGGCGGCCTACAAATACACCGCGCGCGGTAATCTGGTTGCGGTTATTTCCAACGGTACTGCAGTGCTGGGGCTGGGCAACATTGGTGCGCTGGCTGGCAAGCCGGTGATGGAAGGGAAAGGCGTTCTGTTTAAGAAATTCGCCGGGATTGACGTGTTCGATATTGAAGTCGATGAACTCGATCCGGATAAATTCATCAACGTAGTAGCGGCCCTTGAGCCGACGTTTGGTGGTATCAACCTCGAAGATATCAAAGCGCCGGAATGCTTCTACATTGAGCAGAAGTTGCGTGAGCGCATGAATATTCCAGTCTTCCACGACGATCAGCACGGCACGGCAATCATCAGCACCGCCGCAATCCTCAACGGCCTGCGGGTGGTGGAAAAAAATATCTCTGATGTGCGTATGGTGGTGTCCGGTGCGGGTGCGGCAGCGATTGCCTGTATGAACCTGCTGGTGGCGCTGGGCATGCAGAAACACAACATTGTGGTCTGCGACTCCAAAGGCGTGATTTATAAAGATCGCGAACCGAACATGGCGGAAACCAAAGCCGCCTATGCGGTGGTGGATGACGGTAAGCGTACTCTTGATGACGTGATTGACGGCGCGGACATCTTCCTGGGCTGTTCCGGCCCGAAAGTGCTGACCCAGGAAATGGTCAAGAAAATGGCGCGTGCGCCGATGATTCTGGCGCTGGCGAACCCGGAACCGGAAATTCTGCCACCGCTGGCAAAAGAGGTGCGTTCCGACGCTATCATCTGTACCGGCCGCTCCGACTACCCGAACCAGGTCAACAACGTTCTGTGCTTCCCGTTCATCTTCCGCGGCGCGCTGGACGTTGGCGCAACCGCCATCAACGAAGAGATGAAACTGGCCGCAGTACATGCCATTGCGGAACTGGCGCATGCTGAGCAGAGCGAAGTTGTGGCCTCGGCCTATGGCGATCAGGACCTGAGCTTTGGCCCGGAATACATTATTCCTAAGCCGTTCGACCCGCGCCTGATTGTTAAAATTGCGCCTGCGGTGGCGAAGGCGGCGATGGACTCCGGCGTGGCGACGCGCCCGATTGCCGACTTTGATGCTTATATCGATAAGCTGAGTGAGTTCGTCTACAAAACCAACCTGTTCATGAAGCCGATTTTCTCGCTGGCACGCAAAGCGCCGAAGCGCGTGGTGCTGACGGAAGGGGAAGAGGCGCGTGTGCTGCACGCCACCCAGGAATTGATCACTTTAGGTCTGGCGAAACCGATCCTGATCGGTCGACCGAGCGTGATCGAAATGCGTATCCAGAAATTGGGGCTGCAGATCAAAGCTGGCGTTGATTTTGAGATCGTCAACAATGAATCCGATCCGCGCTTCAAAGAGTACTGGAGTGAGTATTATCAGATCATGAAGCGCCGTGGGATTACCCAGGAGCAGGCGCAGCGTGCGGTGATTGCTAATACCACGGTGATCGGTGCGATCATGGTGCAGCGCGGCGAAGCGGATGCGATGATCTGCGGCACGATTGGCGACTACCACGAGCACTTCAGCGTGGTGAACGCGGTATTTGGTCACCGCGAAGGCGTTCATACAGCAGGGGCGATGAACGCGCTGCTGCTGCCAAGCGGTAACACCTTTATCGCCGATACCTACGTTAACGACGACCCGACGCCGGACCAACTGGCAGAAATCGCCGTGATGGCGGCCGAAACCGTACGTCGTTTTGGTATCGAACCGAAGGTGGCATTGCTGTCGCATTCCAACTTTGGCTCCTCCAACTGCCCGTCAGCCAGCAAAATGCGTGCAGCGCTGGAGCTTATCAAGGCGCGTGCGCCAGAACTGATGATCGACGGTGAAATGCACGGTGACGCCGCGCTGGTAGAAAGTATTCGTAACGATCGGATGCCGGATAGTCCGTTAAAAGGATCAGCCAATATTCTGGTGATGCCAAATATGGAAGCCGCGCGTATTAGTTACAACTTACTGCGGGTATCCAGTTCTGAGGGCGTAACGGTCGGCCCGGTGCTGATGGGCGTGGCGAAGCCCGTACATGTATTAACGCCGATCGCCTCTGTTCGTCGTATCGTTAATATGGTGGCGCTGGCGGTTGTAGAAGCACAAACACAGCCGCTGTAATTTCACTTTAATTAATTCCGGCGCGGGTTTCTCCCGCGCCTTTTTATTTTCTTTTCTTAGTGATCTCCCTCACCTTTTAAACCTTGTTGCCGAATTTTGTTATTTACTCTGACGAAAAATTGCCACGATGGGGTCAGTTTTAGCAGAGGCGGTGAGCAATGGAAAAAGAACGCATCATCCAGGAATTTGTGCCGGGGAAACAGGTCACGCTGGCGCATTTGATTGCGCACCCCGGCGAAGAGTTGGCGAAAAAGATCGGTGTTCCCGAGGCAGGCGCTATCGGCATTATGACCTTAACGCCGGGTGAAACGGCGATGATTGCCGGTGATTTAGCCATGAAAGCGGCGGATGTACATATCGGTTTTCTCGATAGATTTAGCGGTGCGCTGGTGATCTACGGCTCCGTAGGCGCAGTGGAAGAGGCATTGCTCCAGACGGTGAGCGGCCTGGGTCGGTTATTAAATTTCACTTTGTGCAACCTGACAAAAAGTTAATCAGAGGCGGCGATGAAACGTATTGCGTTTGTCGGTACGGTGGGGGCGGGGAAAACAACGCTCTTTAATGCGCTCCAGGGGAATTATTCCCTCGCCAGAAAAACACAGGCTGTCGAGTTTAATGAAAACGGCGACATCGACACACCGGGAGAATATTTTAGCCATCCGCGCTGGTATCACGCCTTAATTACCACGCTGCAGGATGTCGATACGTTGATTTATATACACGCGGCAAATGATTTAGAAAGTCGCTTACCTGCCGGGCTGTTAGATATCGGCGCCAGTAAACGACAAATCGCCGTTATCAGCAAAACGGATGTGCCGGATGCCAATGTCGCCGCAACGCGACAATTACTTCGCGGGATAGGGTTTCAGGAGCCGATTTTTGAGCTTAATAGCCACGACCCAAGCAGTGTGCAGCACCTGGTGGATTATCTGACTGAGCTCAGCCAAAAGGAGGAAAGGGCAGGTGAAAAAACTCATCACAGCTAACGATATTCGTGCGGCCCACGCACGCGGTGAACAGGACGTCTCGGTTGTTCTGCGCGCCAGCATCATCACCCCGGAGGCGCGCGAAGTTGCGGCGCTGTTGGGCGTCACTATCACCGAATGCGATGAATCCAGTCCAGTAGCTGTATCGACCACTACGGCAGTTCCTGTTGCGGTGGATGACGGCAAAACGGAAAGCCAACGTATTCGCGAAACCATAATTGCGCAGCTGCCGGAAGGGCAGTTTACCGAAAGCCTGGTCGCGCAGTTGATGGACAAAGTGATGAAGGAGAAACAGTCGCTGGAGCAGGGCGGAATGCAACCGAGTTTTGCCTCGGTGACCGGCAAAGGCGGCGTCAAAGTCATCGATGGCAGCAGCGTGAAGTTTGGCCGTTTTGATGGTGCGCAACCACACTGCGTCGGCTTAACCGACTTAGTCACTGACCAGGACGGTAGCAGCATGGCCGCCGGGTTTATGCAGTGGGATAACGCATTTTTCCCATGGACGCTGAACTACGACGAAATCGACATGATTCTGGAAGGCGAGCTGCACGTTCGTCATGAAGGCGAAACCATGATTGCGAAGGCCGGGGATGTGATGTTTATCCCGAAAGGCTCCAGCATTGAATTTGGTACGCCATCAACAGTGAAGTTCCTGTATGTGGCCTGGCCTGCGAACTGGCAGTCCTGCTAAGGCGGATGTATGAAGGATTTCATTACCGAAGCATGGCTCAGAGCGAATCATACGCTCAGCGAAGGGGCTGAAATTCATCTCCCCGCTGATGCCCGCCTGACGCCGTCTGCCCGGGAGTTGCTGGAAAGCCGTCGTCTGCGCATTAAGTATATCGATGAGCAGGGAAGCTTGTTTGTTGACGACGAGGAACAGCAGCCGCAGCCGGTGCATGGTTTAACCAGCAGCGATACACATCAGCAGGCGAGCTGCGAGCTGTGTCATCAACCGGTGGCGAAGAAACCTGACACGCTGACGCATCTGACTGCGGACAAGATGGTCGCCAAAAGTGACCCGCGGCTGGGATTTCGCGCGGCACTGGACAGCACCATTGGCCTGGCTGTGTGGTTACAGATTGAACTCGCGGAACCGTGGCAGCCGTGGCTGGCGGATATTCGTTCGCGCTTAGGCAACATTATGCGCGCCGATGCCATAGATGAACCTCTTGATGCACAGGCCATCGTTGGCTTAAGCGACGAAGATTTACACCGGCTCTCGCACCAGCCGCTGCGTTACCTGGACCACGATCATCTGGTGCCGGAAGCCAGCCACGGTCGTGATGCTGCACTGCTTAATCTGCTGCGCACCAAAGTTCGCGAAACGGAAACGGTAGCGGCTCAGGTGTTTATCACCCGCAGTTTTGAAGTATTGCGGCCGGACATTCTGCAAGCGTTAAACCGTCTTTCAAGTACGGTTTACGTGATGATGATTCTGAGCGTGGCGAAGCATCCGCTGAGCGTCAGCCAAATCCAGCAGCGACTGGGGGAAAAGTCATGATCATTGAACGTGCTCGCCAACTCGCCAAACGAACTCCTGCTCGGGTGGTGTTCCCGGATGCGCTGGATGTACGGGTGCTGAAAGCCGCGAATTACCTGCACCAGCACGGTCTGGCACGTCCGATTCTCGTTGCCAGCCCATTTGCACTGCGCCAGTTTGCCCTCAGCCACCGCGTGGCAATGGACGGTATTCAGGTTGTTGATCCGCAAAGCAATGTGCAGATGCGTGAAGAGTTTGCCTTACGCTGGCTGGCGCGTGCGGGCGAAAAAACACCGCCGGATGCGCTGGAGAAACTCAACGACCCGTTGATGTTTGCCGCCGCGATGGTCAGTGCTGGTAAAGCCGATGTCTGTATTGCGGGCAACCTGTCGTCAACGGCAAACGTGCTGCGCGCAGGGTTGCGCATTATTGGATTACAGCCTGGCTGCAAAACGCTGTCGTCGATTTTCCTGATGCTTCCGCAGTATCTCGGACCGTCATTAGGGTTTGCAGACTGTAGCGTTGTGCCGCAGCCCACCGCCGCGCAACTGGCAGATATTGCCATCGCCAGCGCGGAAACCTGGCAGGCAATTACCGGTGAAGAGCCGCGTGTTGCCATGCTGTCGTTTTCCAGTAATGGCAGTGCCCGCCATCCCAACGTGGCTAACGTGCAGCAGGCGACGGAGATCGTTCGTGAACGCGCACCGCAGCTTACCGTAGACGGTGAATTGCAATTTGATGCCGCTTTTGTTCCGGATGTCGCCGCGCAAAAAGCGCCCGCCAGTCCGCTCCAGGGCAATGCCAATGTGATGGTTTTCCCATCGCTTGAGGCAGGTAATATTGGTTACAAAATCGCCCAGCGTCTGGGAGGGTATCGTGCCGTAGGTCCATTGATTCAGGGACTTGCTGCACCGCTTCATGACCTCTCTCGCGGCTGTAGCGTACAAGAAATTATCGAACTGGCGTTGGTGGCAGCTGTGCCGCGCCAGACTGACGTGAGCCGTGAAAACGCCTCGCACACACTGGTTGTATAAGGTCCCGTTCAGGACCCCTTTGATTAAGAGGAAAGCACAATGGAAGCATTAGGAATGATTGAAACCCGGGGCCTGGTTGCACTGATTGAGGCTTCTGACGCAATGGTTAAAGCGGCACGCGTGAAACTGGTTGGCGTGAAGCAGATCGGTGGCGGCCTGTGTACTGCCATGGTTCGTGGTGATGTGGCAGCGTGCAAAGCGGCTACAGATGCAGGTGCTGCTGCCGCACAGCGTATTGGTGAACTGGTTTCTGTACACGTTATCCCGCGTCCGCATGGCGATCTGGAAGAAGTGTTCCCGATCAGCTTCAAAGGCGACAGCAGCGACATGTAAGTCGTCCATGTGACGCCACTTGATTGTTAAGAGAAAGCTGGCGTCACCCTCTCTCCTTTTCACATTACCTTCTGCGGAGGGTAGGGGGAGGTTTTACCTGAAATATGCCACGGAGGCGGGTATGAAACTGGCAATCGTCACAGGACAAATTGTTTGTACCGTACGCCATCAGGGGCTCGCGCACGACAAGTTGCTGATGGTGGAAATGATTGATTCCTCTGGAAATCCCGACGGGCAGTGTGCTGTTGCGATCGACAGCATCGGGGCGGGAACCGGAGAGTGGGTGCTGCTGGTCAGTGGAAGCTCTGCCCGTCAGGCGCACCGTAACGAATCATCGCCTGTCGATTTGTGCGTGATTGGCATTGTCGATGAAGCGGTGGCAGGTGGTCAGGTGATCTTCCATAAATAAGGCAGAAAATCATGAATCAACAGGATATTGAACAGGTCGTGAAAGCGGTGCTGCTGAAAATGAAAGACAGCAGCCAACCCGTCAGTGCCGTTCAAGAAATGGGCGTCTTTGCCTCCCTGGATGACGCAGTGGCGGCAGCAAAACTGGCTCAGCAGGAGCTGAAAAGCGTCGCTATGCGCCAGTTAGCCATTCACGCCATTCGTGAAGCGGGCGAAAAACACGCCAGAGAATTAGCGGAATTTGCCGTCAGTGAAACCGGCATGGGACGCGTTGAAGATAAATTTGCCAAAAACGTGGCACAGGCACGCGGCACGCCGGGCGTGGAATGCCTGTCTCCACAGGTACTGACCGGTGATAACGGCCTGACGCTGATTGAAAACGCGCCATGGGGCGTGGTGGCGTCGGTAACACCGTCTACCAATCCGGCCGCGACCGTCATTAACAACGCCATCAGCCTGATTGCCGCTGGCAACAGTGTGGTTTTTGCGCCGCATCCGGCAGCGAAAGGTGTTTCTCAGCGCGCGATCGGCCTGCTTAACCAGGCTGTAGTGGCTGCGGGGGGGCCGGCAAACCTGCTGGTTACCGTTGCCAATCCGGATATCGAAACCGCTCAACGTCTGTTCAAGTACCCGGGCATTGGTCTGCTGGTGGTTACTGGCGGTGAGGCAGTGGTGGAATCTGCGCGTAAGCACACTAATAAACGTCTGATTGCCGCAGGTGCCGGTAACCCGCCGGTGGTGGTGGATGAAACCGCCGATCTGGCTCGCGCTGCACAATCCATCGTTAAAGGTGCGTCGTTTGATAACAACATTATCTGCGCCGATGAAAAAGTACTGATCGTCGTGGATAGCGTTGCCGATGAGCTGATGCGTCTGATGGAAGGCCAGCACGCGGTCAAACTCACGACCGCTCAGGCCGAACAGCTGCAGCCGGTACTGCTGAAAAACGTCGACGAACGCGGTAAAGGCACGGTCAGCCGTGACTGGGTCGGGCGCGACGCGGCAAAAATCGCCGCAGCGATTGGCCTGAACGTCCCGGAGCAAACTCGCTTGTTGTTCGTCGAAACCTCAGCCACGCATCCATTTGCGGTTACTGAATTGATGATGCCAGTGCTGCCGGTAGTGCGGGTGGCTAACGTTGACGAAGCCATTGCGCTGGCGGTCACGCTCGAAGGTGGTTGCCACCATACGGCGGCGATGCACTCACGCAATATCGACAACATGAACCGTATGGCTAATGCCATCGATACCAGCATTTTCGTCAAGAACGGACCGTGCATTGCCGGTCTTGGGCTGGGCGGTGAAGGCTGGACCACCATGACCATTACCACGCCAACCGGGGAAGGGGTGACCAGTGCGCGCACGTTTGTACGCCTACGTCGCTGTGTGTTGGTGGACGCCTTCAGAATTGTATAAGGAGTGAAAGAGATGGCGCACGACGAACAACTTTGGCTCACACCCAGACTGCAAAAAGCAGCCACGCTGTGTAACCAAACGCCCGCTGCGAGCGATTCACCGCTGTGGCTCGGCGTTGATTTGGGGACCTGCGATGTGGTGTCGATGGTTGTCGACAGCGAAGGGCAGCCAGTTGCGGTTTGTCTGGACTGGGCCGACGTCGTGCGTGACGGCATCGTCTGGGACTTCTTCGGTGCAGTGACCATTGTTCGTCGCCATCTCGATACGCTCGAACAACAACTGGGTTGCCGCTTTACCCATGCGGCAACCTCGTTCCCACCGGGAACGGACCCGCGTATTTCCATCAACGTGCTGGAGTCCGCCGGACTTGAGGTTAGCCATGTTCTTGATGAGCCAACCGCCGTGGCGGATCTGCTAAAGCTGGATAACGCCGGAGTCGTCGATATCGGCGGTGGTACGACCGGTATCGCCATTGTGAAGCAGGGCAAAGTGACCTATTCCGCCGACGAAGCGACTGGCGGGCACCACATTTCCCTCACTTTGGCCGGGAACCGTCGTATTCAACTGGAAGAAGCCGAGCAGTACAAGCGCAGCAACGGCAAAGAAATCTGGCCGGTAGTTAAGCCGGTTTACGAAAAAATGGCGGAAATTGTCGCCCAGCATATTGCCGGACATGGGGTCATGGATTTATGGCTGGCCGGTGGGTCCTGCATGCAGCCGGGGGTTGATGAGCTGTTTCGTAAGCGTTTCCCGGAGCTGCAGGTGCATTTACCGCAGCACAGTCTGTTTATGACTCCGCTGGCGATTGCCAATAGCGGAAAAGTAAAAGCGGAAGGAATCTATGCAAGCTGAATTGCAGACCGCGCTCTTTCAGGCATTCGATGCCCTGAATCTGCAACGCGTAAAAACGTTCAGCGTTCCACCGGTCACGCTATGCGGACTGGGAGCGCTCAGCACCTGCGGACAGGAAGCGCAAACGCGCGGGCTGACGCATATGTTCGTCATGGTTGATAGCTTCCTGCATCAAGCAGGAATGACCGCCGCACTGGAACGCAGCCTGGCAATGAAAGGCGTGGCGATGACGCTGTGGCCGTGTCCGGTCGGCGAGCCGTGCATCACTGACGTTTGCGCGGCGGTGGCACAACTGCGCGAGTCAAAATGTGACGGTGTTGTGGCCTTCGGCGGCGGCTCCGTACTGGATGCCGCCAAAGCGGTGGCGTTGCTGGTGACCAATCCGACGCAGACGCTGGCTGACATGACGGAGAACAGTGTGCTGCGTCCACGCTTGCCGCTGATCGCCGTGCCAACCACCGCCGGGACCGGGTCAGAAACCACCAACGTCACGGTGATTATCGACGCTGCCACCGGACTGAAAAAGGTGCTGGCCCATGCGACGTTGATGCCGGACGTCGCCATTCTGGATGCAGCGGTAACGGAAGGCGTTCCGGCGCACGTGACGGCAATGACCGGCATTGACGCGCTGACCCACGCCGTTGAAGCGTACAGCGCGCTGAACGCGACGCCGTTTACCGACAGCCTGGCGATTGGCGCGATTGCGATGATCGGCAAATCGCTGCCGAAAGCGGTGGGCTACGGCCATGATCTGGCGGCGCGTGAAAGCATGTTACTGGCATCCTGTATGGCCGGAATGGCGTTTTCAAGCGCGGGGCTGGGTTTGTGTCACGCGATGGCGCACCAGCCGGGTGCGACGCTGCACATTCCACACGGGCAAGCTAACGCCATGTTGTTACCCACGGTAATGGGGTTTAACCGCATGGTGTGTCGTGAACGCTTTAGCCACATCGGTAGAGCGTTAACCAATAAAAAATCAGACGATCGTGATGCCATCAGCGCGGTCATGGAGCTGATCGCCGAAGTGGGCCAGACCAAACGGCTCGCTGACGTTGGGGCAATGCCTGAGCATTACAGCGCATGGGCTCACGCCGCGCTGGAGGATATTTGTATCCGCAGTAACCCACGCACCGCCACGCAGGCCGAAATTATCGCGTTGTATGCGGCGGCACAATAAATACACATATGACAGGGAGTGAAGGCTATGGGAATTAACGAAATCATCATGTACATCATGATGTTCTTTATGCTGATTGCCGCCGTGGACAGGATCCTGTCGCAGTTCGGTGGTTCAGCGCGTTTCCTCGGTAAGTTTGGTAAGAGCATCGAGGGATCGGGCGGTCAGTTTGAAGAAGGTTTTATGGCGATGGGTGCGCTGGGTCTGGCGATGGTCGGTATGACCGCGCTGGCGCCGGTGCTGGCGCATGTGCTCGGGCCGGTGATTATTCCGCTGTATGAAATGCTGGGCGCGAACCCGTCGATGTTTGCCGGAACGCTGCTGGCGTGTGATATGGGCGGCTTCTTCCTGGCAAAAGAACTGGCGGGCGGCGACGTTGCGGCGTGGCTGTACTCTGGCCTGATCCTCGGGGCAATGATGGGGCCGACGCTGGTCTTCTCCATTCCGGTTGCGCTGGGGATTATTGAACCGTCTGACCGTCGTTATCTGGCGCTGGGCGTACTGGCCGGTATCGTGACTATTCCGGTTGGCTGTATTGCGGGCGGTCTGGTGGCGATGTATTCCGGGGTTGAAATCAACGGGCAACCGGTGGAATTCACCTTCGCGCTGATCCTGATGAACATGATCCCGGTGCTGATCGTTGCGGTACTGGTGGCGCTGGGGCTGAAATTTATCCCGGAAAAAATGATCAACGGCTTCCAGATCTTCGCCAAGTTCCTGGTGGCACTGATCACTATCGGCCTTGCAGCGGCAGTGATTAAGTTCCTGCTTGGCTGGGAGCTGATCCCAGGTCTCGACCCTATCTTTATGGCGGCGGGTGACAAACCGGGCGAAGTGATGCGCGCCATCGAAGTTATCGGTTCTATCTCCTGTGTACTGCTCGGGGCTTATCCGATGGTACTGCTGCTGACCCGCTGGTTTGAAAAACCGCTGATGCGCGTCGGTAATTTGCTGAAAATTAACAACATAGCCGCTGCTGGTATGGTGGCAACGCTGGCGAACAACATCCCGATGTTCGGCATGATGAAAAATATGGATACCCGCGGCAAAGTGATCAACTGCGCGTTTGCTGTCTCTGCAGCCTTCGCCTTGGGTGACCACTTAGGTTTCGCCGCCGCTAACATGAACGCCATGATCTTCCCGATGATTGTCGGCAAGCTGATCGGCGGTGTGACAGCGATTGGCGTAGCGATGCTGTTGGTACCGAAAGACGAAGACGTTCCGGCAGCCATTGAAGCTGAAACCAAAGTGGAGGCGCAATCGTGAAGACTCGCCAGCTACTGAGCGTCGGTATCGATATCGGCACCACCACCACTCAAGTGATCTTTTCCCGCCTTGAACTGGTTAACCGTGCGGCAGTGTCGCAGGTGCCGCGCTACGAATTCATCAAACGCGAAATTAGCTGGCAAAGCCCGGTCTTCTTTACTCCTGTCGATAAGCAGGGCGGGTTGAAAGAGGCCGAACTTAAAGCGCTGATCCTGGCCCAGTATCAGGCTGCGGGCATTGCGCCGGAAACGGTTGATTCCGGTGCGATCATCATCACCGGGGAAAGTGCGAAAACCCGCAACGCCCGTCCGGCGGTGATGACGCTCTCACAGTCGCTGGGTGACTTCGTGGTGGCCAGCGCCGGTCCACATCTGGAATCAGTGATTGCCGGTCATGGCGCGGGCGCGCAAACCCTGTCTGAGCAGCGATTGTGCAGTGTGCTGAATATCGATATCGGTGGTGGTACCTCGAACTACGTGCTGTTTGATGCCGGAAAAGTCAGCGGCTCTGCCTGCCTGAACGTTGGTGGGCGACTGCTGGAAACTGACAGTCAGGGGCGCGTGGTCCATGCGCACCAGCCTGGGCAAATGATCGTCGACGAGGTTTTTGGCGCCGGTACCGATGCCCGTTCGCTTAATGCCGCACAGCTGATTCAGGTCGCGCGGCGTATGGCGAATCTGATCGTGGAAGTGATTGATGGCACGCTGTCTGCACTGGCGCAGGCGTTGATGCAAACCGGTTTACTGCCAGCGGGCGTGAAGCCGGATGTGATTACGCTTTCCGGGGGAGTGGGCGAATGCTACCGCAACCAGCCTGCCGATCCGTTCTGTTTTGCTGACATTGGACCGCTGCTGGCGACGGCGTTGCATGAGCATCCGCGTCTGCGCGAGATGAACGTGCAGTTCCCGGCGCAAACCGTGCGCGCCACGGTGATTGGCGCCGGGGCGCATACGCTGTCGCTTTCGGGCAGCACCATCTGGCTGGAAGGCGTGGCGCTCCCGCTGCGCAACCTGCCGGTGGCGATTCCGGTCGATGAGGCTGATTTGGTGGCGGCCTGGCAGCAGGCGCTGATGCAACTCGACCTTGACCCGAAAACAGACGCCTATGTGCTGGCACTGCCCGGGTCGCTGCCGGTGCGTTACGCCGCGTTGCTAACGGTCATCGACGCGCTGCTGGCCTTTGTCGCACGCTATCCGAATCCGCATCCCCTGCTGGTGGTAGCCGAGCAGGATTTTGGTAAAGCCCTGGGCATGTTGTTACGCCCACAGTTACAGCAACACCCGCTGGCGGTCATCGATGAGGTGATTGTCCGGGCGGGGGACTATATCGACATTGGTACGCCTCTTTTTGGCGGATCGGTTGTGCCGGTGACGGTGAAATCACTCGCATTTCCTTCCTGAGGGAACGACTTATGAAACTAAAGACCACATTGTTCGGCAATGTTTATCAGTTTAAGGATGTAAAAGAGGTGCTGGCAAAAGCCAACGAACTGCGTTCGGGGGATGTGCTGGCAGGTGTCGCCGCAACAAGCTCACAGGAGCGCGTGGCGGCCAAACAGGTGTTGTCGGAAATGACGGTAGCGGATATCCGCAACAACCCGGTGATTTCCTATGAAGAGGACTGCGTTACACGTCTGATTCAGGATGACGTCAACGAAACGGCCTATAACCGCATCAAAAACTGGAGCATCAGTGAGCTGCGCGAGTACGTGTTGAGTGATGAAACCTCTGTCGATGACATTGCGTTTATGCGCAAAGGGTTAACGTCAGAAGTGGTCGCAGGCGTTGCTAAGATCTGCTCCAACGCGGATCTCATCTACGGCGGCAAAAAAATGCCGGTGATCAAAAAAGCCAACACCACCATTGGTTTACCGGGCACCTTTAGCTGCCGTTTGCAGCCGAACGATACCCGTGACGACGTGCAGAGTATTGCCGCTCAAATCTACGAAGGACTTTCCTTCGGTGCCGGCGATGCGGTGATTGGCGTTAACCCGGTAACGGATGACGTGGACAACTTAAGCCGCGTTCTCGATACCGTGTATGGCGTAATCGACAAATTCAATATTCCTACCCAGGGCTGCGTGCTGGCACACGTCACCACTCAGATCGAAGCGATTCGTCGCGGCGCGCCGGGTGGGCTGATTTTCCAGAGTATCTGCGGCAGCGAGAAGGGCTTGAAAGAGTTTGGTGTTGAGCTGGCGATGCTGGATGAGGCGCGTGCAGTGGGTGCTGAATTCAACCGTATTGCCGGGGAAAACTGCCTGTACTTTGAAACCGGGCAGGGTTCTGCGCTTTCTGCTGGCGCTAACTTTGGTGCCGATCAGGTGACGATGGAAGCGCGTAACTACGGGCTGGCACGCCACTACGATCCGTTCCTGGTGAATACCGTGGTGGGCTTTATCGGGCCGGAGTATCTCTACAACGACCGCCAGATTATTCGCGCCGGTTTAGAAGATCACTTCATGGGCAAGCTGAGCGGCATTTCGATGGGCTGTGACTGCTGTTACACCAACCATGCCGATGCTGACCAGAACCTCAACGAAAACCTGATGATTCTGCTCGCCACCGCTGGCTGCAACTACATCATGGGCATGCCGCTCGGTGACGACATCATGCTCAACTATCAGACCACCGCTTTCCACGACACCGCGACCGTGCGCCAACTGCTGAACCTGCGCCCGTCACCGGAGTTTGAACGCTGGCTGGAAACTATGGGCATTATGGCAAACGGTCGCCTGACCAAACGGGCGGGCGATCCGTCACTGTTCTTCTGATGATGCGGGGATGACACACGATGGATCAAAAACAGATTGAAGAAATTGTACGCAGCGTCATGGCGTCAATGGGAGAGTCACAGCCGCAGGCTCAAGCGCCGTCACCAGAAGTGAAATGCAGCACCACACAATGTGCCGCACCAACGGGTGAAAGCTGTGCGATGGACTTAGGTTCAGCCGAAGCAAAAGCGTGGATTGGTGTTGAAAACCCGCACCGCGCAGAAGTGCTGACAGAACTGCGCCGCAGCACCGCTGCGCGTGTATGTACCGGTCGTGCGGGTCCGCGTCCACGTACTCAGGCGCTGCTGCGCTTCCTGGCTGACCATTCACGTTCGAAAGATACGGTATTGAAAGAAGTGCCGGAAGAGTGGGTGAAAGCGCAAGGCTTACTGGAAGTGCGCTCGGAAATCAGTGACAAAAACCTGTATCTGACGCGCCCGGACCTGGGTCGTCGTCTGAGTGCAGAGGCGATTGAAGCACTGAAATCTCAGTGTGTGGCTAACCCGGATGTGCAGGTGATCGTCTCTGATGGCCTGTCTACCGACGCCATCACCGCCAACTACGAAGAAATCCTGCCGCCGCTATTGTCAGGCTTAAAGCAGGCCGGGCTGAAGGTCGGCACGCCGTTCTTTGTTCGCTATGGTCGGGTGAAAATCGAAGATCAGATTGGCGAGCTGCTCGGCGCGAAAGCGGTGATTCTGCTGGTGGGTGAGCGTCCGGGCCTGGGACAGTCGGAAAGTCTCTCCTGCTATGCCGTTTACTCACCGCGTGTGGCGACCACCGTTGAGGCTGACCGTACCTGTATTTCTAACATTCACCAGGGCGGTACGCCACCAGTTGAAGCGGCGGCGGTAATCGTGGATTTGGCCAAACGTATGCTGGAGCAAAAAGCGTCCGGCATCAACATGACCCGTTAAGGAGGCATCATGCCAGCATTAGATTTGATCAGACCTTCAGTCACCGCGATGCGCGTGATTGCCTCCGTTAACGCGGAGTTTGCACGTGAACTTAAATTACCGCCACATATACGTAGCCTCGGACTCATCACGGCAGACTCTGATGACGTGGCGTATATTGCCGCTGACGAAGCGACAAAACAGGCGATGGTAGAAGTGGTATATGGTCGCTCACTGTATGCGGGAGCCGCGCATGGACCGTCACCGACAGCCGGTGAAGTGATGATCATGCTGGGTGGTCCTAACCCGGCGGAAGTTCGAGCGGGCCTGGATGCAATGGTCGCTAACATTGAAAGTGGTGCAGCGTTCCAGTGGGCGAATGATGCAGAAAACACCGCGTTCCTGGCGCATGTGGTCTCGCGTACCGGTTCGTATCTTTCAGCCACGGCGGGATGCGCGCTTGGCGATCCGATGGCCTATCTGGTGGCGCCGCCGCTGGAAGCGACATTTGGTATTGATGCTGCGCTGAAATCTGCCGATGTACAACTGGTGACCTACGTTCCGCCGCCGTCAGAAACCAACTACTCAGCGGCATTTTTGACCGGTAGTCAGGCTGCCTGTAAAGCTGCCTGTAACGCCTTTGCTGATGCCGTTCTGGATATTGCCCGTAATCCTGTCCAGCGCGCGTAAGAGAGGTTGTGATGATCAATGCACTGGGATTACTGGAAGTGGAAGGCATGGTGGCTGCTGTAGATGCGGCGGATGCCATGCTGAAAGCCGCGAACGTGCGTCTGCTCAGTCACCAGGTGCTCGATCCTGGCAGGCTGACGCTAGTGGTGGAAGGCGATTTAGCCGCGTGTCGTGCAGCGCTGGATGCCGGTTGCGCTGCAGCACAGCGTACAGGACGTGTTGTCAGCCGCAAGGAGATAGGGCGACCGGATGATGACACCCAGTGGCTGATCGGCGGTTTTACGCGCCAGCCGAAGAAACCAGAGCAGAAGCCAGAAGTGAAATCAGACGTTAAATCAGAGAAGACACAGGAAGCGTCTGTGTCATCTGAATCCTCTGATGAATTGCTGGCGCTGTTAACATCGGTCCGTCAGGGAATGACGGCAGGGGAAGTGGCCGCGCACTTTGGCTGGTCACTTGATAAAGCCAGAAATGCGCTGGAACAGCTCTTTTCTGCCGGAGCGTTGCGTAAACGCAGTAGTCGCTATCGCTTAAAAAATTAACCTGTCGGAGGGCCGGGGGCTTCAATGAAGCTTCCGGCTTTAAAAGTCATGAAAAAGAAACGTACTGCAAACCTGCACCATCTTTATCATGAAGCATTACCCGAAGACGTTAAACTTACGCCGAAAGTGGAAGTGGACAACGTTCATCAGCGGCGAACGACGGATGTGTATGAGCACGCGCTGACCATTACTGCCTGGCAGCAGATCTACGACCAACTGCATCCTGGTAAATTTCATGGCGAGTTCACGGAAATCCTGCTTGATGATATTCAGGTGTTCCGTGAATACACCGGTCTGGCACTGCGCCAGTCCTGTCTGGTCTGGCCAAATTCATTCTGGTTTGGCATTCCGGCTACACGCGGTGAGCAGGGGTTTATTGGTACCCAATGCCTGGGCAGCGCGGAAATTGCCACCCGTCCGGGCGGGACGGAGTTTGAACTGAGTACGCCGGATGACTACACCATTCTTGGCGTCGTTATCTCCGAAGAGGCGATTGCCCGTCAGGCTAACTTCTTGCATAACCCGGAAAGGGTGCTGCATATGCTGCGCAACCAGTCGGCGCTGGAAGTGAAAGAACAACATAAAGCGGCGCTGTGGGGATTTGTGCAACAGGCGCTGGCAACGTTCAGCGAGAATCCTGAGAATCTTCGTCAGCCTGCGGTGCGCAAAGTGTTAGGGGATAACCTGCTGCTGGCGATGGGCACCATGCTGGAAGAAGCGCAGCCGATCATGACCGCCGAGAGTATTAGCCATCAGAGTTACCGTCGGCTGCTGTCGCGTGCGCGCGAATATGTGCTGGAAAACATGTCGGAACCGCTGACCGTGCTCGACCTGTGCAATCAACTGCATGTCAGTCGCCGGACGTTGCAAAACGCTTTTCATGCCATTCTGGGGATTGGCCCGAACGCGTGGCTTAAACGGATCCGCCTGAATGCGGTGCGTAGAGAGTTGATTAGCCCGTGGTCACAAAGTACCACGGTAAAAGACGCCGCCATGCAGTGGGGGTTTTGGCATTTAGGGCAGTTTGCCACCGATTATCAGCAACTGTTTGCCGAGAAACCGTCGTTGACGCTGCATCAACGTATGCGCCAGTGGGCGTGATGATATGAATCTTGTGCCGTGCCGGATGCGACGCTAACGCGTCTTCTCCGGCCTGGGGATTTATACCCAGTCGCGTACCTGTATAAAGTCGCTAAGGGCAGCTTCCGGGCTGTTCACTTCCGGCTGCCAGTCGTACTCCCAGCGCACCAGCGGCGGCATCGACATTAAAATGGATTCCGTACGCCCGCCGGTCTGCAGACCAAACAGCGTGCCGCGATCCCACACCAGGTTGAACTCCACGTAGCGCCCACGACGATAAAGCTGGAAGTTGCGCTCGCGCTCACCCCACACCATCGCTTTGCGCCGCTCAACAATAGGTAAATACGCGTTGGCATAGCCTGCGCCAACCGCCTGCATAAAGTCGAAACAGTGATCAAAGTCTGGGGTATTTAAATCGTCGAAGAACAGTCCGCCGATACCGCGCTGTTCGTTACGGTGCTTGAGAAAAAAGTAGTCATCGCACCACTTTTTATAGCGTGGGTAAACATCGTCGCCAAACGGCTGGCACAGTTCAAGCGCTGTGCGGTGCCAGTGAACGGCGTCTTCTTCAAAACCGTAATAGGGCGTTAAATCAAAGCCACCGCCAAACCACCACACCGGATCGGCACCCGGTTTTTCGGCGATAAAAAACCGCACATTGGCATGGCTGGTGGGAATATACGGATTGAGCGGATGCACCACCAGTGATACGCCCATTGCTTCAAAACTGCGACCGGCCAGTTCCGGCCGATGTGCTGTCGCCGATGCTGGCATTGCGTCGCCATGGACATGGGAAAAATTCACGCCCGCTTGTTCAAAAATACCGCCGTTACGCAGCACCCGGCTACGCCCGCCGCCGCCCGCTTCGCGCTGCCAGCTATCTTCAACAAACTCAGCGCCGTCAACGTTGGATAACTGCTGGCAAATATCATCCTGCAGGCTGAGCAGGAACTGTTTTACGCGTTGGGCATCAGGCTTCATGATTAGCGTTTCTTCGAATGGGCTTTTTGGTTATCAAACCAGTGGAAATAGCTGATAACGCCGTTGGCGATGGCGGTGGCAATTTTCTGACGAAATGCCGTCGTGCCTAGCAGACGCTCTTCTTCCGGATTGGTAATAAACGAGGTCTCAACCAGCACTGAAGGAATGGACGGAGATTTTAGCACCACGAAGGCGGCCTGTTCCGTGCTGCGGCTGTGCAGACGGTGTACCGGTTTGATCTTCTTCAGAATGTGCGAACCTAAGGTCAGGCTGTTTTTAATGGTGTCGGTTTGGACCAGATCGAACAGCACCTGCTGCAATAAATGATCTTTGGCGGTGGCTTTTTTCCCGGCGACTTCATCGGCACGGTTTTCACGATCGGACAGATACTTCGCCATGGCGCTACTGGCGCCGCGGTTAGACAAAGCAAAGACCGACGCGCCTGCCGCGCTGGGATTGGTAAAACCGTCGGCGTGGATCGACATAAACAGATCGGCACCGTGCTTGTGGGCGATTTCGACGCGGTCGTACAACGGAATAAAGGTATCGCCGGAACGAGTCAGTCGCGCATCGATCCCTTGGCTACGCAGGATGGAACGCACGTTTTTGGCAATCGCCAGCACCACGTGTTTTTCCTTCGAACCGTTGCGACCAATTGCGCCAGTATCGATCCCTCCATGACCTGGATCGAGTACCACAACGCGCTTCGCGCCAGATTTTTTCGCTTTCGGTTTGCTGTGTCCATTGCTGGTCTTTAGCGCTTCTTCTTTAGCGATGGCTTGCGACATACCTGACAACGTCAGGGCAGCCAGCCCGGCTTTCAGCACCTGGCGGCGCGATGTGAGAGTTTTTAGTGGTTTAAAAGTGCTCATACGGCCTGAGTTGTAATAAATAAGTTCCAGATGTTATATCGTATCGCGTAGTCCGTTGCGACGGATCGGGATAATAATTGTTTTATTTTTCATTTCAATACGTGACAGTTCCATATTATGCCATTTTTTCCGCCGCTTCGCGTCAGATATTGGCTAAATCAGTTGTTCGCGCCATAATCACTATTTTTAGGGCTAAAAAAGGTCTCAATACCATGGAGATACGCGTATTTCGCCAGGAAGATTTCGAAGAGGTCGTCACCCTCTGGGAGCGCTGCGACCTGCTGCGTCCATGGAACGATCCGGAAATGGACATTGAGCGCAAAGTGAATCACGACGTCAGCTTATTCCTGGTTGCTGAGGTGAACGGTGAGGTGGTTGGCACGGTGATGGGCGGTTACGACGGTCATCGTGGGTCAGCGTACTATCTCGGAGTACACCCTGAGTTTCGCGGTCGCGGTATTGCTAATGCGTTGCTCAATCGGCTGGAAAAAAAGCTCATTGCCCGCGGCTGCCCGAAGATTCAAATCATGGTACGTGACGATAACGACGTCGTGCTGGGCATGTATGAACGTCTGGGATATGAACATGCTGACGTACTCAATCTGGGTAAGCGCTTGATCGAAGATGAAGAGTACTGAGTTTCATTCCGCCGACTATGACGCTCATGGTCGTTTACGCCTGCCTGTCTTGTTTTGGTGCCTACTGCTACTTCAGGCGCGTACTTGGGTGTTGTTTGTGATTGCGGGATCTTCGCGCGAGCAGGGCAACACCTTACTGAATTTGTTTTACCCCGATCATGATGCGTTCTGGCTAGGGTTACTTCCCGGCGTTCCGGCGGTGCTGGCGTTTTTGCTTAGCGGCAGGCGTTTTGCCTTTCCTGGGTTATGGCGCTGGCTGCGCGGATTACTGATCCTCGCTCAACTGGTGTTGCTCTGCTGGCAGCCTGTCTTGTGGCTGGGCGGCGATCCTGTTAATGGCGTCGGGCTGGCGCTGCTGGTGGCAGACGCTGTCGCACTGATCTGGCTACTGACGAACCCGCGTTTACGTGCCTGTTTTTCCATCGAAAAAGAATAACGGCACTTTTTTATGAAGTCGGACTCCAAGCAACGTAAATTAATTAAGAAAGGATGTGAGATGAAATCGCTGCGTTTGATGTTATGCGCGATGCCGCTGGTGCTGACCGGCTGCTCGACGCTCTCGTCGGTGAACTGGTCCGCCGCAAATCCGTGGAACTGGTTTGGTTCTTCGACGGAAGTTACCGAGCAGGGTGTGGGACAACTCACCGCTGCGACGCCGCTGGATGAGAAAGCCATTGCCGATGCACTGGACGGGGATTATCGCCTGCGCAGCGGGATGAAGACCGATAATGGCAATGTGGTGCGTTTTTTTGAAGCGATGAAAGATGACAAGCTGGCGATGGTTATCAATGGCGATCGGGGAACCATCAGTCGTATTGATGTGCTGGACAGCGAGATTTCGTCAGCATCCGGTGCAGAAATCGGTACACCGTTTAGCGAGCTTTACACCAAAGCGTTCGGTAATTGCCAGAAAGCAACCGGCGATGACAGCACGGGTGTTGAGTGTAAAGCTGAAGGAAGTCAACATATTAGCTATATTTTTTCCGGCGAGTGGAGCGGGCCTGAAGGCATAATGCCGTCTGACGATACGTTGAAAGACTGGAAAGTGAGCAAAATTATCTGGCGGCGTTAATTTGCGTCTGAACAAATCGACGGACTAAAAAAACAGGTAGAATAACGCCCATCAATGCCACGATGTCGTGGCATCTTTTATTCAGGAGGAACAATGTCTCAGGTTCAGAGTGGCATTTTGCCAGAACATTGCCGTGCGGCGATTTGGATTGAAGCCAATGTTAAGGGCGACGTTGAGGCTTTGCGTGCGGCCAGCAAAACCTTTGCGGATAAACTGGCGACCTTTGAAGCGAAATTCCCGGATGCGCACCTTGGCGCGGTCGTTGCTTTCGGCAACAACACCTGGCGCACACTGAGCGGCGGCGTGGGCGCTGAAGAGCTGAAAGACTTTATTCCTTACGGTAAAGGTCTGGCACCGGCGACCCAGTATGACGTGCTGATCCATATTCTTTCCCTGCGTCATGACGTGAATTTCTCCGTTGCGCAGGCGGCGATGGAAGCCTTTGGCGACTGCATCGAAGTGAAAGAAGAGATCCACGGTTTCCGTTGGGTTGAAGAGCGCGATCTCAGCGGCTTTGTTGACGGTACGGAAAACCCGGCAGGCGAAGAAACTCGTCGTGAAGTTGCGGTTATTAAAGATGGCGTGGATGCCGGCGGCAGTTATGTGTTCGTGCAGCGTTGGGAACACAACCTGAAGCAACTGAACCGCATGAGCATTCATGACCAGGAAATGATGTTTGGTCGTACTAAAGAAGCCAACGAAGAGATCGACGGCGACGACCGCCCGGCCACCTCTCACCTGAGCCGTGTGGATCTCAAAGAAGACGGGAAAGGGCTGAAAATTGTGCGCCAGAGCCTGCCGTATGGCACCGCCAGCGGTACGCACGGCCTCTATTTCTGCGCTTATTGCGCCCGACTGCACAACATTGAACAGCAACTGCTGAGCATGTTTGGTGATACCGACGGTAAGCGTGACGCCATGCTGCGTTTCACCAAGCCGGTGACCGGCGGCTATTACTTTGCTCCGTCTCTGGATCGATTAATGGCGCTGTGATGGCGAGTTGCCGGATGGCGGAGTAAACGCTTTATCCGGCCTATATGCTGATTCACAATCCTATCCCCGCACCGTCGGGGATTTTTTTTGCCTGAGATAAACCTGATTTAGTGAGCTATTCCTCAGCACTGATTTGTTATTGCTGTATCTTCTGCGTGAATGAAGCGGATGCTTCATATTCAAAAGGAGAATATTGAAATGGGAAAACTCACGGGCAAAACAGCATTAATTACGGGCGCATCTCAGGGCATTGGCGAAGGGATCGCCAGAACGTTTGCCCGCCATGGCGCGAACCTAATATTGCTGGATATCTCCGATGAGATTGAAAAACTGGCAGATGAGCTGAGTGGACGCGGTCACCGTTGCACGGCAGTTCATGCGGACGTCAGAGATTTTGCTTCTGTCACGGCGGCGGTAAAACGCGCGAAACAGGTTGAAGGCAAAATCGATATTCTGGTCAATAATGCGGGCGTGTGTCGCCTCGGCAGCTTCCTTGATATGAGCGATGAAGATCGCGACTTCCATATTGATATCAATATAAAAGGTGTCTGGAACGTGACGAAAGCCGTTCTGCCAGAGATGATTGCTCGTAAAGACGGACGCATTGTGATGATGTCATCCGTAACCGGCGATATGGTGGCCGATCCGGGTGAAACGGCTTATGCGCTGTCGAAAGCAGCAATTATCGGCTTAACCAAATCACTGGCGGTGGAATACGCGCAGTCTGGTATTCGCGTTAATGCCATTTGCCCTGGCTACGTCCGTACACCAATGGCAGAAAATATTGCGCGTCAGTCTAACCCGGACGATCCAGAATCGGTGTTAACTGAAATGGCGAAAGCGATTCCGATGCGCCGTTTAGCCTGCCCGCTTGAAGTCGGTGAACTGGCGGCGTTCCTGGCGTGTGATGAATCCAGCTATTTAACCGGCACGCAAAACGTAATTGATGGCGGCAGCACCCTGCCAGAAAGCGTTAGCGTCGGCGTCTGATTGATGCCTGTCTCCTCCCCGTGCAATGGGGAGGAGGTACCTCTTATTCTCTTTTCAACTTTCAAATCATCAAACGGTATATAAAACCGTTACTCCTTTTACTCCCGTTATAAATATGATGACCATAAGAAAGTCATTAAATTTATAAGGGTGCGCAATGGCCGTTAACTTACTGAAAAAAAGAACCCTGACGCTGGCGGCGCTGCTGCTGGTTGGTCAGGCGCAGGCAACGGAACTGCTGAACAGTTCCTATGATGTGTCTCGCGAGCTGTTTGCCGCCCTTAACCCGTCGTTTGAACAGCAATGGGCAAAGGATAACGGCGGTGACAAGCTGACGATTAAACAATCTCATGCCGGGTCATCAAAACAGGCGCTGGCGATTCTGCAAGGGCTGAAAGCCGACGTTGTGACCTATAACCAGGTTACCGATGTGCAGATCCTGCATGACAAAGGCAAACTGATCCCCGCCGACTGGCAAAGCCGTTTGCCGAATAACAGCTCGCCGTTCTATTCCACAATGGGCTTCCTGGTACGCAAAGGGAACCCGAAGAATATTCACGACTGGAATGACCTCGTGCGTTCAGACGTCAAACTGATTTTCCCGAACCCGAAAACCTCCGGTAACGCGCGCTATACCTATCTGGCGGCGTGGGGCGCAGCGGATAAAGCTGACGGTGGCGATAAAGCCAAAACCGAACAGTTCATGACCCAGTTCCTGAAAAACGTCGAAGTGTTTGATACTGGCGGTCGTGGTGCCACTACCACCTTTGCAGAGCGCGGTCTGGGCGATGTGCTGATCAGCTTCGAGTCAGAAGTTAACAACATTCGTAAACAGTATGAAGCGCAGGGTTTTGAAGTGGTTATCCCGAAAACCAATATCCTCGCCGAGTTCCCGGTGGCCTGGGTAGATAAAAACGTGCAGGCCAACGGTACCGAGAAAGCAGCAAAAGCGTACCTGAACTGGCTGTACAGTCCGCAGGCGCAGACCATCATCACGGATTACTACTATCGCGTGAATAATCCGCAGGTGATGGACAAGCTGAAAGATAAATTCCCGCAGACTGAGTTGTTCCGTGTGGAAGACCAGTTTGGCGCGTGGCCTGAAGTGATGAAAACGCACTTTGTCAGCGGCGGCGAGCTGGACAAACTGTTGGCGGCGGGGCGTAAGTAAATGTTTGCTGTTTCCTCCCGACGCGTGCTGCCCGGTTTTACCTTAAGCCTGGGCACCAGCTTACTGTTTGTTTGCCTGATATTGCTGCTGCCGCTCAGTGCGCTGGTGATGCAACTGGCGCAAATGAGCTGGGCACAATACTGGGAAGTGATCACCAATCCGCAGGTGGTGGCAGCCTATAAGGTGACGCTGCTGTCCGCGTTTGTGGCATCAATTTTTAACGGTGTGTTTGGCCTGCTGATGGCGTGGATCTTAACCCGTTATCGCTTTCCTGGTCGTACGCTGCTGGATGCGTTAATGGACCTGCCGTTTGCACTGCCCACGGCGGTGGCGGGCTTGACTCTGGCATCGCTGTTTTCGGTGAACGGTTTTTACGGCGAGTGGCTAGCGAAGCTTGATATTAAGGTGACCTACACATGGCTCGGTATTGCGGTAGCTATGGCGTTCACCAGCATTCCGTTCGTGGTACGCACCGTACAACCGGTGCTGGAAGAGTTAGGCCCGGAGTATGAAGAGGCCGCAGAAACGTTGGGTGCTACGCGGTTACAGAGCTTTCGTAAAGTGGTGCTGCCGGAATTATCTCCAGCGCTGGTTGCGGGTATCGCGCTCTCCTTCACCCGCAGTCTGGGGGAGTTTGGCGCCGTTATTTTCATCGCCGGGAACATTGCGTGGAAAACGGAAGTCACCTCGCTGATGATTTTTGTCCGCTTGCAGGAGTTTGACTACCCGGCCGCCAGCGCGATTGCGTCGGTGATCCTCGGGGCATCGCTGTTGCTGCTGTTTTCGATTAACACCCTGCAAAGTCGCTTTGGTCGACGCGTGGTAGGTCACTGATGGCAGAGATTACCCAATTGAAACGCTATGGCGCGCCCCGCATCAACTGGGGGAAATGGTTTCTGATTGGCACGGGTATGCTGGTATCCGCGTTTATTTTGCTGGTGCCGATGATTTACATTTTCGTGCAGGCGTTCAGCAAGGGATTAATGCCAGTACTACAGAACCTGGCCGACCCGGACATGCTGCACGCCATCTGGCTGACGGTGCTGATCGCGCTGATTGCCGTGCCAGTGAATCTGGTGTTTGGCGTGCTGCTGGCGTGGCTGGTGACCCGTTTTAATTTCCCAGGTCGTCAGTTATTGCTGACGTTGCTGGATATCCCGTTTGCTGTCTCTCCGGTGGTTGCCGGTCTGGTGTATCTGCTGTTTTACGGCTCCAACGGCCCGCTCGGCGGCTGGCTGGATGAGCACAACCTGCAGATTATGTTCGCCTGGCCGGGAATGGTGCTGGTCACTGTTTTCGTCACCTGTCCGTTTGTGGTGCGCGAACTGGTGCCGGTTATGTTAAGCCAGGGTAGCAATGAAGACGAAGCGGCTGTTCTGCTTGGCGCATCCGGCTGGCAGATGTTCCGCCGCGTGACGCTGCCGAATATTCGCTGGGCGCTGCTGTACGGCGTGGTGTTGACCAATGCCCGCGCGATTGGCGAGTTCGGTGCGGTGTCGGTGGTATCCGGCTCGATTCGCGGCGAAACGCTGTCGCTGCCGTTACAGATTGAATTACTGGAGCAGGACTACAACACCGTCGGCTCCTTTACCGCTGCGGCCTTATTAACGCTGATGGCGATTGTTACCCTGTTTTTGAAGAGCATGTTGCAATGGCGTCTGGAGAACCAGGAAAAACGCGCGCAACAGGAGGAAAATCATGAGCATTGAGATTGCCAATATTAAGAAGTCTTTTGGTCGCACCCAGGTGCTGAACGATATCTCGCTGGATATTCCTTCGGGTCAGATGGTCGCACTGCTGGGGCCATCCGGCTCGGGTAAAACGACTCTGTTGCGCATTATTGCCGGGCTGGAGCATCAGTCCAGCGGGCATATCCGTTTTCACGGTACGGACGTCAGTCGTCTGCACGCGCGCGACCGTAAGGTGGGGTTCGTATTTCAACACTACGCGCTGTTTCGTCATATGACCGTTTTCGACAATATCGCTTTTGGCCTGACGGTTCTGCCACGTCGCGAACGTCCAAATACCGCCGCCATCAAAGCAAAAGTCACCAAGTTGCTGGAAATGGTGCAGCTGGCTCACCTGGCAGATCGCTTCCCGGCGCAGCTTTCCGGTGGGCAAAAACAGCGTGTGGCGCTGGCGCGTGCGCTGGCGGTGGAGCCGCAGATCCTGCTGCTCGACGAACCATTTGGCGCGCTTGACGCCCAGGTGCGTAAAGAACTGCGTCGCTGGTTGCGCCAACTGCACGAAGAGCTGAAATTCACCAGCGTGTTTGTTACCCACGATCAGGAAGAGGCGACGGAAGTGGCGGATCGCGTGGTGGTGATGAGCCAGGGCCATATCGAGCAGGCCGATGCGCCGGATCAGGTATGGCGCGAACCGGCAACCCGCTTTGTGCTGGAGTTTATGGGTGAAGTTAACCGTCTGCAGGGCACGGTTCGCGGCGGTCAGTTCCACGTAGGCGCACATCGCTGGCCGCTGGGGTATACGCCCGCGTATCAGGGACCGGTCGATCTGTTCCTGCGTCCGTGGGAAGTGGACGTGAGCCGCCGTACCAGCCTCGATTCACCGCTGCCGGTTCAGGTGCTGGAAGCCAGCCCGAAAGGTCACTACACCCAATTAGTTGTGCAGCCGCTGGGGTGGTATAACGAGCCGCTGACAGTGGTCATGCAGGGCGACAATCCCCCAAGTCGCGGTGAGCGCCTGTTTGTTGGGCTGCAAAATGCGCGTCTGTATAACGGCGAACAGCGCATTGAAACGCGCGAAGCGGAGCTTGCTCTGGCACAATCCGCCTGATAGGTTAATTCGTATGTTTATCGCCCGGTGGCGCGACGCTTACCGGGCTTTTTTACGAGCAGAAAACGTGAACACATTAGAACAAACAATAGGCAATACGCCTCTGGTCAAACTGCAACGTCTGACGCCGGATAACGGCAGTGAAATTTGGGTCAAACTGGAAGGGAATAATCCTGCGGGGTCAGTGAAAGATCGGGCCGCGCTGTCGATGATTGTCGAAGCAGAAAAGCGTGGAGAAATTAAGCCTGGTGATGTGCTGATCGAAGCGACCAGCGGCAACACCGGGATTGCGCTGGCGATGATTGCCGCGCTAAAGGGCTATCGCATGAAGCTGTTAATGCCGGATAACATGAGTCAGGAGCGCCGCGCCGCGATGCGTGCTTATGGTGCCGAACTGATTCTGGTGACTAAAGAGCAGGGCATGGAAGGGGCGCGTGATTTAGCCCTTGAGATGGCTCAGCGCGGTGAGGGTACGCTGCTCGATCAGTTTAACAATCCTGATAATCCGTATGCGCATTACACCACGACCGGACCGGAAATCTGGCAACAGACGTCAGGACGTATCACCCATTTTGTCTCCAGCATGGGGACCACCGGCACCATTACTGGCGTGTCGCGTTTTCTGCGTGAGCAGGAAAAAACGGTAACTATTGTGGGCCTGCAGCCGGAAGAAGGCAGCAGTATTCCGGGTATTCGCCGCTGGCCTGCAGAGTATATGCCGGGGATTTTTAACGCTTCGCTGGTCGATGAGGTGCTGGATATTCATCAGGATGACGCCGAGAAAACAATGCGTGAGCTGGCGGTTCGCGAGGGTATTTTCTGCGGCGTGAGTTCCGGCGGCGCGGTGGCGGGGGCCATTCGGATTGCTGAACAAACCCCGGGTTCAGTGGTGGTGGCGATCATCTGCGATCGCGGCGATCGCTATCTCTCGACGGGTGTCTTTGGTGAAGAGCATTTCAACCAGGGGGCTGGGATTTAAAGTCGGTGGGCCTGTAGGCGCTGACAAGCGCAGCGCCATCAGGTATCTCTGTACATTATCCGCCGTGTTTCTCGACCAGTAGATCAAGGAACTGCCACAGTTTCTCATTCATCTGCTGGTAATCCCACGCACGCATCTCTTCAACAGAGCGAATAAAGCGCTTTCCTTCAGCTTCAGCAAGTTCTTGCTCAGAGTGTTGGATCAGCCCTTCTATCGCCTCGGCGGTAAACTCCATGTGGCACTGAAAACCATAGACAAAATTACCGTATTGCACAATTTGTCGCGGACATCCCTCGCTTGCTGCAAGAACCGTAGCCTGATCGGTTAATCCCGGCATATCGTTATGCCAGTGTCCGACCACCAGCGGCGAACCAAAGTGAGCGATCAGCGGATGTGTTTTACCTGCATCGGTTAGGGTGATGGGGTAGTGACCAATCTCTTTTTCCGGGCTTTGGCATACCTTCGCGCCCAGCGCCTCGCCAATCAGCTGTGAACCCAGGCAGATACCGACCACAATTTTACGTGCCGCAATCGCCTGGTTGATCAGATGCTGCTCGGCCTGAGAGTCAAAATATGGGCACTCTGCCAGCGTGGTACGCGGTGACTGCGGGCCACCAAACACCACCAGCATATCAAAGCCATCCGCATTGGCGGGGACAGATTCTCCAGCATATACGTGCGACCAGGTGACGGTATAGCCACGCTGTTCGGCCCACGGCAGATATGCGCCAGCAGATTCAAAAGACTCATGAATAACAAAATGAACTCGCACGTTTTTTCTCCTGTTAGCGCTTCAGCGCCTGATGAATATCAGCCGCCAGCCTGGTAATGTCGTTGTCCTCTAACATTGACAGCGTAATGCGCAGGCCGTGTGACGGCGCATCGATGCCAAATACTTCGCCTTCACGTACCAGCCAGCCGACCTTCGCCAGCGCAAAAGCGAGTGGCTGGCTGTGGGTTTCCAGCGGTAGCCACAGATTCAAACCATCGCCTGCGGCAAGCGTAATGTCGTGCTGTCGGAGGGCATAGGTCAGTTTTTGTTGCTGTGTGGCATAAAATTGCTGAGTCTGCGCCAGTGTGTGTTGATAAGCCTCGTCATTCAGACAGGCGCAGGCTAAATCCTGTAGCAGATGGCTGACCCACTGGCTGCCGGAGTTGAGCCGCAGACGCAGTCTCGCAGAAGTGTCTGGATCGCTGGCGACGATAGCAAGGCGCAAGTCCGGGCCTAATGTTTTCGACATCGAACGGACAATGGCCCAGTGCTTTGTTTGTGCAGCAATCACCGGATGCCACTGGGAAGCAGACAGCAGGGCAAAGTGATCGTCGATAATCACCAGCGTTTGCGGGTAGTGGGCCAGGATTTCCTGCAACCGGGCGGCACGGGCAGCGCTCAGGCTACAGCCTGTTGGATTGTGCGCGCGCGGAGTGAGGATCACCGCCCGCGCCCCTTTTTGTAGCGCGAGTTCCAGCATGTCTGGCTGCATGCCTTCGATATCCACACTAACCGGGGTTGCTGAGAACCCGGCATAACGCAACATATTAATGCTGCTTAAAAAACAGGGATCTTCGACGGCGACGCTATCGCCCGGCAGCAAATGGGCGCACAGTAGTCGTTCGATGGCATCAATGGCGCCACTGGTAATATCAATTTCACCTGCGCCGGGCAGGGCATCCTGCATCCATTGCGTCGCCCACGCTTTAAGTCCAGGTGAGACTGCGGCGTCGCCATACAAGCGTGGATTCTTATTTATCTTCGCGAAATAACGCCTCAGATCGGGCAGTCGGTGAGGCGCAGGGTTGCCGCCGGAAAGGTCGGTTAGGGGAGTATCCGGGCTACTGCCTTCGAGCGCGATGGGTGAGGGCACGCCTTTGATAACCGTGCCGTTACGCCCCTGACTCAGCGCCAGTCCGGTGGTGACCAGCCGTTTATATGCCGCCGCGACAGTATTGCGGTTAACGTTTAATGCCGTTGCCAGCTCCCTGACCGGCGGCAGTGTGTCCCCCGGTACTAGCGTACCTGTAGCGACATGTTGACGAATACTGTCAAAAATTTCGTTAGCGGTTTTTCCGTCGATCATTATTGACCTATGACAAAATGAATTTTAGCATATGACGATAATAGTGAGGCGTCAGCCCGCTGTCCAGCGAGAGGAGAGGTTTATGGAGCAGGAGAGTGAAATACAGTCAGTGCTCTTCGACGACAAGCATCGGGCGTTGCAAACCGATATCGTCGCCGTCCAGTCACAGGTGGTGTATGGCAGCGTAGGCAACAGCATTGCCGTACCGGCCATTAAAGCGCATGGGTTACGGGTGACGGCGGTACCGACGGTGCTGTTCAGTAACACCCCGCATTATGAGACTTTTTACGGCGGGATTATCCCTGGCGACTGGTTTAACGGTTACCTCACCGCCTTACATGAACGCGATGCTTTGCGTGAGCTAAAGGCGGTAACCACCGGCTATATGGGGAGCGCGGAGCAGATAGAACTGCTTGCGCAGTGGCTGGAAACTGTTCGCGCCACGCATCCGGAACTGTGTATTCTGGTCGATCCGGTGATTGGCGATACCGACAGCGGGATGTACGTGAAGGCTGAAATCCCGGAGGCGTATCGCAAGCACCTGCTCCCGCTGGCGCAGGGAGTGACACCGAACGTGTTTGAACTACAAATGCTGAGCGGGAAACCGTGTCGCACGCTTGATGAGGCGATTCTGGCTGCTAAATCACTGCTCACTGATACGCTAAAATGGGTGGTGATTACCAGCGCGCCGGGGGATGCCGAGGAGGTTATCAACGTGGCGGTAGTGACGGCACAGACGGTGGAAGTGTTAGCTCATCCACGAGTGAAAACGGATCTCAAGGGAACGGGCGATCTGTTTTGTGCCGAGCTGGTGAGCGGTATTGTGTCAGGGAAACCCCTTACTACCGCCACGCATGATGCCGCACAGCGCGTACTGGAAGTGATGATGTGGACGCACCAGTGCGGTTGTGATGAATTAATTCTGCCACCGGCAGGGGAGGCGCGATGAAGAGTTATCGGCTGGTGGTTCGCCAGCATGGAAGGATGGTAGGGCATTTTGATACCAGCGGTACTGAAGCGCTGGAGGATATCTGCGTGGCGCGCGCCATGTTTAGCATTGCCGGCGGGTATGACTGTGAGCTGCTGGTGGCGGATTCAGAAAGACGGATGCTGGAAAGCGGGCCAGAAGGGATGAAAATCCTGATGCGCGAAGCGTGTTATCGTCCGGTGACTGCACACATTTAATGCCGGATAAAGTGTATAAAAAAATGGCGCCATCAGGCGCCATTCTTCTCTGCGGCAAGAATTACTTCTTGATGCGGATAACCGGGGTTTCACCCACGGTCACGCTACCGGACAGTTTGATCAGTTCTTTGATTTCGTCCATGTTGGAGATAACAACCGGAGTCAGGGTAGACTTGGCTTTTTCTTCCAGCAGCGGCAGATCGAATTCAATAACCGGGTCGCCCACTTTAACGCGTTGACCTTCTTCAGCGATACGCTTGAAGCCTTCGCCTTTCAGTTCAACGGTATCAATACCGAAGTGAACGAACAGCTCAATGCCGCTATCAGATTCGATAGAGAACGCATGGTTGGTTTCAAAGATTTTGCCGATGGTGCCGTCTACAGGGGCAACCATTTTGTTACCGGTTGGTTTAATAGCGATGCCATCACCAACGATTTTTTCAGCAAAAACTACATCCGGCACGTCTTCGATGTTGACGATCTCGCCAGAGAGCGGAGCTATAATCTCAATAGTTCCGGTGTCTTTCTTATCATCAGAAACCAGAGATTTCAGTTTATCGAACAAACCCATGATCTTCTCCTAAGCAGTAAATTGGGCCGCATCTCGTGGATTAGCAGATTGTTTTTTCTTCAATGAACTTGTTAACCAGCGTCATTAACTCGTCCGTTGTCGGTTGAGCAAGAGCCTGCTCTGCTAACACCTTCGCATCTTCGAAGTTCGTGTTACGGATAATCTTCTTAATGCGCGGGATAGAAATGGCGCTCATAGAGAATTCGTCCAGACCCATCCCCAGCAACAGAAGTGTAGCACGTTCGTCGCCTGCAAGCTCACCACACATGCCGGTCCATTTGCCTTCGGCATGAGAAGCATCAATAACTTGCTTAATCAGCGTCAGAACAGATGGTGACATCGGTTGGTAAAGGTGGGAAATCATATCATTACCACGGTCAACTGCCAGGGTGTACTGCGTTAAATCATTGGTGCCGATACTAAAAAAGTCGACTTCTTTGGCTAAATGACGCGCAATGGTTGCCGCAGCCGGTGTTTCCACCATCACGCCAATCTCAATGGTTTCGTCAAATGCTTTACCTTCGTCGCGCAGTTCCTGTTTGTAGATTTCGATCTCTTTGCGCAGTGCGCGTACTTCTTCAACAGAGATAATCATCGGGAACATGATGCGCAGTTTGCCGAAAGCAGAGGCACGCAGGATGGCGCGAACCTGGTCACGCAGGATCTCTTTACGATCCAGCGCGATACGAATAGCACGCCAGCCCAGGAACGGGTTCTCTTCTTTCGGGAAGTTCATGTACGGCAGTTCTTTATCGCCGCCGATGTCCATGGTACGGACAATGACCGCCTGCGAGCCACAGGCTTCAGCAACGGCTTTATACGCAGCAAACTGTTCTTCTTCAGTTGGTAGCGATTCACGGTCCATGAACAGGAATTCAGTACGATACAGACCAACGCCTTCAGCGCCATTACGCTCAGCGCCTTCAACGTCACGAACGGTACCGATGTTGGCGCAAACTTCGACCTGATGACCGTCCAGCGTGATGGCTGGCAGATCTTTCAGCTTAGCGAGTTCCGCTTTCTCGGTGGCAACTTGTTCCTGAACGGCACGCAGTTGCTCAATAACGTCGTTGGTTGGATTGACGTAAACCAGATTGTTTACGGCATCCAGAATCAGATAGTCGTCGTTTTTCACCTGAGAGGTGACGCTACCGGTACCCACGATGGCAGGCAGCTCCAGAGAACGCGCCATGATTGAGGTGTGGGAGGTACGTCCGCCCGCGTCAGTGATGAAACCCAGCACCTTATTCAGGTTCAGCTGTGCGGTTTCTGACGGCGTCAGATCGGCGGCAACCAGGATGACTTCATCCTGAATAGCGCTCAGATCGATAATTGCCAGACCCAGGATGTTACGCAGCAGGCGTTTACCGATGTCACGTACGTCAGCCGCACGTTCTTTCAGGTATTCATCATCCAGCTCTTCCAGAGCGGTGGCCTGACCTTCGATAATTTCATGCGCAGCTGCATCAGCCGTCATGTGCTTATCTTTAATCAGGGCTATGATTTCCTGCTCCAGCTCCTCATCTTCGAGCAGCATGATATGCCCTTCAAAGATGGCTTCTTTTTCTTCACCGAATGTTTCACCAGCTTTGGTTTTGATCGCTTCCAGTTGCGCAGATGCCTTGGCACGACCGCTCAGAAAACGTTCAACTTCCTGATCAACCTTGTCGGCAGAAATTTTTTTCCGGTCAATGACGATTTCGTCTTCTTTCAGCAGCAGTGCCTTGCCGAAAGCGATACCCGGGGATGCTAAAATGCCTGAAATCATAACCCTACCTTACTTGTGACTGATATTAAAAAGAACTCGTTGAACTTACTCGAGTTCAGCCATCAGTTTAACCAGATGCTCAACTGCTTTCTGCTCGTCTTCGCCTTCTGCGGAAAGGGTTACAACAGTGCCCTGAGTCAGACCCAGAGTCTGCAGTTTAAACAGGCTTTTGGCGCTGGCGCTTTTGCCGTTGGAAGTCACAGTGATTTCAGACGTAAAGCCTTTTGCTTCTTTAACGAACTGAGCAGCAGGGCGAGTATGCAGACCGTTCGGAGCGGTAATGGTAACTTCTTGCTGGAACATTATATTTCCCCAACTTATAGGTTTAGTGTTGTGGAACTAAAGTCTAGCCTGGCGGTTCAACTTTAGCCTGTATTGTTAGCGTCGACGTAAACAGGACGCGACACAAAAGGAGTTCGGTGCAATCCGTTGCGGGCAACTTCTTGCCGCTGACGTTTCTTTCGTCATTAAACATTATGCCGCGAAAGGAAGAGTTGAACCAAATCATAAAATCGATTCAGCTTGCGCTTTTCCTGTAACGATTAATTTCGCGCATCAAAATAATTAGTTTGGTTAAATACCAGTTCCGGCGGGTTGAATCAATGCCAGGTGGGTTGAAACTTTGAAGCAGGCCACAAAAAAGCACCCGAAAGGGTGCTTTTTTACGCGTTTTTAACATGCTGGCATTACTGTTGCAGTTCTTTCTCAGTGAAGAGATCGGCAAACAGTGCAGTGCTCAGATAACGCTCACCCGATGACGGTAGAATAACCACTATATTCTTATTGGTAAAGGATTCATCTTCCTGGAGCTTAAGCGCGGCAGCAACCGCAGCCCCCGAAGAGATACCTGCCAGAATACCTTCTTCTTCCATCAATCGACGCGCGGTAGAGATTGCTTCGTCATTGGTGATGGCGACCACTTTATCAATCAGCTTCAGATCGAGGTTGCCAGGAATGAAACCGGCACCAATCCCCTGAATTTTGTGCGGGCCTGGCTTAAGCTCAACGCCTGCCAGCGCCTGAGCGATAACCGGAGAATCTGTCGGCTCTACGGCAACGGTGATCAAATCCGTTTTGCCTTTGGTTCCTTTAATGTAGCGGGTTACGCCGGTCAGCGTACCGCCGGTTCCGACGCCGGAAATAAACACATCCACCTGACCATCGGTATCTTCCCAGATTTCCGGACCGGTGGTTTTTTCGTGGATTTCCGGGTTGGCCGGGTTGCTGAACTGCTGAAGCAGCAGGAATTTTTCCGGATCGCTGGCGACGATTTCTTCCGCTTTTTGAATCGCGCCCTTCATGCCTTTTGCGCCTTCGGTCAGCACCAGATTTGCGCCCAGCGCTTTCAGCAGCTTACGACGCTCAATGCTCATGGTTTCCGGCATCGTCAGCGTCAGTTTGTAGCCACGCGCGGCGGCCACATAGGCCAGCGCAATACCGGTGTTGCCGCTGGTCGGTTCAACCAGTTCAACGCCCGGTTTCAGTACTCCACGTTTTTCGGCATCCCAAATCATGTTGGCACCGATACGGCATTTGACGCTAAAGCTCGGGTTGCGTGATTCTACCTTCGCCAGAATGCGTCCGTTACCGATACGGTTCAGTCGAACCAGCGGCGTATGACCGATAGTCAGCGAGTTGTCTTCAAAAATCTTACTCATGGCCTGTCCTTAACTGTATGAAATTGGGATACCACTTCAGCATACCTGTTGAGAAAGTATGGGGAAGTAAGGAATTCGCATATCTATATGCTGATGAGAAATAATGCGTTGCAGTATGGAATAAGAGCGGGCATAAGACTGCCCGCTTTTACACAATTTTGCATTACTTCCATAACGCGTGATTAGCACGATAGCAATCTACCCACATCGCGGTGGCACCGCATACGGCAACCGGCATAATAAACATGTTGAGCACTGGGATCAGAGTGAACAGGCTGGTCAGCGCCCCAAACTGCATATTGGTGACTTTGCGCGTGCGCAGGGCGCTGCGCATTTCTTTGAAGGGCACTTTATGGTTATCAAACGGGTAATCGCAATATTGAATAGCCAGCATCCACGCGCTGAACAGGAACCACAATACCGGTGCGACGGTCTGTCCAATACCGGGGATAAAATAGAGGAGCAGCAACACGAAGGCGCGCGGAAGGTACCATGCCAGCTTTTGCCATTCGCGTTTCATAATGCGCGGAACATCTTTCATGATGCCAAGCACGCCGGTGTCGGGCGGGGTTGCGCCAGTCAGGCGAGCTTCCAGTTGTTCTGCCAGCAAGCCGTTAAACGGTGCGGCAATCCAGTTTGCGATGGTGGAGAAAAAGTAGCCAAACACTAACAGTACGGAAAGGGTCACAATGGGCCACAGCAAATAGCTGAGCCACTGTAGCCAGTCCGGAACATAACTCATCAGGGCAGGGATCCAGCTATCCAGTTGGGTGAATAACCACCAAAATGCGCCGCCCATCAGCAGAATGTTCACCAGTAAAGGCAGGAGAACAAAGCGACGGATCCCCGGTTGGCTGATGAGCTTCCATCCCTGAGAAAAGTAATAAAAACCGCTGCGTGGTACAATTGCAGATAATGAAACCATAGTCGGGACGTGCTCCTTGTAATCTAAGTCCGGGTCAACTTTGTGTATCTTACCGGGTTGTTGAGCCTTAGGCTGTTCGGAAATGTTCGAAAAAACAGCAAAAAGCACGATTTTATTCATCTTTATGCTGTGAAAGCCAAGAGTACACTTGCACTAGACGTAATCGGCAAATACTCTTAGTGAGTAAATGTTTGCCGTGGTGGCAAGGTGTTAGAACAACAGAGAATATAATGATGCAGGATTTGCGTCTGATATTAATCATTGTTGGCGCGATCGCCATAATCGCTTTACTGGTACATGGTTTCTGGACTAGCCGTAAAGAACGGTCTTCTATATTCCGCGATCGCCCACTGAAACGCATGAAGTCTAAACGTGATGACGAGGATTCTATCGACGACAACGTCGAGGAAGACGAAGGCGTGGGCGAAGTTCGCGTGCATCGCGTGAATCATGCTCCCGGCAACGTGCAGGAACATGGTGTTCCTCCTCAGCCGCCGCAGCACCAGTACCAGCCGCCTTATGCGTCTGCTCAGCCGCGCCAACCCGCGCAGCAACCTGCTGAAACGCAGGTGCCGCCGCAGCATGTTCAGCCTGTGCAGCAGCCTGTACAACAGCATCAGCCTGTACAGCAGCCGATGCAACATCAACCCGTTGCTCCGCAGGTTCAGCAGCCAGTACAGCCAGCACCGCAGCCAGTGCCGCAGACCTTCCAGCCAGCGGAGCCTGTCGCTGAACAGCAACCGCAGCCTGAGCCGGTCGTTGAGCCTGCGCCCGTTGCCGAAAAACCGCAGCCTAAAGAGACGGTCATTATTATGAACGTTGCGGCCCATCATGGCAGCGAGCTCAACGGTGAAGTGCTGCTCAACAGTATTCAGCAGGCGGGCTTTAAATTTGGCGACATGAATATTTTCCATCGTCATTTGAGCCCCGATGGTAGCGGTCCGTCACTGTTCAGCCTGGCAAACATGGTTAATCCGGGGACGTTTGACCCTGAGATGACCGGTGATTTCACCACCCCAGGCGTCACTATCTTTATGCAGGTGCCGTCCTACGGCGACGAGCTGCAAAACTTTAAGCTGATGCTGCAGTCCGCACAGCACATCGCTGATGAAGTGGGTGGTGTGGTGCTCGACGATCAACGTCGTATGATGACGCCGCAGAAACTGCGCGAGTATCAGGATCGCATCCGCGACGTTAAAGAATCTCACGCCTGATTTTCCTCTGGTGTGACATCCCCTTTCTGAACCCCCGCCTGTCGGGGGTTTTTTATCATTGATGGTGCGATATGGAATCAATCGAACAACAACTGACAGAACTGCGAACCACGCTTCGCCATCATGAGTATCTTTACCATGTGATGGATGCGCCGGAAATTCCCGATGCGGAATATGACCGCCTGATGCGTGAACTGCGCGAACTAGAAGCGCAGTATCCGGAGTTGGTTACGCCCGACTCGCCGACGCAACGTGTAGGTGCGGCTCCGCTGGCGTCCTTCAGCCAGATACGCCATGAAGTACCTATGCTGTCGCTGGATAACGTGTTTGATGAAGAGAGTTTTCTCGCCTTCAATAAACGCGTGCAGGACCGGCTGAAGAGTACGGACAAACTGACCTGGTGCTGTGAACTGAAGCTGGATGGTTTGGCCGTCAGCATTCTGTATGAAAATGGTGTACTGGTTAGCGCGGCAACGCGCGGTGACGGCACAACCGGTGAGGACATTACCTCTAATGTGCGTACCATTCGCGCGATCCCACTAAAACTGCGTGGCAACAATATCCCAACGCGTCTGGAAGTGCGTGGCGAAGTCTTTCTGCCGCAGGCTGGTTTTGAAAAAATAAATGAAGACGCGCGTCGTACCGGCAATAAAGTGTTTGCTAACCCGCGTAACGCGGCGGCCGGGTCATTACGCCAGCTCGATCCGCGTATCACGGCGAAGCGACCGCTTACTTTCTTCTGCTATGGCGTCGGTGTGTTGGAAGGCGGTGTGCTGCCTGATACCCACCTGGGTCGCCTGTTGCAATTTAAAGAGTGGGGACTGCCAGTGAGCGACAGGGTGGCGCTGTGCGACTCCCCGGAGGAAGTCCTTGCTTACTATCATAAGGTTGAAGAAGACCGACCAACGCTGGGATTCGATATCGACGGCGTGGTGATCAAAGTCAACTCCATGTCGTTGCAGGAGCAGTTGGGCTTCGTGGCCCGTGCGCCGCGCTGGGCGGTGGCGTTTAAGTTCCCCGCTCAGGAGCAAATGACCTTTGTCCGCGATGTTGAGTTTCAGGTCGGACGCACCGGGGCGATTACGCCCGTCGCCCGTCTTGAGCCGGTACAGGTGGCAGGAGTGCTGGTCAGTAACGCCACGTTGCACAATGCGGATGAAATCGATCGTCTGGGTTTGCGCATTGGCGATAAGGTGGTGATTCGCCGCGCGGGCGATGTGATCCCGCAGGTGGTGAACGTTGTGCTTTCCGAACGTCCGGAGGAGACGCGTGAAATAGTCTTCCCGAGCCATTGTCCGGTGTGTGGGTCTGACGTTGAGCGCGTTGAAGGTGAAGTCGTCACCCGCTGCACAGGCGGCCTAATTTGCGGCGCGCAGCGTAAAGAATCCCTCAAACATTTTGTCTCGCGTCGGGCGCTGGACGTTGACGGCATGGGCGATAAGATTATCGATCAGTTGGTAGATAAAGAGTATGTCCATACGCCTGCCGACCTGTTTCAGTTAACCGCCGGAAAGCTAACCGGGCTGGATCGCATGGGGCCAAAGTCGGCGCAAAATGTGGTTAATGCTTTGGAAAAAGCGAAAGAAACCACCTTTGCCCGTTTCCTCTACGCGCTGGGTATTCGCGAAGTTGGTGAGGCCACTGCTGCGGGACTGGCAAGCTATTTCGGTACGCTGGAGGCACTGGAAGCAGCCTCCATTGAGGAGCTGCAAAAAGTGCCGGATGTTGGCATTGTGGTAGCCACTCACGTGTTTAATTTCTTCGCCGAAGAGAGTAACCGTGAGGTGATCGGGCAGCTACTGGCGCAAGGCATTCGCTGGCCCGCACCGGTGGTCATCAATGTCGAAGAAATCGACAGTCCGTTTGCCGGGAAAACAGTGGTACTGACTGGGAGTCTGAGCCAGATGTCGCGCGATGACGCCAAAGCACGATTGACCGAACTCGGCGCGAAAGTGGCTGGCAGCGTGTCGAAGAAAACCGATCTGGTAATTGCCGGTGAAGCCGCAGGTTCGAAACTGGCAAAAGCGCAGGAGCTGGGTATTGCTGTGATCGATGAAGCTGAAATGATCCGCTTACTGGGTGCCTGAGATGGAAAAAGAGCAGCTGGTTGACATCGCCAATACCGTGATGCCTTTTGGTAAATATAAAGGGCGTCGGCTGATTGATGTGCCGGAAGAGTATCTGTTGTGGTTTGCCCGTAAGGATGAATTTCCACCGGGCAAACTGGGCGAGCTGATGCAAATCACGCTGCTGATTAAAACCGAGGGACTGACGCAGCTGGTCCAGCCCCTGAAACGCCCACTTTAAGCCTTTGCGGCGCGGCCTTCTCGCTGCGCCTGCAATGCGTCAGTCTGTCGCTTATAGCGACGTGCCAGCACCGCACAGACCATCAGCTGAATTTGATGGAAGATCATCAACGGCAGCACCATCATGCCGATCACCGACGTTGGGAACAGAATGTTTGCCATGGGGATCCCGTTCGCCAGGCTCTTTTTCGACCCGCAGAATACAATGGTGATTTCATCGGCTTTATTGAAGCCGCATTTACGCGCCACAAAGACGTTAATTCCGATCACGATGGCCAGCAGCACGATGCTGACTACCACGATGAACAGCAGTGAACCGACTCCCACTTTGTGCCAGATCCCATTCACAACGGCTTCGCTGAAGGCGGAGTAAACTACCAGCAGAATCGAAGACTGGTCCGTTTTGGCGATCCATTTTTTATGGCGTGCTACCCAGTTACCAATCCATGGACGTGAAAGATGCCCCAGCACGAACGGTAGCAGTAGCTGTAGCATGATTTTACCGACCTGCTCGAGGCTGCCTTCTGCGCCATGCATATTCATCACCAGCCCAACCAGCAGCGGTGAGAGAAAAATACCCAGCAGGCTGGAGGCCGAGGCGGAGCATACAGCGGCGGCAACGTTACCGCCTGCCAGCGACGTAAAGGCGATAGCTGACTGCACCGTAGCCGGCAAAATGCACAGGTACAGGAAACCGGTGTACAGCATGGGATCCACGTTAACCGGTGCCCACCAGGCAAACAGCACGCCCAGCACCGGGAATACAACAAAGGTGCTGCACATGACCCACAGATGCAAACGCCAGTGGCTGCCACCGGCAATAATGGCTTCTCGTGAGAGCTTTGCCCCGTGCATAAAAAACAGCAGGGCAATCGCGGCGGTGGTTAAACCTTCAAAGAAAGGGACAAATCCGCCCTCGGCGGGAAAAAAGGATGCCAGCAATACGACGGTAATCAGCGTTAGCGTGAACGGATCGAGGATACGAAAAAGTTTCATAAATGCTCCTGGAATTCGGTCGCAATAGTTTGCGTTTTTCCATTTGAGAAATAAAATTGATTTATTGCATCTATATATGAATTAAATCGATGAATTATTCTCTGCGTCAGCTACGTATCTTTGTCACCGTCGCTCAGGCCAAAAGCTTTAGCCGGGCTGGGGATATCATCGGCTTAAGCCAGTCGGCGGTCAGCCACAGCATAAAAGAGCTGGAAGGACAAACGGGCGTGCGTTTGTTGGATCGTACCACGCGAGAAGTAGTGCTGACCGAAGCCGGGCAACAGCTGGCAGCACGACTGGAGCGTATTCTGGATGAACTGCACAGCACGCTACGCGAAGCCGGGCAGGTGGGTACGCAGCTCACTGGTACGGTGCGTGTGGCGGCCAGTCAGACGATTTCCGCGCATCTCATTCCACAATGTATTGCGCAGAGCAATGCGTTTTATCCGGCTATCGATTTCGTCCTGCACGACAGGCCGCAGCAGTGGGTGCTGGAAAGCATTCGTCAGGGGGAAGTGGATTTCGGCATTGTTATTGATCCTGGCGCTGCGACGGACCTGCAGTGTGAAGCGGTGTTGTCGGAACCCTTCCTGCTGCTATGCCGGGAGGATCATCCCTTAGCCGGACGGGAGTGGGTTAACTGGCAGGATCTCCTGCATGAACGCCTGGTGTTGCAGGATTACGCTTCCGGTAGCCGACCGCTGATTGATGCCGCGCTGGCCCATTTCTCCATTGATGCCAACATTGTGCAGGAGATAGGTCACCCGGCGACGCTGTTTCCGATGGTGGAGGCGGGGATTGGTATCAGCGTGCTGCCTGCACTGGCGCTACCGTTGCCACAGGGAAGTCATTTACAGGTCAAGCGATTGACGCCGGTGGTGGAACGGCAGTTGATGCTGGCGCGACGCAAAAACCGATCGTTATCGACCGCCGCTCAGGCGCTGTGGGATGTAGTGCGTACGCAGGCCAGTGAATTAACTGCTGGCCGCGCACGCGATCCGCTCTATCAAATCTAACTATCTGGCTGGCATAATGCGTTAAAACAGGTATTTGATGGAGTAAATAATGCCGTCCTGCAGGAAGGATTCTCCCAGTTTATTATCGGCGTAGCGGTATTGAATCCCGGCTGTCAGATGAGGGGTAGCATTCCACCAGAATGCGATCGCGCCATTAATGCCGTCTTTACCACCATTACCTGCAGCGTAGGTTGTGTCACGGTCAAATTCGTACTCATTCCAGTTAGTCACACTGAATTTCTCACTGCCCAGCAAGAAGCTATATCCGGCCACCCAACCCATTACATAACCGTTATCCCCTGTGTAATAGGTCTGGTCGGTATAGCGTTTGGCAAAGAAGGGTTTAAACCAGTAGCCGTTACCTGTGAAGTTATAGCCCAAACCATAGAGAAACATATCATCATGAAAGTTAGCGCGATTCGGTGAGCCGTAAGTCCCATAGGCGTGGAGATAGAGGTTTAGCCCCGTATCCCCCAGATAGATGCGGTTGGTATTTTTGAAGGTGTAGCGCTGTTCGCTACCGGGTTTTGCGTGACGGGCGTTGTAGAAATTCTCCCAGTCGAAGAATCCGTACATTTCCCCCCAGCTAAAGTTTGCACCACCTTCAAGTTCAAGATAGCCAAAATCATCTTTATGGGATTTCTTACTGGTTCTTTCCGTGGTGTCTGATGTCCAGTCGAGGTAATGCAGACCAATATCGGCGAAACCGCCTTTAAATTCCGCATGGGATAGCGCGGGAATAATCAGTAAAGAAGAGAGTGCCAGAGTGAGAAGCTGTTTTTTCATCGCATATTTTCCTATGCCGATTTTTATTAATGGTTTAACGAATAAACGGGAAATTTATAAGAATAAAATCGGCATATTGTTAATACGAAAAACAAACAACCACCAATACTGTTTTGTCCAGGCATTAATACAGAATGAATCTAAATCCACCGATATCGAATGACTATTGATAGGGCATGAAAAGTGTATTGGTCAGCATGGTATGAACGTCGTTATAAAAAGGAGTCAAATTTAACCTGATAGAAAAAGGATATTTATGCCTCACGCTCTCTTTTCTCATAATCCTGAGTATTGTGTTGATATTATTCGTGCGCACAAACCGGAGTTTACCCCGCGAGTTGCGTTTATTTTAGGTTCCGGGCTTGGTGCGCTGGCAGAGCAAATTGAGAATGCGGTCGCCATTTCCTATGAAAAACTACCCGGTTTTCCTGTCAGCACCATCCACGGACACGCAGGGGAACTGGTGCTCGGTCATCTGGCAGGTGTGCCTGTCGCCTGCATGAAAGGGCGTGGTCATTTCTATGAAGGCCGGGGTATGACCATCATGACTGACGCGATTCGTACTCTAAAATTATTGGGTTGTGAATTGCTGTTCTGCACCAATGCTGCGGGGTCTTTGCGCCCAGAAGTCGGCCCGGGAAGTCTGGTGGCGTTACGCGATCATATCAACACGATGCCAGGTACGCCGATGGTAGGTGCGAATGATGATCGTTTTGGCGATCGCTTCTTCTCGCTGGCAAATGCTTATGATGCAAATTACCGCTCTATTCTCCAGACCGTTGCGGCAGAAGAGGGGTTCCCTCTCACCGAAGGCGTATTTGTTTCTTATCCGGGGCCGAACTTCGAAACGGCGGCAGAAATTCGTATGATGCAGATTATTGGCGGCGACGTGGTAGGGATGTCCGTTGTGCCGGAAGTGATAACCGCTCGTCATTGCGGTCTCAACGTTGTTGCAGTATCCGCGATTACCAATCTGGCGGAGGGGCTGGGCGATGTAAAACTCTCCCATGCGCAAACCCTGGCTGCGGCGGAACTTTCGCGACAGAACTTTATCAATCTTATTTGCGGCTTTCTGCGCAAAATTGCCTGATAAAAACAACATAAAAAGACCTCGGATATGAGGTCTATTGATGCGATAAGGAAACGATGATGAGCATCACTTCTCGTTTAAAGGTAATGTCCTTTTTGCAATATTTTATCTGGGGGAGTTGGCTGACGACCCTCGGATCTTACATGATTAATACCCTGAGTTTTACCGGTGCAGACGTTGGTATGGTGTATAGCTCCAAAGGTATCGCGGCGATTATTATGCCTGGTATTATGGGGATTATTGCCGATAAATGGCTTAGAGCGGAGCGCGCTTATATGCTCTGCCATTTGGTTTGTGCTGGCGTACTTTTCTATTCCGCCTTAGTAACCGACGCCGATATGATGTTTTGGGTGATGCTTATCAACGCGATGGCCTTTATGCCAACCATTGCCTTATCCAATAGCATCTCCTACTCCTGCCTCGCGCAGGCGGGCCTCGACCCGGTAACTAGCTTCCCGCCTATCCGCGTGTTTGGTACGGTAGGTTTTATTATTGCTATGTGGTCGGTCAGTCTGCTGCATTTTGAGCTGAGTAACCTGCAACTTTATATTGCCTCCGGGGCCTCGTTGGTGTTGGCGGGTTATGCGTTGACGTTACCGAAAATCCCGGTAGCAGAGAAAAAAGCCACAGCAACGCTTGCCAGTAAACTCGGGCTGGATGCGTTTGTATTATTTAAAAATCCGCGTATGGCCATTTTCTTTCTCTTTGCCATGATGCTGGGCGCGGTATTGCAAATCACGAATGTTTTTGGCAATCCGTTCCTGCATGATTTTGCCCGCAACCCGGAATTTGCTGACAGTTTTGTGGTGAAATATCCGTCTATTTTGTTGTCCGTTTCGCAAATGGCTGAGGTCGGATTTATTCTTACCATCCCATTCTTCCTGAAGCGATTTGGTATTAAAACGGTGATGCTGATGAGCATGCTGGCATGGACGCTGCGCTTTGGTTTCTTTGCTTTTGGCGATCCGTCACCAACCGGTTTCATCCTGCTGCTTATGTCGATGATCGTTTACGGCTGTGCATTCGACTTTTTCAATATCTCGGGGTCGGTGTTTGTAGAGCAGGAAGTGGACTCCAGCATTCGCGCCAGCGCTCAGGGGCTGTTTATGACCATGGTTAATGGTGTGGGAGCTTGGGTGGGGTCGATTCTCAGCGGCATGGCAGTGGATTATTTCTCCCTCGATGGCGTTAAAGATTGGCAAACAATATGGCTGGTGTTTGCAGGATACGCATTATTTCTCGCTGTGCTGTTTTTCTTCGGGTTTAAATACAAGCATGACCCAGAAAAAATAGTGAATCGTGCGGTTGCTCATTAAAACGGATTAGCAGCTCTGGTCGCCAGAGCTGCTTTAAATTATAAAGGACAGTGCGTGAAAGAAATATTTTTCTCTTCGGGTGTCGGTTTTGGTATTGGTGCTCTTTTTACGCTATTACGTTTACCTATTCCCGTTCCAAATGTATTGCCGGGAATATTATCAATTGTATTTATGTATATAGGTTATTTGGTTGTGAAGTACTTTATGCCCTGATAACGTGATGTACCCTTCTCACCGCTACGGAGCGCTTCACCATGGAACGTGTATACCGAACAGACCTTAAGTTGTTACGTTATTTTCTTGCCGTTGCGGAAGAACTCCATTTTGGGCGCGCTGCGGCGCGTCTGAATATGTCTCAGCCACCGCTTAGTGTTCATATTAAAGAACTGGAAAACCAACTGGGTACACTGCTTTTTATTCGTCATTCTCGCAGCGTGGCGTTAACCCATGCGGGGAAGATTTTGATGGAGGAGTCACGTCGTTTGCTGGCCAGTGCAAATCAGGCACTAGCGCGGGTGGAGCAGATTGGTCGCGGTGAAGCAGGGCGCATTGAACTGGGCGTAGTCGGTACGGCGCTGTGGGGCAGAATGCGCCCTGCAATGCACCATTTTTTGAAAGCAAACCCAAATGTTGAGGTACTGTTTCGCGAAAAATCGCCAGGTATGCAAATGGCGTTGTTAGAGCGTCGGGAACTTGATGCCGGGATTTGGCGAATGGCGATTGACCCCCCCGAGGGATTTGTTAGCCTGCGTTTGCATGAATCGTCATTTTTAGTCGCAGTGCCAGAAGATCATCACCTGGCTGTACGTCAGGCGGTGCCCCTGGCGGCACTGCGCAATGAATATTTTGTCACATTACCTTCCGTACATTCAGATTGGGCTTTTTTACAGCGAATTTGCCAGCAGGCTGGATTTTCACCGATGATTGTACGTGAAGTGGTCGAACCGCAGACCGTGCTGGCGATGATCAGTATGGGGATTGGCATTACGCTGATGGCTGATGGTTATGCGCAAATGAACTGGCCTGGCGTGGTATTCCGGCCATTAGAGGAACGTATTCCGGCAGATTTGTATATTGTCTATGAGCAGCAGCAGGCTACACCGGCGCTGAATAAACTGGTTACAGCATTAACAACATGATTTTTATAAATAGCAGATAGCAAAAAGGCGCCTTTAGGGCGCCTTTTTACATTGGTGGGGCGTGCAGGATTCGAACCTGCGACCAATTGATTAAAAGTCAACTGCTCTACCAACTGAGCTAACGCCCCGAAGTGGTGGGTGATGACGGGATCGAACCGCCGACCCCCTCCTTGTAAGGGAGGTGCTCTCCCAGCTGAGCTAATCACCCACTTCGGTACTTCACATTTTAACAAGAAATCCAGCTGGCGAGAAAGTGGTGGGTGATGACGGGATCGAACCGCCGACCCCCTCCTTGTAAGGGAGGTGCTCTCCCAGCTGAGCTAATCACCCACTTCTCAATTTCTTGTTCTACACGGCGGAGACTACATAAAGTAGTTGGTGGGTGATGACGGGTTCGAACCGCCGACCCCCTCCTTGTAAGGGAGGTGCTCTCCCAGCTGAGCTAATCACCCCCGCTGTGTGGAGTCGCATTATAGGGAGAGTTGAAAATGAGTCAACGCATTTTCTAAAGAAATTGTTCGTTCGTCGTAAATTTAAGCAAAACGATCGCAAAACCATCCGTGCGGCATGATTTGTATACGAAAATGGCAAAGCGTAATGTTCCAACCTGAACAACATTGAGGAATCAGACCACGGTGATAGAATACCAACCTGATAATCTTCCCAGGATTTGCCGGTTGTCGGCATCTTTATAAACGTAAGGCCATTTCATGAAAATCAAAACTCGCTTCGCGCCAAGCCCGACAGGTTACCTGCATGTCGGCGGTGCGCGTACTGCTCTTTATTCCTGGCTTTTTGCACGTAACCATAGCGGTGAGTTTGTGCTGCGTATTGAAGACACCGATCTCGAACGCTCCACGCCGGAAGCTATCGAAGCCATTATGGATGGTATGAACTGGCTCAATCTGGAGTGGGATGAAGGCCCGTATTTCCAGACCAAACGTTTTGATCGCTACAACGCCGTTATTGATGAGATGCTGGAGGCGGGCACTGCATATAAATGCTACTGCTCCAAAGAGCGTCTGGAACAGTTGCGTGAAGAGCAGATGGCGAAAGGCGAGAAGCCGCGTTACGACGGGCGCTGCCGCCATGGTCACGAACATCACGCCGACGATGAACCTTGCGTGGTGCGTTTTGCCAACCCGCAAGACGGTTCCGTTATTTTTGACGACCAGATCCGTGGGCCGATCGAATTCAGCAACCAGGAACTGGACGATCTGATCATCCGCCGTACCGACGGTTCACCGACCTATAACTTCTGTGTTGTTGTTGATGACTGGGATATGGAAATTACCCACGTCATTCGTGGCGAAGACCATATCAACAACACCCCGCGTCAAATCAACATCCTGAAAGCGCTGAACGCGCCGGTGCCGGTTTACGCCCACGTGTCGATGATCAACGGCGATGACGGTAAAAAACTGTCCAAACGCCACGGTGCGGTCAGCGTTATGCAGTATCGCGACGACGGCTACCTGCCAGAAGCGCTGCTGAACTATCTGGTGCGTCTGGGTTGGTCCAGCGGCGATCAGGAAATCTTCACCCGCGAAGAAATGATCAAACTGTTCTCTCTCGGCGCGGTCAGCAAATCGGCGAGCGCATTCAACACCGAGAAACTGCAGTGGCTGAACCATCACTACATTAACTCTCTGGCACCAGAATATGTGGCAACGCACCTGCAGTGGCACATCGAGCAGGAAAATATCGATACTCGCGTTGGTCCACAGCTGTCCGAGCTGGTAAAACTGCTGGGTGAGCGCTGCAAAACACTGAAAGAGATGGCGCAGAGTTGCCGCTATTTCTACGAAGACTTTGCTGAGTTCGATGCGGACGCCGCGAAGAAACATCTACGCCCGGTAGCGCGTCAGCCGCTGGAAGTGGTGCGTGATAAAATTGCTGCTATTACTGAATGGACCGCTGAAAACGTGCATCACGCGATTCAGTCTACCGCTGATGAGCTGGAAGTGGGCATGGGGAAAGTCGGTATGCCGCTGCGCGTTGCGGTTACTGGCGCAGGCCAGTCTCCGGCGTTAGATGTGACGGTGCATGCGATTGGTAAATCCCGCAGCATTGAACGTATTAACAAAGCGCTGGCGTTTATTGCTGAGCGTGAAAATCAACAGTAAGACAGGTTGAGAGATAACAAAACGGCAGGAGCGCATCCTGCCGTTTTTTATGGCATTTATTCGGACTCATCAATGCCCAGTCGAGCAAGGAAATTGCGAATACCTTCGCGCGAGATAAACTGCCACAGCTTTTCTTGTTCCGTTGGCGACATGTTATCCAGCGTGCTGATTATCTGACGACAGGCGTGACTGAGGACAACGTGCGTGTATTCTGCCACGGGTTCTTCAGCCTGATAAAACTCAGGGATTTTGCGAAAAGCAGGGATATTGAGGATAAACTCCCGTACGCCAGCATCAATATGAATAAGCCTTGCACGACCACCTTTCACGCCAGGAAACTTTTCGGTTTTCCAGTTTTGTTCTCTGATCCAACGATTGACCGTTTGTTTGGCGACGCCAAGACATTCAGCCAGTTCTTCGGTGGTCATTTTGCTGCGTAATTTTTTCATATTATTTGCTGTCGCGGATCCCTAAGCGTTGTAACAAACCCGTAATGCCTTCACGCAGGATCAGGGACGTAAACATTTTTTGTTCTGCTGGCGTCATTTCTTTCGCGAGGGTTATCAGTAGTGTTTCAATAGAAGAGTCGCCCGCTAAAGAGCCGTTATCTGATAAACCTTCAGCTGAACGTTCTGCACTGCGTATGTATTCACGAACTTGTTCGGTGACGTGAACCAGACGGGCTTTTCCGCCCTGAACGCCCGGTTTTGGTGACGTAGCCCAGCCTTCCTTGCGCACCCATTTATTGATGGTCTGTCGGCTGTAACCGGTCAGATTAGCAAGTTCTTCTGGCGTCATCCGTTCCTTGAACATAACGATTCCCTGAATAGTCGTGGGGTTAATTAGTGGTTCATTTTATAGCACCATTTTACTAGAAACCGTGACGCGTTTAACTACTGAATGCGAGTTGTTGCGCAATGTTCTTCATTTGCCTGCTTTTTCAGCGATTGAATTCAGTGAGTTAATTTTGCCGTTGACACGCGCGAAGGGAATTCATATTATGCCGCCCGTCAACTCGACAAGCTTTACGTGACGGGGCTATAGCTCAGCTGGGAGAGCGCTTGCATGGCATGCAAGAGGTCAGCGGTTCGATCCCGCTTAGCTCCACCAAATTTAATCCCACTAAATTTGGTACGTAAAAGCATCGTGGGGCTATAGCTCAGCTGGGAGAGCGCCTGCATGGCATGCAGGAGGTCAGCGGTTCGATCCCGCTTAGCTCCACCAAAATTGAAACCCTCGCTGAAAAGCGGGGGTTTTTTGTTTTTGTTTCTCGCCTGATTCTCTGTTCAGATTGCCAAATTACGGACATAAAAAAACCGGGGAGAATCTCCCCGGCCTTATCACGACGTGCGTGTCTTACAATACTAGAGCTGCGATGGACGCCGACAGAACGCTCACCAGCGTAGAGCCGTATACCAGCTTCAGACCAAAGCGGGAAACCACGTTACCTTGCTCTTCATTCAGGCCTTTAATCGCGCCTGCAATGATACCGATGGAAGAGAAGTTAGCGAAAGAGACCAGGAACACAGACAGAATACCTTCCGCGCGTGGAGAGAGCGTAGAGGCGATTTTCTGCAGGTCCATCATTGCCACAAATTCGTTGGAAACCAGTTTTGTCGCCATGATACTGCCCACCTGCAAGGCTTCGCTGGACGGCACACCCATTACCCATGCAATAGGGTAGAAGATGTAGCCCAGGATACCCTGGAAGGAGATGCTGTAGCCAAACCAACCGGTAACGGTGGCGAACAGGGCGTTCAGGGCTGCAATCAGCGCGATGAAACCAATCAGCATAGCTGCAACGATAATCGCCACTTTGAAGCCTGCCAGAATGTATTCACCCAGCATTTCGAAGAAGCTCTGTCCTTCGTGCAGGTTGGACATCTGGATATCTTCTTCACTGGCATCCACGGTGTAAGGGTTGATCAGCGACAGTACGATAAAGGTGCTGAACATGTTCAGAACCAGCGCCGCAACGACGTATTTCGGTTCCAGCATGGTCATGTACGCGCCGACGATGGACATGGAAACGGTGGACATCGCCGTCGCTGCCATGGTGTACATACGGTTGCGTGACATCTTGCCCAGAATATCTTTATAGGCAATAAAGTTCTCAGACTGACCTAAGATCAGCGAGCTGACGGCGTTGAAGGATTCCAGCTTGCCCATACCGTTGACTTTGGATAACAGAAATCCAATCGCGCGGATGATAACCGGCAGAACGCGGATATGCTGCAAAATACCGATCAGAGCGGAAATGAAGACGATTGGGCACAGCACTTTCAGGAAGAAGAATGCCAGACCTTTATCGTTCATGCTGCCGAAGACAAAGTTTGTCCCTTCATTCGCGAACCCGAGTAGTTTTTCAAACATCTCGGAGAAGCCTCTCACAAAGCCCAGACCGACATCAGAGTTCAGGAAGAACCATGCCAGTAACACTTCAATAACAAGCAATTGAATAACATAACGAATGCGGATTTTTTTACGGTCACTGCTTGCCAGCAGTGCGAGTACCGCAACCACGGCAAGGGCCAGGACAAAGTGAAGAACGCGGTCCATATTTGCTCCAAATTTGAGGCAGATTTAGTTTTCGTGCACATTCTATGTAACAACAGTAAAGAAAACGAGATCAAACACACACTATAATAAGGACCTGTGACGAGATTCAAAATTAGTGATCGGTAATACACTTCCGTGATGTTTAGTATGGAAGTGAAAAGTTATGTCACTGTGCTAATCTCATAACATTAATAAAACATCTCACCTGAGTTGCCAGATCCCTGATCTATTTATAGACCAACGCTATCAAAGAAATCATTTTTATCCATCAAAATGAATTTGATAATCATTCTCAATTGGCGTAGTTTGAAACATAGCAAAGGCTATGTTTTTTGAGGCACGAAAATGACAAACGAACGCGTTGAGACAAGCAGTGGGCGGGCGGCGCGCAAGTTGAAACTTGCGTTAATGGGACCTGCATTCATCGCGGCTATCGGGTATATCGACCCTGGTAACTTTGCCACCAACATCCAGGCAGGGGCCAGCTTTGGTTATAAACTGCTGTGGGTCGTTGTCTGGGCAAACCTGATGGCGATGCTGATTCAGGTGCTATCGGCCAAGTTGGGTATTGCCACCGGAAAAAATCTCGCGGAGCAAATTCGCGATCACTATCCACGTCCGGTAGTGTGGTTTTACTGGGTGCAGGCTGAAATTATTGCAATGGCGACCGATCTTGCTGAATTTATCGGTGCCGCAATTGGCTTTAAGCTGATCCTCGGTGTTTCGTTGCTGCAGGGGGCGGTACTGACCGGTATCGCCACATTTTTAATCCTGATGCTGCAGCGCCGAGGACAAAAACCGCTGGAAAAGGTGATTGGCGGATTACTGTTGTTTGTTGCCGCAGCCTATATTGTCGAGCTAATTTTCTCACAGCCTAATCTGGTGCAGTTGAGTAAGGGCATGATCATTCCCAGCCTGCCGAACTCCGAAGCGGTCTTTCTGGCGGCCGGCGTGCTCGGGGCAACAATTATGCCGCACGTCATTTATCTACACTCCTCTTTAACCCAGCACCTGCATGGTGGGACACGTCAACAGCGCTACGCGGCAACCAAATGGGATGTGGCTATTGCCATGACTATTGCCGGGTTTGTCAATCTGGCGATGATGGCTACAGCCGCTGCGGCCTTTCATTTCAGCGGCCATACCGGCATTACCGATCTCGATCAGGCTTATCTGACTCTGGAGCCGTTGTTGAGTCATGCGGCAGCGACGGTATTTGGTCTCAGCCTGGTAGCGGCGGGGCTTTCTTCAACGGTTGTCGGCACGCTGGCCGGACAGGTGGTCATGCAGGGGTTTATCCGTTTTCACATCCCGCTGTGGGTTCGTCGTACGGTGACCATGATGCCGTCGTTTATCGTCATCCTGATGGGCCTGGATCCCACCCGTATTCTGGTCATGAGTCAGGTACTACTGAGTTTCGGTATCGCGCTGGCGCTGGTACCACTCCTGATATTCACCAGCAACAGTACATTAATGGGGGATTTGGTTAACACTGTCTGGATTAAATATGTTGGCTGGATGATTGTGGTGCTGGTGGTGGCGCTGAATATCTGGCTGCTGGTAGGGACCGCGCTCGGTTTGTAAGAAAAAAGAGCCCGCAGGCTCTTTTGTTACATTAATGATGGTGGCCGTGACCTCGTCCGTGACCCTTTCCGCGACCGCGATGGTCATCGCGATCGTTCCAGCCTTCACGGTAACCGCGCTCGTAAGCTTTGCGCTTATCCCAACCGCGATGATACCCGTTGTCATGACGCCACCAGCGATTTTGGCGCCATTCATAATTATTGTGCCAGTAACCCCGGTCGCGCCAGTGTCCGCCATCCCAGTAGTTACCATAATTGTCGCGATCGCCAATTTGTAATTTTATTGATGGCAGCAGGGTGATTTCGCCAGCATTTGCGGCCAGCGGCGTAAAAGCCAATAAGGCTGCAGCCAGAATCAGTGACCTGAACATTTTTTATCTCCTTCACGATCGAGCCGTAGCCGGCCTGTTAACGCAATATTACGGGGCAGTAAAGCCCCGTTTAATCGCCTTAACTCTTAAATCATGAGAGAGAGCACTTTTTGTTAATAAATGTGTCTTTATTTCGAACAACCCAGGATGGCGTCAATCTCCGCGCACTCTTCTGCAGAGAAATGACGGTTTGCCAGCATGCCGACAGCATCTTCAATTTGCGCCGTTTTACTGGCACCAATCAGCACTGAGGTGACTTTGTCTTCCCGCAGAACCCAGGCCAGGGCCATCTGGGAGAGCTTCTGCCCCCGACGCTCAGCCAGCGCATTCAGCTGGCGGACTTTTTCCAGTTTCTCTGGTGTAATCTGATCCGGGTTAAGAAAGCGACTGCCGCTTGCCGCACGAGAATCCGCAGGGATCCCGTTCAGGTAGCGGTCAGTTAACTGCCCACCAGCCAGCGGAGAGAAAGCAATACTGCCCACGCCTTTCTCCTGCAGCAGCGACAGTAGATCACTTTCAACCCAACGTTCAAACATGGAATATTTCGGCTGATGGATCAGGCAAGGGGTGTCTAAGTCGTCGAGTATCTCAATCGCCTGTCTGGCAAGGTCGGCGGGATAGTTAGACAGCCCGACATACAACGCTTTACCCTGGCGAACAATATGATCCAGCGCCTTCATGGTTTCTCTGAGCGGCGTTTGTGGGTCGGGACGATGGTGGTAGAATATATCCACATATTCCAGCCCCATGCGTTTGAGGCTTTGGTCGAGGCTGGCAATCAGGTATTTACGCGAGCCCCAGTCACCGTAGGGGCCGTCCCACATGGTATAGCCCGCCTTGGTGGAGATAATGAGTTCATCCCGCCACGGTAGAAAATCTTCCTGCAAAATACGGCCGAAATTACGCTCGGCTGAACCCGGAGGTGGGCCATAGTTGTTGGCGAGATCAAAATGGGTTATCCCCAGATCGAAAGCGCGCTGTAGCAGGTTTCGACTGTTCTCTACCTGCGTGGTGTCGCCAAAATTGTGCCATAGACCCAGAGAGATAACCGGTAGCTTTAACCCGCTCTGACCGCAGCGGCTGTACTCCATTGTCTGATAGCGATTTTCATCAGCCTGATAAACCATGTGGCCCCCTTTCGGATAACGTGAAGATTTCAGTGTATACGGTTACACCGGAGAGACTTCAATGAAATTTTATCGGTAAAACTGTAAATCTTGCTTTCCACCCCTTCCATGGCGTCTTTCCTGGACAGCTATCTCAGTTCTTCGATACTCAACATGAGGTTACCGTCAGAAGGATAGCTGTCATGCAAACCCCGTATTCCGTTGCTGATTACTTGCTGGACAGACTGGCAGGTTGTGGTATTGGCCATCTTTTTGGTGTGCCGGGCGATTATAATTTGCAGTTTCTCGACCATGTGATTGAGCACCCCGATGTGTGTTGGGTCGGCTGTGCGAACGAATTGAATGCGGCTTATGCTGCGGATGGGTATGCCCGGATCGCCGGAGCTGGGGCGCTTCTCACCACTTTTGGCGTTGGAGAGTTAAGCGCCATTAATGGATTAGCGGGCAGCTACGCAGAATATGTTCCCGTGTTGCAGATTGTGGGCGCGCCGTGCAGCGGTGCCCAGCGTCGTGGGGAGCTTATGCATCACACCTTGGGTGACGGAGATTTTCAGCATTTTTATCGGATGCACCAGGCGGTGACGGCGGCAAGCGCGGTACTTGATGAACAAAATGCCTGCTATGAAATTGATCGTGTGCTGCGGGTCATGCTAACCGAGCGCAGGCCGGGCTACCTGATGCTGCCTGCCGATGTTGCCAAACAGCCCGCTACGCCCCCGCAGGAGCGACTGATTATTCCTCTGAGTGAACCGGAGAGCAGCGTGGCGGCAGCGTTTCGTTTTCAGGCCCGTGAACGACTGCTGGACAGTTCACGTGTGGCGTTACTGGCTGATTTTCTCGCGCAGCGCTTTGGTTTGCAGCCAGTCCTACAGCGCTGGATGGTGGAAACGCCGATGGCCCATGCCACGTTGTTAATGGGCAAGGGGCTTTTTGATGAGCGTCATCCGGCGTTTGTTGGTACTTACAGCGCGGGGGCCAGCAGCGAATATGTACGCCAGTCGATAGAAGATGCCGACACGATTATCTGCGTTGGTACCCGTTTTATTGACACTCTAACCGCCGGTTTTACGCAGTGTTTACCGCAGGATCGCACGATTGAGGTTCAGCCGCATGCTGCGCGTGTGGGAAGTCAGTGGTTTAACGTCCCGATGGAGCAGGCGGTAACCACGCTACGGGAACTGTGCCTGGAGCTGTCATTTTCTCTGCCGCCGCAACGACCTCCTGCCGGGCGTCCCCTGATTGAAAAGGGACCACTGACGCAGGAGAATTTCTGGCATACGGTGCAGCAATATCTGGCGCCTGACGACATTATCCTTGTCGATCAGGGGACTGCGGCATTTGGTGCGGCAGCGCTCTTGTTACCTTCCGGGGCGGAGGTGCTGGTGCAGCCGCTGTGGGGCTCGATAGGTTATTCCTTACCCGCTGCATTGGGGGCACAAACGGCGAATCCGGATCGTCGGGTGATCCTGATTATTGGCGACGGCGCAGCCCAACTCACGATTCAGGAATTGGGCTCGATGCTCAGAGACGGGCAATCTCCGGTTATTTTACTGCTCAATAATGATGGCTATACCGTAGAGCGCGCTATTCACGGGGCGAACCAGCGTTATAACGATATTGCCGGATGGAACTGGACGCAGGTACCACAGGCGCTGAGCCGGGAGTGTCAGGCGGAGTGCTGGCGCGTGACGCAAGCCGTACAGTTGGAAGAGGTACTTGCCCGGGTGGAGTGCCCGCAGCGGCTTTCGTTAATTGAAGTGATACTGCCGAAAGCCGATCTGCCTGAGCTGTTGCGCACGGTGACCCGTGCGCTGGAAGCCCGGAACGGAGGATAGTTATTGATCCGGGCGGTTGGCGATCATCATCGGTTTGCCTGCCAACAGCAGCCAGGCGGGAAGCATGACGATGCACAGCAGCGGCAGCAGGGTGGAGTCGGGAACCACCACTGCCGCCATAAACAGGCTCAGCCAGGCGTCTCGAGTGACGACCAACACTAGCCCCAGAATGGCACAGGAGACGGTGATCGCTGCCGGAACGGCTTCGACATGAGCGTGAAGCATCAACCCCAGCGCAACGCCAACGAATACCGCCGGGAAAATGCGTCCCCCGCGAAAACCGCTGGTGGCGGCAACCACTAACGCCGCCAGTTTAATCACCGCGAGCATGAAATAGTCCGAGGCTCCCAGCGTCTGGCTAAATGCCATTTGCTGCATCTCATCGAGCCCCTTAAACAGG